>JBKPSY010000025.1:0-40714 GCA_046735235.1 Acidobacteriota bacterium | reverse complement strand
CTACCGACGACCACCAGCGGCAGAACGCGCGCGTCCTCGCCGACGCCGGCGCGGCGGAATTGATCGAACAGCGGGAGTTGACGGGCGAGCGGCTGGCCGCCGCGATGCTCGCGCTCGCCGGCGACGCGCCTCGCCGGGCCCGCATGGCCGACGCCGCGCGGCGGCTGGCGAAGCCGGACGCGGCGACGGTGATTGCCGGTCGGGCGTTCGCGCTGGCGGGAGTGTGAGCCAGGCCTGGCGGCGTGCGCCACAGGTGATGGGCAGACCTTAAGGCCTGCGCTACACGTGATGGAACCACAGGCGGACGGTTTCCGCGCGGTGCACTTCGTCGGCGTCGGCGGAAGCGGGATGAGCCCGCTCGCCGAGATCCTGCTGCGGCAGGGCGTGAAGGTGAGCGGCTCGGACGTGAAGGCCTCTGCGGTGACCGCGCACCTCGAGTCGCTCGGGCTCGTGTTCTACCAGGGACACGCGCCGAGCCACGTGGGCCGGGTGGACGCCGTCGTGCGCTCGTCGGCGGTGCGCACGACGAACCCGGAGATTGCCGAGGCAGAGCGGCGCGGAATTCCGGTGCTGCTCCGCGGGCAGCTCCTGGCGGATCTGATGGCGCCGCGACAGGGTGTGGCGATCGGCGGCGCGCACGGCAAGACCACCACGACCGCGATGGTGGGGCTGGTGCTGGATCGGGCGGGGCTCGATCCGACGGTGGTGATCGGCGGACGATTCGCGGCTTTCGGCAGCCACGCCCGCGTGGGCGCCGGGCCGCTGCTCGTGGCGGAAGCGGACGAAAGCGACCGGTCGTTCCTGTTGCTGAGACCGCAGGTGGCAGTGGTGACGAACATCGACCAGGAGCACCTGGAGAGCTATCGCGACTTCGACGGCCTCGTGGAGGCGTTCGAGCGATTCGCCGAATCGGTCCCCCCGACCGGCACGGCGGTGCTCTGCGTCGACGACCCGCACCTGCGCGCCATCGCGGGACGGACCACGGCTCGCGTCGTGACGTACGGGCTGGATGAGCCATCCGCTGCGCTCCGCGCTCGCGACCTGAACCTGGAAGGCTACGGCTCGCGCGCGACGATCGTCCGCCGCACGGCCGGCGGCGACGCAGTGCTGGGACCGCTGTCGCTCGCGGTGCCCGGGCGACACAACGTCGCCAACGCGCTGGCGGCCATCGGCGTCGCGCTCGAGCTGAACGTGCCGTTCGAGCGGGCGTCGGCCGCGCTGGCGCAGTTCCGCGGCGCCGAGCGCCGATTCGAGCGCAAGGGCGAGGCCGGCGGCGTCGTCGTCATCGACGACTACGGCCATCACCCGACCGAGATCAGGGCGGTGCTCGAGGCCGCGCGTGCGACCGGAGTGCCGCGGATCGTGTGCGTGTTCCAGCCGCATCGCTACACGCGGACAGCGCATTTGCTCGACCAGTTCGGTCCCGCGCTCGCGCTGGCAGACGAGATCGTGTTGACGGACATCTACCCGGCGGGCGAAGACCCGATCCCGGGCGTGACGATCGAGCGGCTCGCGGCAGCCGTCGGGCAGTCCGCGCCGGGCCGCGTTCGCGTCGTGAAAGGCCTGGCGGATCTTCCGCAAGAGGTCGCGTCGCTGGCTCGGGCCGGAGACATGGTGATCACGCTGGGCGCCGGATCGATCAACACCGTCGGGCCGAGGATTCTGGAGGAGATTCGGGCGTGCCGGCCGTAGTCGCCCCCGCCGATCGGCGGTTCCGCCGCGCGCACGTCAAGCCCGCGCGCCGCAAGTCGTGGCTGCTGGCCGCCGTGAGCGCGCTGCGGCTCGTCGCAGCGGTCGCGATCGTCGGCGGCGGCGGGTTCTATGCGGTGCAGATGGCGGCACACACCAGCGCGCTGCAGGTCGGGACGATTCGGGTGAAAGGGAACAGGCACCTCGCTGTTGGCGAAGTGATGGCGCTGCTCGAAGGACTGCGCGGGCAGCACATCCTGCTGACGGATCTCGACTCGTGGCGGCGGCGGCTGCTCGGGTCGCCGTGGGTCGAGGACGCCGCTCTCAGGCGTGTGCTTCCCTCGACCGTGGAGGTCGTGATTCGCGAGCGGCAGCCGATGGCCATCGCGCGGCTGAACGGCTCGTTGTATCTCGTGGATGAACAGGGGCTCGTGATTGACGACTACAGCCCGAACTACGCGCAGCTCGATCTGCCGATCGTCGACGGCCTGACGGACGGCGCGCCCAAGGACGGGCCGTCAATCGAGCCGGCACGCGCGGCGCTGGCGTCGCGGCTGATCGGCATGCTCGACGCGCGCCCGGAGCTGCTGCAGCGCGTCTCGGAGATCGACGTCACGAACCCGAACGACGCCGTGCTGACGCTCGAGTCGGACACGACGGCCGTGCACGTCGGCAGCGAGCAGTTCACCGAGCGGCTCGAGGCGTATCTCGGGCTCACCGAGGCGCTGCACGCGCGGGTGCCGGACATCGAGTACGTGGATTTGCGTTTCGCCGACCGCGTGTACGTGCGGCCGGCTGCCGGCGTCAGGCACGAGGCTCCCAGCCCCGCGTCCGCCGTGAACCAGCGTTAGGAGGAGATGTGGGACGGAAGGACCGGTATCTCGTAGGCCTCGACGTCGGCACCTCGAAGGTCTGCGCCATCGTCGGCGAGCTCGTCGAGGACAACGGCGTCGACGTCGTCGGCATAGGCGTGGCCGAGTCGCGCGGCATCCGCCGCGGCGTGATCGTCAACCTCGAGGCCGCCGTCGAGTCGATCAAGAAGGCGGTCGAGGAAGCCGAGCTGATGGCGGGCGTCGAGATCGACGCCGTGCACCTGTCGATGGCGGGGCCGCACATCAAAGGCTTCAACTCGCGGGGCGTGATCGCGGTCGCCGGCAAGAGCCGTGAAATCACGAGAGACGACGTGCGCCGGGCGATCGAGGCGGCCAAGGCCGTGTCGCTGCCGGCCGGGCGTGAGATCCTCCACGTGCTCCCGCAGGACTTCGTCGTGGACGAGCAGGACGGCATCGGCGCGCCCGTCGGCATGACGGGCGCCCGGCTCGAAGTGAACGTCCACATCGTCACGAGCAGCGCCACCGCGACGCAGAACATCGTGTCGTGCGTGAACCGCGCCGGCGTCGGCGTCATCGATACCGTCATCGAGCAGATCGCGGCCGCCGAGGCGGTCCTCACGCCCGACGAAAAGGAGCTCGGCGTCGCGCTCGTCGACATCGGCGGCGGTACCACCGACATCGCGATCTTCGAGCGCGGCAGCCTTTGGCACACCGCGGTGATTGGCGTCGGCGGCGATCATTTCACGAGCGACATCGCCGTCGGGCTGCGCATGCCCATCCCCGACGCGGAGAAGCTCAAACGCAAGTGCGGCTGCGCGCTGTCGGCGATGGTCGAGGAGGACGAGACCATGGACGTCGCGAGCGTCGGCGGCCGCCGCCCGCGCGTGATGGCGCGGCGGATCCTCTCGGAGATTCTGCAGCCGCGCGCCGAGGAGATCTTCCATCTCGTGTGGGACGAGATTCGCCGCGCCGGCTACGAGAAGTCGCTGAACTCAGGCATCGTCCTGACCGGCGGCGGCGCGATTCTCGAAGGCATGCCGGAGATCGCCGAGCAGATCTTCGACCTGCCGATTCGCCGTGGCGCCCCCGCGGGCGTCGGCGGCCTGGCCGATCACGTGGGCAGCCCGTCGTTTGCGACGCCGGTCGGCCTCGTGCTCTACGGACAACGCAACCAGATCGTGGAAGCCACCAGGGCGTCGGGTGTTGGCGCGATCAGCCAGATCACCAGCCGTCTGAAGAGCATTTTCCGGGAATTCTTCTGAGCGTGGAGGACATGCGGATGTCGCAGAATTTCAACCCGACCCCAATCTTCAAGGACGTCGACCCGCGCGAATTGCGGCTCCGGCTCGCCGAAGAGCGCCGTGCCGGCGCTCGCATCAAGGTCATTGGCGTCGGCGGCGGGGGCAGCAACGCCGTCGCGCGCATGGTGCAGAGCGGCTTCGAGGGCGTCGAGTTCATCGTCGCGAACACCGATCTGCAGGCGCTGCAAGTCAACCCGGCGCCGGTCAAGATCCAGATCGGCGGCAAGCTGACCAAGGGCCTCGGTGCGGGCGCGGATCCCGACACGGGCCGGCAGGCCGCGCTCGAGGACACCGACAAGCTCATTCAGGCGCTGGACGGCGCCGACATGGTCTTCGTCACGACAGGCCTCGGCGGCGGCACCGGCACCGGCGCCGCCCCCGTCATCGCGAGCCTGGCCTCCGAGCTCGGCGCGCTGACGATCGCCGTCGTCACCAAGCCGTTCAAGTTCGAGGGCAAGCGCCGGCAGACGCAGGCCGAGTCCGGACTCGTCGCGCTGCGCGACTGCGTCGACACGGTGATCACGATCCCGAATGAGCGCCTTCTGGCGATCATCGAGCGGCAGACCACGCTGAACGACGCGTTCATGACGGCCGATGACGTCCTGCGCCAGGCGATTCAGGGCATCTCGGACCTGATTCTCGTACCCGGGATGATCAACCTCGACTTCGCGGACGTGAAGACCATCATGGCGGGCATGGGCATCGCGATGATGGGCACCGGCATCGCCGATGGCGAGCACCGCGCGATTGACGCTGCGCAGCGCGCGATCTCCAGCCCGTTGCTCGAAGGCGCGTCGGTGCAGGGCGCGCGCGGGGTGATCATCAACGTCACCGGCGGCCCGGACCTGTCGCTCCTCGAAGTGAGCGAGGCGTCCACCATCATTCAGGAGGCGGCACACGAGGACGCCAACATCATCTTCGGCGCCGTCATCGATCCGGAGTTGGGCGGCCGCGTGAAGATCACCGTGATCGCCACCGGCTTCGATCGCGTCGACAGCCGGCCGGCTACCACCACGCAGAGCACGACGCCCGTGGACCTCACGCAGTACAGCACGCGGACGAAGGCTGTCGAGCCGCCGGCTGCCATGGCGATGTCGCGGACGATCACACGCCGCTCCACCGTCGCCTTGTCGCCGCCGATGGCGATGGCCGCGGGCGCCGAGGATCAGGCCATCGAGGGGATGGAAGAGCCGTCGCCGCTCGACGTGCCCGCGTTCCTGCGCCGGCAGCACGAGGGCTAGTTCCAGCTTCGCTGACGATCGTTGAAGACGAGAAAGCACCCGGCCAGGCGCCAGCGGCGGCGCCGCAACCGGAGTTTCCGGATCGGCACGAGCCGCTGACCCGCCGGCGCTCCCCGCCTCAAGTGGTGACCGCCTGCTGCGCCTCGATTTCGGCGTAGGCCTGCAGGATGAGGTCGCGCACGCGGTCCTGCGCGGTCGCATCGACGATCGGCCGCAGCAGCGCAAAGCTCCGACGCTCCCCGTTCACCGAGTACTGACGTGCCGGGAACGTGACGTTGCGGCCGTTGCCGCTGCGCCGTTCCCACACGGAAAAACCGATCAGCTTCAACCCGTCGAGCGGGCCCTCGGTGAAATGCAGCTCGGCCTCGGCCAGCTTTCCGGGCGGGTTGCCCTTGTCGTTCAGCGTGATTTTCACGAGCACGGTGTCGCTCCTGGTGTCTGCGCGCGCCATCCGCGCGCGTCGCCAGGGACGGATCACGACGCGTGCCGCGACCGGGCCGCGACGAATGTGCACCCGCAAGTGTTCGATTCAGGAGAGATGTGAGATGACGTGACGCCGCGCGCGAGCCCGACGCGTGGGGCGGCGAATCGAGATGCTAACCGCGGTTGCCGGCGTCGGACACGAGGATCACGTGCGCCAACGCGAGCGCATCCGTGTGAGTGATGGTCAGCAGGGCTCTTGTGGCCCCGAGTCGCTCGAAATGACGGCCCGCGGCGTTGTGAAACTTCAGCTGCGGGGGACCGCCATGTCGCACGACCTCGAGATCGCGCCACAGGACACCAAAGGCGTGGCCCGTGCCAATCGCCTTCATGCCGGCTTCCTTGGCCGCGAATCGCCCGGCCAGATGAGGCGCCGGATTGCGCCGCCTCATGCAGTACGAGATCTCCTGGTCGGTGAACACACGCCGGAGGAAGCGCTCGCCGTAGCGTTCCAGCGACTGGGCGATGCGGTCCACTTCCGTGGCATCCATCCCGAGACCGACGATGTTCACGGGCGGTACTCTACACTGGGCCGTCGCTTCGCGACGCCAAGGGCCGGCTCCGCCGGCCGGGGAGGCGGCGCGGCACTGGCCCTTCGGGCCTTCGCCCGAGCGTGACGAGGGCCCACTTCGCATGACCACTCAGCCTCCCGATCCGGCAGAGGGCTTTCATTGGGTGCCCTCGCCGTGGGGCATGCAGCTCGTGGCCGAGGCTCTCGCCGGCTTTCGACATGGCTGGACGACACGTCAACTGCAGTTGCGCGGGTCGCCGCCAGTCGAAGGCGAAGGTTGGCGTCAGCTGGCATTGTGGCTCGGCGTCGAGCCGGAGATGCTCGTTCGGTTGAGGCAGGTTCATGGCGGCGATGTTTTGTTCGCCGACCTTCAGCCGCCCTTACCGGGACCGCCCGCCGCCGATGCGGCGGTCTGCGGCGATCCGTCGCGTGCGCTGGCGGTGCAGGTGGCCGACTGCGTGCCGCTGCTGATCGCCGACGTCTCGAGTGGCCAGGTTGCCGTCGCACACGCCGGCTGGCGTGGGACTGCCGCTGGCATCGCGCCGGCCGCGGCGAGCGCGCTAGGCGATCGCGACGGACAGGTGGCGGCCATCGGGCCGTCGATTGGCCCCTGCTGCTACGAAGTGGGCAAGGAGCTGCGCGAGCGTTTTCGCGACAGCGGATGGACGCGCGGCGCAGACGACTGGTTCGAGCGCCGCGGCGGCCGCTGGCATCTCGATCTCTGGCGCGCGAACGTCGATCAGCTCGTGAAGGCCGGCGTTCCCGCCGACTCCATTCATGTCAGCCGGCTGTGCACGTCCTGTCATCCCGACTGGTTCCCGTCGTACCGGCGCGATGGCCCCGGCGCGGGCCGGATCGCCGGCGTCATTCGCGCGGCTGGCTCGCGGTGATGGGTCCTGTCGCGCCAGGGGTGAAGCTCAGGGGGTGAGGGAAATGCCGGGAGGCCGAACCCCGGTCTACGTGCCAGCCGCTTCGTCCATGGCGAGGTTCGCGAGCCGGTCGGCGTCCTTGTTGAACTCGCGGCGCACGTGCTCGAAGGTGACGCGCCCGATGCGCCGCACGAGCGCGCAGGCATCGGCGTACAGAGGCTGCAGGTTCGGGTTCTTCACGCGATACTCCCCGCGCAGCTGCTTCACGAGGAGCTCGGAGTCCGACCGCACGTGCAGCGTCGTGAGACCGCGATCGATCGCCCAGGCGAGCGCCGCGAGCAGTCCCCGATACTCGGCGACGTTATTGGTCGCCGTCCCGAGCGACTCGTGCAGCTCTTCCACGACGCTCCCATCGTCCTCGACGATGTGCACGCCGTAGCCGGCGGGCCCGGGATTGCCGCGGGATCCGCCGTCGATGTACGCGGTGATCATGCCGAGGCGGAAGCGCCCTCGGCTGGCGGCGGCACGTAGTAGAGGAATCGCTGGCAGCTGTCGCATTGCACGAGTGTCTTGTTGTGCCGCACTTCCGAGTAGATCATCGGTCGCAGCCGGACGTGGCACTCCGTGCACCGCTCGGCCCGCGCCTCCGCGACGGCGATGCCGCGACGGCCTTTCGCCACGATCTCGTATTGCTCGAGCACCTGCGGCGAGAGCTGTGCGGCCAGCGCGCGTCTTGCGGCGAGCGTCTCCTCGAGCACCGCGTCCGACGCGCCGAACTGCCGGTCGAGATCGGCCCGCTCGCGTGTGATGTCCTGTTCGGCCGTCTTCAACGACGCTTCCGCCGACTTGGCCGTCGCGCTCAAGTCATCCGCCGCGACCATCAGCTCCAGCATCTGATCCTCGACGCGCTTGACCTCGCCCTGCGCCGTCTCGATCTCGTGCTGCATCGCGTGGTATTCGCGGTTGGTCTTCACTTCCATCAGCTGGTCTTTGTAGCGGGTGAGGCGGGTGTTGACGGCGGCGAGATCTTTCTCGAGGGCGCGGCGGCTGGTCTGGTTGGCGGCCTGCTGCTCGTGGGCAGCGGTCACCGCGGCACGCGCCCCATCGAGTTTCTGGTCGAGGGCGCGTTGTATTTCAGGAATGCTGGTTTGCAGCCGGCGCGCCTCCGCCGCCCGGAGGTCGAGTGCTTGGAGTCGAATCAGGCGTTCAAGATCTGGATGCACAGCCTAGAACGATAGCACAGCGACGCCGGGCGTCGTGTTCATTCGCGCTGAATCGCATCCACGGGCCACAGCCGCGAAGCCCGCAGCGCGGGACAGGTTCCAACGATCACGCCCACCAGGAGATGTTCCCGACGAAGAACATCATCCAGAACGCCGTCAACTCCGCCGATCACACCACGCTCGTCGCTGCCGTGAAGGCCGGGGGGCTCGTGCACACGCTGCAGGGGCCGGGCCCGTTTACGGTGTTCGCGCCGACCTACGCCGCCCTCGCGAAGTTGCCGGCCGGCACGGTCGACACGCTGCTCAAGCCCGAGAACAAAGACATGCTCGTGAAAGTCCTGACCTACCACGTCGTCCCGGGAAGGATGTCGAGCAAGAATCTGGCGATGCGATCAAGGCCGGCCACGGCAACGCGGAGTTGAAGACCGTCAGCGGGGGGACGCTCACCGCGTGGATGGACGGCAAGTGGATCGCGCTAAAGGACGGGAAGGGCGGGATGTCACACGTGACGCAAGCCGACGTGTTCCAGTCCAACGGCGTCATTCACGTGATCGACATCGTCGTCATGCCGAACTGACCGACGTCGGTGTCACGGCTCGTCCTCGAAGATGTCCTCGATGGTCATCTCGAAGAGACGGGCGATCTTGAACGCGAGCGGCAAGCTTGGGTCGTAGCGTCCGGTCTCGATGAAGTTCGCCGTCTGGCGGCTCACTCCCAGGTGGGCCGCCAGATCGGCCTGCGACCAGTCCCGCTCCGCGCGGAGGACCTTGAGCCGGTTCTTCACTCGCTGGCCTTGCGGCCCATCAGGCGCTGCAGCGCGCCGTCGGCGCCGAGGTTGCGCAGCGAGATCATGATCACCACGAAGTACATGCCGTTCAGCGGCGGGAAGAGCCCGGACAGCTGCAACAGCCAGTAGGTGACGAACAGCAGGAACGTGCCGATGAACGCGGACGCCAGCGATTCGAGGTGCAGCCGCTGGCTCAACTCGTCCTGCTGCTGGAACCACAGATCGCGCCGACGCGCGAGATACCAGACGACCGCGATCAGGCCGATCGCAATGGCGATGCGCACCGGCGTCGTCGTACCGATGCCGTTCGTGAGCACGTTCGGCAACGCGAGGGCGACGAAGAGGGCACCAAAGCCCACCCAATGGGGCACCAGCTTGCCGCAGGGATTCTCCATGGCTGACTCCTGCGACAACTGTATAACGACATTTACTAAATGTCAAATGTATTTAACAGTAGATCGCGGCACTCCGCGCCCTTCTGGATTCGTGCACTGGAACCGGGCGGGCCAAATCTCGACCGAACGCCCCCGACGTGAGGGAGAAATGGGCCCTCCTGGATTCGAACCAGGGACGAGCCGGTTATGAGCCGGCGGCTCTGACCGCTGAGCTAAGGGCCCTCACGGAAAGTCCGTGGGAGGATGGGTCCATCGGTCCATGCGCACAATGGGGCAACGCCTTCCCCATGCACCCATGGACCCATGAGCCCCTGGACCTTCCTACGTTCTGCCTTCCAGGAACGCGCGAAGCTTGCGGCTCCGCGACGGGTGCCGCAGCTTGCGCAGCGCCTTCGCCTCGATCTGGCGGATGCGCTCGCGGGTGACCGCGAAGTTCTGGCCGACCTCTTCGAGCGTGTGCTCGCTGCCGTCGCCCACGCCGAACCGCAGTTTGATCACCTTTTCCTCGCGTGGCGTCAGCGTCTTCAGGACCGCATCCGTCTGCTCCTTGAGGTTCAGGTTGATCACCGCGTCGGCCGGCGAGACGATGCCGCGGTCTTCGATGAAGTCGCCGAGATGTGAATCTTCCTCTTCGCCAATCGGCGTCTCGAGGGAGATCGGCTCCTGCGCGATCTTCAGGACCTTGCGCACCTTGCTGACCGGGATGTCCATCCGCTGCGCGATCTCTTCCGAGGTCGGCTCGCGGCCCAGCTCCTGCACCAGCGCGCGGCTCGTGCGAATGAGCTTGTTGATCGTCTCGATCATGTGGACCGGGATGCGGATCGTCCGCGCCTGGTCCGCGATCGCGCGGGTGATCGCCTGGCGAATCCACCACGTCGCGTACGTCGAGAACTTGTAGCCGCGGCGGTACTCGAACTTGTCCACCGCCTTCATCAGGCCGATGTTGCCTTCCTGAATGAGGTCGAGGAACTGCAGCCCGCGGTTCGTGTACTTCTTCGCAATCGAGACCACCAGGCGGAGGTTCGCCTCGACGAGCTCCTTCTTGGCCTGCTCGGCCTGCCATTCACCGCGCGTCACCGTGTCGAGCGTGCGGCGCAGGCGGTCCGGGGTCTCCTGCAGTTCGTCGGCCTGGGCCTTGAGCTGCGTGCGGAGATCCTTCACGCGCTTCTGGAACAGCTTCTTGTCTTCCTCGCGAAGCTTCAGCGGCTTGCGGCCCTTGGGCGGTTCGATTTGGCGCTCGTAATGCGCGATCTCCCGCTCGAAGCGCTGGACCGACTCGACCTGGTCCTTGATCTCCTCGATCATCCGGCGCTTCACGAGCTCTGTGAACTCGATCTCGCGAATGCGCTTGCTGAGCTCGACGCGCGCGCGAAGCATCTTCCAGCGCGCCCGGCGGTACTTCTTCTTGTCCTTCTTCGGGATCGGATCGAGCTTCTCTTCCGTCTTCTGCATGGCAACGCGCGCCTTGCGGACCGCGTCGATCTGCCGAAGCACTTCCTTCTTGCGGTCGTCGATCTTGTCCTCGGTGAGCTCCTCTTCCGAGAACGTCACGAGCTCGCGGATCGTGCGCTGGTCGTTCTTCAGGTCGTCGCCCAGCTGGATCACCTTCTTGGTGACCATCGGCGTGCGCGAGATCGACTTGATGACCGACAGCTTCCCCCGTTCGATGCGCTTGGCGATCGCCACTTCGCCCTCGCGGGTGAGCAGCGGCACCGTGCCCATCTCGCGCAGGTACATGCGGACCGGGTCGTTCGTCTTGTCCAGCGCGCCCGGCGTGAGATCGAGCTCGATCTCCTCAGCGCCTTCCGCCGTCCGATCGAAGCCGGTCTTCTCGTCGCGGAAGTTCTTGTCGGAATCGAGAACCTCGATGCCGGCGCTGCCGAACGTGTTGAACAGGTCGTCCAATTCCTCAGACGAGGTGATCTCGGATGGCAACAGCTCGTTGACCTCGTCGTACAGGAGATATCCCTTCTCCTTGCCAATGTTGATGAGCTGCCGTACCTCGTCGTACTTGTCTTCGATGGACAAGGGCTTTCTCCTCTAAATAACTGACTACTCTGCGCTTACCCGTGCGACGGCAGGCAGTGGGTCGATGCCCGAGCGGCCTCAATCGGCCGACAGCGCCTCGATCCGTCGCTTCAAATGCACTTTCCGGTCGTACAACTGCTCGATTTGGCTTACCGACTGCGCCGACCCGTCGTCTCGCAGCCGGTCGATCTCCCGCTGGAGGGCGGCCCGCTCGCGGTCATAACGGAGCAATTTCAGGGCCCGCACGCAATCTGATGCCGGGGCGTTGGCCGCGGGTTCAGCCGCGACGGCCGTCACCTGCTCGGCCAGCCGATCATTTAGACGTTCAATCAGGGCCGATGGAAACGAGCTGTTCGCGACATCGTGCAGCTCGCGCGCCGCCTGAATGACGGGACTCACCGCAAGTTGTTCCAAATCCTGGTCTTCCAGCTCTTCAAGGAGCGGCCTTACGCCCGCCGCGTCGTGCACCAGCCCCCAAAGCAGCCCACGTTCGGCCGGCTTCAGCGGGCCCGCCGGCGCCGCCACCCGATCCGGCAGGACGGTCTTGCGCGCCCCGGCGGCCTTACGAATCTCGGCCCGCACCACATCTTCGGTAATGCGCGCCTTGTGCGCCAGACGATCCGCGAACTGATCTCGCGCGGCGGCATCCGGGATCCTGGCGGCGACCTCCAGCATTTCGTGGAGAAAGGTCCGGCGGCCCTCGTCCGTGTTGAGATCGCGCGAGGCGGCCGTCCGGTCGAGCAGGAACTGCAAGTAAGGGACCGACGCCTTGAGCCGCTCGACGTACGCGTCGCGGCCCTGCTTCTGCACGAACGTATCGGGATCCGCGCCCGGCGGCAGCACCGCGACGTTGACGTCGAAGCCTTCGCTCACCAGCAGCTCGCAGGATCGCACCGCGGCGTTTTGCCCCGCGGCGTCGGGATCGAAGCTCAGAACGACCTTCGACGTGAAGCGCCGGAGCAGCTGCGCCTGGTGCGGGGTCAGCGCCGTGCCGCACGACGCGACCACGGGCGAGACGCCGGCTTGGACGAGCTGGGCGAAGTCGAAGTAGCCCTCCACGAGGATCGCGTAGTTGAGTTTACGGATCGCCGCCTTCGTGTGGTTCAAGCCGTACAGCGTGCGGCTCTTCGAGTAGATCGGCGTTTCGGGCGAGTTCAGGTACTTCGGCACCTGATCGGCCTCGGTCGCGCGTCCCCCGAACGCGATGACGGAACCCGCGTCCCGAGCGATCGGGATCATCAGGCGACCCCGGAAGCGATCGACGACCTCGCCGTTGTCTCGCTGCACGACCAGGCCGCTGCGAAACAGGATCGGCAGCTCGAAGCCCTTCGACGTGAGGTGCGTCTTGAGCGCGTCGCGCGAATTGGGCGCGTAGCCGAACCCGAGGTCTGCAATCGTCTGCTCGCTCATGCCGCGATCGATGAGCTGTTTGCGCACGCGCGTCGCCGGCGGCGTGAGCAGCTGCGTCCGGAACCATTCCGCCGCGACCTCGTGCACCTTGAGGAGCGCCTCGCGCTCGGCGCTGCTCGTGCCGCTGCCGGCTTCGTCCGGCGCCTCCGGGATCGCGAGCCCGAAGCGCGTCGCGAGCATCCGGACGGCCTCGGTGAAGCTGACCTTCTCGTGCAGCTCGATGAACTTGATCACGTCGCCGCCGACGCCGCAGCCGAAGCAGTGGAAGAAGCCCTTTTCCCGGTTGACGTGGAACGACGGCGTCTTCTCGCCGTGAAACGGGCACAGCCCTTTCCACGTGGCGCCGGATCGCTTGAGCGACACGACGTCCCCGACCACCTGCACGATATCGGCATGCAGGTGAAGATCGTCGAGAAAGGTCTGTGGTAAACGCGCCATTCGTTATTGGCAATCCGTAGCTGGCAGCCGGCAGCGTTCGGCTGCCAGCAATCGATCGCTGCCCGCTGCCTGCTGTCCGCTGCCCGGTGTTCAGTCCTGCCCGCTGCCTGCCGACCGCTGACGGCTACTCCTTGAGCTCCACCACCGTCACACCGCCGCCGCCCTGTTCGAGCGGGGCGTTGTGAAACGTCGCCACGAGCGGATGGGCCTTCAAGAACCCCGCGATCGCCTTCTGCAGGCGGCCGGTACCGTGGCCGTGAATCAACCGCACGGTGCGCTGATCGGTCACGAGCGTGTCGTCCAGGAACCGCTCCGCGCGCTCGAGCGCCTGGTCTACGGTCAGCCCGATGACGTTCAGCTCCGAGAGGGACCCTTCGCGCGGCGCGAGATTCGTCTGCACCCGCACCGCAGGTGCGCTCGCTGCCGGCGCTCCGCCCACGACCTTCAGCCCTTTCGCCGGCGCCTTCAACCGCTTGCCGTTGACGTCCACCTCCGCCTGCGAGCCCTCGATGGCCTTGACGACGCCCTCGAGACCGAACGGCGGAACGATGACGCGATCGCCGACGCGAGCGGGACGATCGACAGGCTCTGGGCTCTGGACTCTGGGCTCTGAGCCTTCTGACCCCTGGCCGCTGGCCCCCGAACCCTGGTCGAGCGCCTTGCTCGCGGCGGCTTCGACAGCGGCGCGAGCATGGGCGCGAAGCGACCCCTGATCGCCGGTCGACAGTCGCGGCGCGCCGACGTCCCGCGTCCCAAGCGCGGAGGTCTGCCGCTTCAGCGCCTGCACCACGCCGTCGATCTCGCGCGTCGCCGTCCGGACGCGCTCCTCGATCCGATCGTTGAGCTTCCGCTTGAACGCCTGCTCCCGCTCGGCCAGCATCGCCGCGCGCGCTTCCGCGCTCGCGCGCGCCGCCGCGGCGGCTCTGCGCTCGTCGCCCAGCGCCTCGCGCTCTTCCTTCAGGCGCACGATTTCGGCGTCCACCTGCTTCAGTTGATCGGCCAGCTCCAGCTCGCGCGTGCCGAGGCGTTTCCTTGCCTCGGCCACGATGGAGGCGTTCAAGCCAAGGCGGCCCGCCATCTCCAATGCGAGACTTCTCCCGGGCGATCCGTAGACGAGGTGATACGTCGGTGCGAAGTTGACAGGATCGAACGCGAACGCCGCGTTCGCCACTCCTGGGGTGGTCGCCGCGTACGTCTTCAGCACGTCGTAATGCGTCGTCCCGACCACCAGCGCGCCCCGCGTGCGGAAGCGATCGACGATGGCCACGCCGAGCGCGCCACCTTCGAGGGGATCCGTGCCCGCGCCGATCTCGTCCAGCAGGACCAGCGCAGGCAGCTCGAGATCGCGATCCATCGACGCGACGTTCGTGATGTGCCAGCCGAACGTGCTGAGGCTGGCGGCAATCGACTGCTCGTCGCCGATGTCGGCGAAGACGGACTTGAAAACCGGCACCTTCGAGCCGGGCTCGGCAGGGATGTGCAGGCCGGCCTGCGCCATGAGCGGCAGGAGGCCCGCCGTCTTCAGCGCCACCGTCTTGCCGCCCGTGTTCGGCCCCGTGATGAGGAGCGCCGTCGCCGGCGGCACCAGCTTGATGTCCACCGGCGTGGGCGCATCGGGCAGCCCCGACACGTCGTCGCTGTAGCGCGACACCACGCCCTTCATCAGCAGCGGATGGCGCGCGGCCAGCAGCTCGAGCCGGCCGTCCTTCGAGACCTCGGGCGCGACGGCGCTGGTGACCTCGGCGAGGCGCGCCTTCGCCTGCAGCACGTCCAGCTCGGTCGCGACTTCCACCGCGGCGTCGACGTCCTCGCCCCGGCCGCGAAAGCGATCCGTCAGCTCGAGGAGGATCCGATGGACTTCCTCGGCCTCCTGCGACTCGAGCTCGACGAGCTCGTTGTTGATCTCCACCGTCGCCATCGGCTCGAGGTACAGGGTGGCGCCGCTCGCCGAGCTGCCGTGCACGAGGCCGGGCACCGAGCCCCTGTGCTCGGCGCGGACGAGCAGCACGAAGCGGCCGTTCCTCTCGGTGACGATCTGGTCCTGCAGGTACTTCGCGGTGTCCTTGCCTCGCAGGTAGCCCTCGAGCGTCGAGCGCAGCTTCGTGCGCTGGCGGCGCAGCCGGTCACGAAGCGAGGCGAGCAGCGAGCTGGCCGAGTCCACGACGTCGCCGGGCGACGCGATCTTCCGCCGCACGTCGGCCACATCGTCCTTGAAGGACGGCGCGCGGTTGACGAGCACCAGCAGGCGCGGGAAGGAGCTGCCCACGCGACGGACCGACCCAGCCGACGTCTCTATCGACTCGAGGTAGTCTGCCAGCGCGAGGAGGCGCGCGGCTTCGAGCGCCCGGCCGTCCACTTGCAGCAGGCCGACGATCTGGTCGAGGTCCTCAGGCGCTCTCAGCGGGAATACGGCGTTGTCCGCCAGGAAGCGGACCGCCTCCGACGTCGCGGCGAGCAGCTCGCGTACAGCGCCCGGCTCGGACTCGGGGACGAGGTCCTCGAGTCGCTCCGCCCCCGGCGGCGTGAGCGCGAAGCTCCGCAGCGCGGCGACAATCCGATCGAATTCAAGGGCCCGGAGGCCGCCTGCATGCATGCCGGTCGAGGGTTGGGGGGAGGGGTTCGCCCGGCTGAGCCGGCCGGGCCGATCCCAAAGGCAACCGCTGATTGTAGCACGGGCGTCGGATGGCCGAACCACTGTTCGGCTTAAGTCATTGACGCAATTGAGATTGGCGCTCTGCTGCCGTCCCGCTAAACGCGCGCGAAGTCGATGAAACCGCGTTCAGCGTTGGTGGAGATCAGCCGGACGCGCACGCGGTCGCCGACGTCGAGGCCCTGGAATCCCTGTTCGAGCTTCCCCTCGACGAACGGCTGCTTGATGCGGACCCACGTGCCTTTCGGCGACGCGCCAGTGACGACGCTGTCGAACTCCTGGCCGATCTTCGAGGTGAGCCACAGCGCGGCGGCCGCCTTCTGCACCAGTCGCTCGACCTTGTTCGCCGCGTCTTCCTGCTTGGTGCAGTGCGCCGCGAGCGCGGCGAGGTCGTCCACCGAATACGTCGGCGCGCGTCCGGCTGTTGTCGCCTTGATCAGTCGCTGGACAATCAGATCCGGGAACCGCCGGTTCGGCGCCGTCGAGTGCGTGTAACTCGAAACCGCGAGCGCAAAATGCCCACTGTCCAGCTTAGGCCTGTCCCCCGTACCGGTACTTGTACTGATCCCGGGATCAGATCCTGTCAGTGACTCCGTACGGGGGACAGTCCCCGTTACGGCGTACTCGCCGCGGCCCAGCAGCTTGATGATGCTGAGCGAAAGCTCGTCGAACGTGTCGGGCGAACGCTTCCGTTCGGCGCCGAGAAATGCCTCGAGCGCTTTCGCGTCGGCGACGTCGGGCAGCTTGGTGCCGAGCGTGGCCGCCAGCGCGACGATACGCGGCCACCGTTCCGGACTCCGGACGACCCTCCGGATCGACGGCACGTTGCGCGACTCGAGGAAGCGCGCCGTCGTGCCGTTGGCCGCCACCATGAACTCCTCGATCAGATCGCGCGCGCGTCCCCCGCGGACGGTCTTGACGTCGCTGATCTCGTCGCCGGTCATCAGCGGCTTGATCTCGCCGCGGTCGAATTCCAGCGCGCCGTTGGCCTGTCGCTGACGACGAAGCGCCTGCGCCACCGCGTCCTGCTGGCGCACCTGGCCGGCCAGCGTCTTGTCCGACCCCAGCGCGCCGGGCGCCGGGCCCTGACCTTCGAGCCATGCGCTCACCGAGTCGTACGCGAGCTTTGCGCCGTTTCGCACGAGCGCGGGGTAGACATCGCCCGCGCGCACGGTTCCGTCGGCGTCGACGTCCATCTGCATCACGATGGCGGCGCGATCGGAGCCCTCCACGAGCGACGTCTTGTCGGTCGAGAGCGTCTCCGGCAGCATCGGGAACACTCGCGCCGTCGTGTAGACCGACGTCGTGTTCAGCCGGGCGTGATCGTCCACGGCGCCACCCTGCCGGACGAGCCTGTCGACGTCAGCAATCGCCACGAGCACTCGCGATACGCCGTTGGTCGATGACTGGATGACCTCGAGCTGGTCGAGGTCTTTCGACTCGTCGTTGTCGATCGACGACCAGGGCAGCGACCGCAGATCCCGCAGCCCGTTTGAATCGCCAACCGTCGCCTGCACCGCCTGCGCGAGCGCCGCGTCAGGGAAGTCGGGCTCGAGCCCGTGGTCGCGCATCGCGCGACGGGCGATCTGTTCCAGGAAGGCTCGCTGGTTCATTGAAGGTCCATGGTCTGTGGGCCCATGGGTCCATGGGGATGCATAGGTCTTGCCCATGGACCTATGAACTCATAGACCCATGGACCTCACTCCAAGTGATTGATCAAACTGGCGATGCATCCGGCGCCGAACCCGTTGTCGATATTCACCACCGATACGCCGTTCGCGCAGCTGTTGAGCATCCCCAGCAGCGCCGCCAGGCCGCCGAAGCTCGCGCCGTAACCAATGCTCGTCGGAACGGCGATTACCGGTACCTTCACCAGCCCGGCGACGACGCTCGGCAGCGCGCCTTCCATCCCCGCGACGACGACGATGACGCGGGCGGCGGCGAGCCGGTCGTGCTCGCGCAGCAGCCGATGGAGCCCGGCGATGCCCACGTCATACAGCCGATCGACGACATTTCCCATGGTCTCGGCAGTGACGGCGGCTTCTTCCGCCACGGAGAGATCGGACGTGCCGGCAGCGGCGATCAATACGGTGCCCTGGCCCGGCGCGACGTCCCCGGCTTTGAGCGTGATGGCGCGGGCGGTCTCGTGAAACACGGCGGCCGGTGCCTGGGCGCGGACGGCCGCGTACATCGCCGTGTCCGCACGGGTCACGAGCAGCGAGTGGCCTCGCGCGACGATGCGCTCGGCGATCGCGGCGACCTGGTCAGCTGACTTGCCAAGCCCGAGGATGACTTCCGGGAATCCTTGGCGAGAGGCGCGGTGGTGATCGACCCGCGCGAAACCCAGATCCTCGAACGGCTGCTGGCGGAATTTTCCCGCCAGCTCATCGACGGCGGCGTCGAGCGGGAGGTCGCCACGGCTGAGACGCTCGAGCAGCGCGCGGATGTCGTGTGGGGTCATCGGCGTGGATCGTAACTTGCTGGGATGGTGCCAAGGAGCCCGAAAACGCGGCCAGAGCCTTTGTTTTTTGGACTTTAGAGCGATCAGCCGTATAATTGTTGCACGGTTTTTTCCCCCGAGGACCCGCCCGTAGATGACTCCGCTCGAAACGCTGACGCTCGCCGCCTACTTTTTTATCTTGATCGTCCTGGCTGGCTACGGGTGGCACCGCTATTACTTGGTGTACGCCTACATGAAGCACCGGGACAAGGTGCCCGTACCTCTGCGCCAGTTCGAGGAGTTGCCGGCCGTCACCGTCCAGCTGCCCGTCTACAACGAGATGTACGTCGTGGACCGGCTCATCGAGTCGGTCTGCCAGATGGACTACCCGCGAGACAAGTTTGAAGTCCAGGTCCTGGACGACTCGACCGACGAGACCAGGTCCATCGCTCAGCTGGCCGTGCGGCGCGCCGCAGCGCAGGGAATCGACATCACCTATCTGCACCGCGCCGATCGCACAGGCTACAAGGCCGGCGCGCTCGAGGCGGGCATGCATGTCGCCAAGGGCGAGTTCATCGCGATCTTCGACGCCGACTTCCTGCCGCAGGCCGATTTCCTGCTGCGCACCGTGCACCACTTCACCGACCCGAAGGTCGCGGTCGTGCAGGCGCGCTGGGGCCACATCAACGCCGACTACTCGCTCCTGACGCGCATCCAGTCGATGCTGCTCGACGCGCATTTCGTGCTCGAGCACGGCGGGCGCAACCGCGCCGGCCACTTCTTCAACTTCAACGGCACCGCGGGCATCTGGCGCCGCGCGGCGATTATTGACGGCGGCGGCTGGCAGCACGACACGCTGACCGAGGATCTGGACCTCAGCTACCGCACGCAGTTGCGCGGCTGGAAGTTCCACTTCCTGCCCGACGTCGTCGTGCCGGCCGAACTGCCCGTTGAGATGAACGCCTTCAAGTCCCAGCAGCACCGCTGGGCGAAGGGCTCGATCCAGACGTGCCGCAAACTGCTGCCGGGCATCCTGCAGTCGAATCAGCCGTTCGGCGTGAAGGCCGAGGCGTTCTTCCACCTCACCGCGAACTTCAACTACGTGTTGATGGTGCTGCTCTCCATCCTCATGTTCCCGGCCATGGTCATCCGCTACAACATGGGCTGGTACGAGATGCTGCTCATCGATGTGCCGCTGTTCTTCGCGGCGACCGCGTCGGTGGCCAATTTCTACGTGGTGTGCCAGCGCGAGGTGTACCCGACGGACTGGATCGCGCGGCTGCGATATCTGCCGATCCTCATGTCCATTGGCATCGGCCTGGCGATCAACAACACGCGCGCCGTGTTCGAAGCAATGGCGGGCAAGCAGACCGAATTCGCGCGCACGCCGAAGTACCGCATCGAGGACAACTCGGACGAGTGGATCGGCAAGCGCTACCGGCAGGCGAACATCGTCCAGCCGATCATCGAGCTGATTCTCGGCCTCTACTTCACCTTCACGGTCTTCTACGCGCTGTCGAACCGGATTTACGGCACGCTGCCGTTCCTGGTGCTGTTCCAGGTCGGGTTCCTCTACACGGGCCTGCTCTCCATCGTCCAGCAGTTCGCCGACGACAGCGTCGTCCTCAAGACACAAGTCGCCGGCGGGGAGTAGAATCCGCGCAGTAGGGCGGGGTTCAGCCCCGCCGCTCTGCGGGGGTTCCCATGGCGACATCCCGACGTACCTTCCTCCAGATCGTAGGCGCCAACTCGCTCGCCGCCGCGGCTCTTGGCCGTCCGGCGGCCGCCTTCGCGGAACAGGCGCGCGATCGTTCCGGAGTCGCGACCGACGCGGCTGGCGTCATCCGTCTGAGCGCGAACGAGAACTCCAACGGCCCCGGCGAGAAGGTGCTGGCCGCGATCCAGGAGTCGTTCGGGCGGGTGAACCGCTATCCGTTCCAGACGGCAGGCAAGCTGCGTGAGGCCCTCGCCGCCTCGAACGCCGTCCCTACCGATCATCTGACGCTCGGCTGCGGGTCCAGCGAGATCCTCGACGCCGCCGTGATGGCGTTTGCGGAGAAGGACCACGGCGTCGTCACCGCGCTGCCGACGTTCGAGCTCGTGGGCGATCTAGGCAAGCACATGGGCGTACCCGTCGCCGAGGTGGCGGTGACGAAGAGCCTCGAGCTCGATCTCGGGCAGATGTCGGAGAAGGCCGCCGGCGCCGGCTTCGTGTACATCTGCAATCCCAACAACCCCACAGGCACGCTCCACGGCGCGAAGTCGATCGAGGAGTTCGTGTCAGACACCTTGCGGCGCGATCCGCACGTGACGATCCTGATCGACGAGGCCTACCACGAGTACGTCGAGCGCGAGGACTACAAGACGGCGATTCCGCTCGCGATCTCGAACCCGCGCGTGATCGTCTCGCGGACGTTCTCGAAGATCTACGGCCTAGCCGGCATGCGGATCGGCTACGCGATCGGGCAGCCGGACACGATTCGCCGGATCGACAAGTTCCTGGATCCGCTGCGCCTCTCGTGTCTCAGCTCGACGGCAGCACTCACTGCCCATTCGGACCCGCTGCGTGTGCCGGACCAGCGGCAGCGGAACCACGACGCGCGCGCGTACACCGTGAATGCGTTGAAGGACGCCGGCTTTCCGGTCGTCCCGTCGGACGCCAACTTCATCATGTTCGACACCAGGCGCGACATCCGGCAGTTCGCGGCCGACTGCCGCGCGAAGGGCATCGAGGTGGCGCGGCCGTTTCCGCCGCTCACGACTCACGCGCGGGTCACCATCGGGACGATGGACGAGATGAGGAAGGCGAGCGAGGTGATGCGGCAGGTGCTGTCGGCGCCGCCCACGTCGGCTCGCCTGGCGCCTGTTGAACCGCGCCTGTTCGTCCCTGGCGGGCTCCGTGAATGTTGACGCCGGACTCTGCGCGACCTGCCAGCACGCGAAAGTCCTGACGAGCGATCGCGGCTCGACGTTCTACCGCTGCGGCCTGAGCGACACCGATCCTCGCTTCCCAAAGTATCCACGCCTGCCCGTGCTGGCGTGCGACGGCTACCTCGCTAGACCTGGCTGACCCGACGGACCCGTCAGACCGGGCGACCCGTGCGACCTGTCAGACCCGTTCGACCCGTTCGACCCGCGTTATGATCCCCCCGTGACCACCGACACCAAGGGCAAAGCCGGCCTCGAAGACGTCGTCGCGACGTCTTCCTCGATCTGCTTCATCGACGGCGACCGCGGCATCCTCGCGTATCGCGGCTACGACATCCACGATCTCGCCCCGAAGGCGTCGTTCGAAGAGGTCTGCTACCTGCTGTGGCACGGGAAGCTCCCCAACCGGGCCGAGCTCGGCGAGCTGCAGTCCCAGTTTGCCGCCGCCCGGCCGCTGCCCGACGGTGTCATCCGGATGATGCGGCAGCTGCCGCCGTCGGAGGCGATGGACACGCTGCGCACGCTGGCATCGGCGCTGTCGCACTACGACAAGGACGCGACCGACAACTCGCCCGCGGCGAACTACCGCAAGGCCGTCCGGCTGACCGCGCAGATGGCGACCCTCGTCGCGGCGATTGGCCGGGTGGAACAGAACCAGTCGCCGATCGATCCGGATCCCGTGCTCGGCTTCGCCGCGAACTTCCTTTACATGCTGACGGGCCAGCGGCCCGATGCGCTCGCCGTGCGCGCGTTCGACTGCGCGCTCGTGCTGCACGCGGATCACGAGCTGAATGCGTCCACGTTCGCGGCCCGCGTGGCGGCGGCGACGCTCACCGACATCCACTCGGCGATCGTCGCGGGCATCTGCGCGCTGAAGGGTCCGCTCCACGGCGGGGCCAACGCGGAAGTGATGAAGATGCTGCTCGACTTCGGCGCGTCGGCGACGCCCGAGAAGGTCGAGGCGACCATCCGCGAGAAGCTCGCGCGCAAGGAGAAGATCCCCGGCTTCGGACACCGCGTGTATCACACGATGGATCCGCGAGCGGTGCACCTGCGGCAGCTTTCGAAGGATCTCGGCAAGCGCTCCGGCCAGCCTCACTGGGTCGAGATGTCCGAGCGCATCGAAGCGCTGGTGAAGGGCGAGAAGAAGCTGAACCCGAACGTCGATTTCTACTCGGCGTCGATGTACTACGCCCTCGGGATTCCCGTCGCGCTCTACACGCCGATCTTTGCGGTCAGCCGCACGTCGGGCTGGACGGCACACGTCCTCGAGCAGTACGCGAACAACCGGCTGATCCGCCCTCGCGCCGAGTACACCGGGCCGTCCGTTCCGCAGCAGTGGGTGCCGCTCGAAGCGCGTTGAGGTTGCGACTCCCTGCCGGAACCCAGCCGGCATAGTCGGCGAGCGACCGTTGCAAAGACCGGGAGGAGCCATGCTGACATCGATCGCAGGCCGGTCGGTGGTTGTAACCGGCGCGAGCAAAGGCATCGGCAAAGGTATCGCCAGGATGTTTTGCAAGAACGGCGGCAAAGTCCTCGTCGTCTCCCGCAACGCCGATGAGGCTGAATCCTGTGCCGACGAATTGCGTCTCGCCGGAGGCATCGCGCAGGGCTACGCAGCCGATGTCACCAAGCTCAGTGATATGCAGACGATGGCGGCCGCTGCGGTGGCGGCTCATGGCGGGATCGATGTCCTTTGCGCCAATGCGGGGATTTTCCCGCAAGCCAGGATCGAGGATCTTTCGCCGGAAGACTGGGACCAGGTGATGGCGACAAACCTGAAGGGCACATTTCTCGCCATCAAGGCGTGCTTACCGCATCTCAAGAAGTCCGATCAGGGTCGTATCGTGATGACGTCCTCGATCACAGGCCCGGTCACTGGTTTTCCGGGCTGGAGTCACTACGGCGCGACGAAGGCGGGGCAACTTGGATTCATGCGTACGGCGTGCCTCGAGTGCGCCAGGTATGGCATCACGGTCAACGCGATAATGCCCGGGAATATTCTGACTGAAGGATTGATCGCGCTCGGGCCGGAGTACGAACGTTCGATGGCCGCTTCGGTCCCGCTGAAGAAGCTTGGTCGTGTCGAGGACGTCGGCTACGCCGCGCTGTTCCTGGCATCCAGGGAAGCGGCCTACATCACGGGACAGACGATCATCATTGATGGAGGCCAGACTCTCCCCGAGAGCCTCGACGCCCTCGCTCAGGCCTGATGTGACCGGATGCCGCGGCCGCTTACGTCGTCTTGATGAGACCGCCGTCGATGACGTAGTTCGAGCCGGTGACGTTTGCGGTCAGCGGCGAAGCGAGCAGGACGGCAAGGGTGGCGACCTCCTCAGGGGTCGACAGTCGGCCCGTCGGGACGCCGCCGATGCTTGCCAGGACGTTCTGCCGCGCGGTCTCCGGGTCCACGCCGCTTGCACGCGCGACGGTCTGAGCCACGCCCTCCTTGCCGAGCCAGAGATCGGTGCTCACCGGTCCAGGCGAGATGGCGTTCACCCTGATCCCTTTGGCACCGAACTCCTGGGCCAGTGATTTCGTGAGATTCAGGAGGGCCGCCTTGGCCGCCCCGTAGTCCAGGACGCCGGAGTCCGGCTCGAAGAAGGCGTTCACCGAGACGATGTTCACGATCGAACCCGAGCCCTGCTTCAGCATCGTCGGTAGCACCGCTCGTGTCGCTCGAAGGGCGGAGAAGAAGTTGGTCTGCAGCGACCAGGCGAATTCTTCGTCGCTGGTTCCCAGGAACCCCTGCAGCCGCAGCCGGACGGCCCCGACGTTGTTCACCAATACGTCCACGCGCTGGTGCACGGCGAGTGCCCGCTCAATCAGCCGGGCCGGTCCCTCGGGCGCCACCAGATCCACGGCCAGTGACGTGACGCGCTCGAGGCCGCCAAGCGCGTCAACCGTGCGGGCTCCCGCCACGACGAACGCACCCTCCTGGGCAAATGTCCGGGTGATCGCGAGGCCGATTCCCTTGCTCGCGCCGGTCACGACGACGACCTTATTGGTCAGCTGGAGGTCCATGGTCGGAAGCTTACCTTGCCGGGCGAGCTGTGAAAGACTGGGACGCACGGCCCGAGAGAATCGAGGCGAGCCATGTCAGACGCGAACGCTTTTCCGTACGCCACCCACCTCAACATTCTGTTTCCAGCTCTCAGCCTTGTCGATGTCCCACGCCTGGTGTCAGAGGTGAAGGACCAGTGGTACAACCAGACGCTCTGCAAGGTGAACGACTCCGTCATCCGGCTGGGCGTGATGCAGGGCGAGTATCACTGGCACAAGCACGACAACGACGACGAGTTCTTCTTTGTCCTGGATGGGCACTTCATCATCGACTTCGAAGGGCAATCGATTGACCTGCAGCCCTGGCAGGGGTATGTCGTGCCCAGGGGCGTCGTCCATCGCACCCGTGCCCCCGAGCGCGCAGTCATCCTGATGGTCGAGACAGCAACCATAATCCCGACTGGGGATCCGGTCTCGGCATGATCGCCGCGACAGTCCGGCGGTCACGTGGTTGGTTGCTCATGACAAGGAAGCAGGCGACATGGCGAACACTGAGTGGTGGCAGCGCGGTCCCGTCGATGGGATCCCCGCAGTCCTCCAGCCCATCGCGCACATTCTTCTTCAAGTTCGCGAGAGCGTCGGCGAGATCGTCGAGCCGCTGACGGCGGACGAGTGGAATGCCCGCCCTGCCGGCGTCGCGTCCGCGGCGTTTCACGTGCGGCATATTGCCGGTGTCATCGATCGCCTTTTCACCTACGCCCGCGGCAGCGCGCTATCGACGGAACAGTTCGCCGCGATTCGGTCGGAAGGCCAGGAGCTTCTTGGCGCGGACGTCGCGACGGTTCTGAACGCGCTCTCCACACGAGTTGACGCAGCGCTCGCGGAGCTTCGCACGATCGATGTGACGACGCTGGCCGATTTTCGCGGCGTGGGGCGGGCCCAGCTCCCGTCGACCGTCATCGGGTGCCTCGTGCACGGCGCCGAGCACGCGATGCGTCACGTCGGACAACTTTCGGTGACCGTTCGAATAGTTCGGTCAGGCATTGGGCACGCTAGCTGACGAAGTTGTCGATGCGGTGAAACGCTGTCGTAGGATGCACTCATGCGAGCACGAATACTCTACCGGGCCGCTGCCGTCCTGCTATTCCTCTTCGCCATGGGCCATACTCTCGGCTTCCGGGACTCGGACCCGACATGGGGCGTTGGCCCGGTGGTCGCGGCGATGCAGTCGACACAGTTCACGATCCAGGGTTTCACGCGCACGTACTGGGACTTCTTCGTTGGAGCCGGGTTTACCGTCGGCGTGCTCTATCTCTTCGCGGCCGTCCTGGCGTGGCAAATGGGCGATCTCCCGAGGGAGACCCTCGCCCTCATGCGCCCGACTGCATGGGGGTTTGCCGGTTGCTTCGCCGTTGTCACCGTCGTGAGTGTGCGGCACCTCTTCTGGATCCCGATCGTCATGTCGGCGGCAATTACCCTCGGCCTGACCGCCGCCGCATGGTCTTCCAGCAGATTCGCCGCGTCAGCGACGATGCCGAAGGACTCCAGCCATCGAGGCGCCGCATGACGCTCGGACGAGCCTGACAAGGTCCGCGTTACAGACGGAGAGCCACGGCTTGCCACGTTATTCGTGTTCGGTGGGCACGGGAGCAGGAATCAAACATGCCAAGATACGACTTCCTGGTCGACACCTACCGCACGGAACGCCTCAAGACCCTCAGCGTGTGGTCGCAGATTCCAGACGCGCAGATGCAGTTTCGCCCGGAACCTCGGGCGCGCACTCCGCTGGAACACATGGTCCATCAGTGCATGAGCGAGGACGCGTGGATGAAGTCCATGCTGGGAATAACGGTCGGCCGTCCGGTGCTTCCGGCACAGGAGACACGGCTGGCGTTCCTCGAACACTACGCCGCTGTCTCTGAAGAGCGCTTGGCTGCGCTGGCGGCCAAGGTTGAGAGCTGGTTCGAAGAGACCGTGCAGTTCTTCGATGTCCCTCGCTCTCGCGCGTGGATTCTCGTCCGCAGGTTCACTCACTCGTCACACCATCGCGGACAGCTGACCACCTACGTGCGTTCGTGGGGACAGCCGCTGTACTCGACGTACGGTCCGACGGCGGACACTGGCGGCCTCCCGAAGAACGGCGCGACAGTCGTCTACCGCTACCGCTCCGTGGAAGAACTGCTCGGTGCTGAATCTCGCGGCGGTGTCTGGCCTCCGCTTCCCGGGACTGGCGCAACTTCTCCTACTGAGCGCCCGGGCGGAAACTGAAGGAACCAATTCGTGTTGGCGGGACTACCCAGTGACCCATCTGCCCAACTCAAAGCGACACCACCTGCTGATACTCGTAGCGGTGCTTCTTGCCGCGATGCCGGTGATCTTTGGGTTCGTACGTGCCATCAACACAGGCGATGACTTCCGATACCTCTGGCTCGCGGCATCGGCCATTGTCGGCTCGTCGGCGGCCATGGTACCCGGGCACCACGGACCCGGTCCCACGCGCGTGTCTCTTGAGCGTGCGGTGGGCGCCATCGCCGCCGGCGCCGGCTGTGCCGCTGCGACGGCGGTCTTTCTGGGGGCGACTGCGGGTCCGGGAGTCGCGTTAGTCGCGGGCGCGTTCGGGCTCTGCACTGGGACCAGCATGATACTCGGCACCCTCGCGCGCCGACGGGCAATGCCGTGAACTTGCAGCGCGCCGTCTAACACGCCCGCTGCAGCCGACGAGCGGCGGACCGGTCGGCGCAGGAGTGAGCATCGGGTTCGCCGCTCGCGGCTAAGCGGCGAGTCGTTCAGCAGACGCGTTGGAAAAGCAGATGAGACGGGTGCGCTACGGCGTCGGCATGAGTCTCGACGGGTTCATCGCCGATGGCCGCGATGGGACCTCGTGGATGATCGGAGACCCAAGCTACGACTCCAAGCCGTTCTTCGCGTCCATCGATACCGTTCTCGTAGGGCGTCGCTCCTACGAAGTCATGCTGCGCAATCGGACTCGTAGCTACCCGAGACTCCGGACGTACGTCTTCTCTCGGACCCTCAGGGCCACGGACTATCCGGAAGTCACGATTCTTGGGGACAACGGTGTGGCGACGGTGGCGGAGCTTCGCGCTGCAGCCGGAAAGGACATTTGGCTCTGCGGTGGGGGCAACCTATTCCGGAGTCTGCTTGAGGCCAACCTTGTCGATACGATCGAGCTTGGCGTGTGTCCCATCCTGTTGGGGCAGGGTCGGCCATTCCTTCCGTCACCCACTCGCTCGCACCATCTGAGGCTGACTTACCAAGAGGCGTTTCCGAGTGGCCTACTCGTGCTTCACTATGACGTGGAGAGAGGCGCTGCCGAACAATCGGATGCGGCTGACGAGGCCGGGCTTCGCACGGAGCCTCGCAGCTGATCCGATCGGATCGATGAGCTCCGCCGCGAGATCTTGGAGCGCTCGGTGCCTACTCAGAGAGCGTGGTGGGGTTATGAGGTGATCCGGCTCACCGATCCTGATGCCAACGAGCTCCTCTTTCCTCTTGACGAGACGAATTCCGGAACGCCAGAATTCGCCGGCTAACAAGCGGCTGCACCCGACAGCGGCCGCCGGCCGGGCAGGGCTTGGTTGAGAAGGTTGGTGGCGGCCGCTGAGAGTGAGGCGCGAACGTTAGCCTGCGGAGAAAGGGAGGCTCAATGCCTACGGCCACGATGAAGGCGCGTGTGACCTCTTTCGCGCCACAGTTCCTCGTCGATGACCTTGATCGCTCGATCGCGTACTACCAGAGGCTCGGCTTCAGGTTCGGCGAACCGTGGGACGGCTTCTACGCCATCGGTCATCTTGACGGACTCGAAGTTCACTTGAAGGAAGCGCCCAAGAACCAAGTGGAGCGTCGGTGGCGGCGCGACAACGAGCATCTCGACGCCTCGGCCGGTGTCGATGGGATCGAAGCGTTCTATGAGCAGTGCGTCGCCAACGGCGTCACCATCATCAAGCCGCTCGCTGCCACGGCGTGGGGCACGAAGGACTTCTATGTCGAGGACCCCGACGGTTACATCATCTCCTTCGGTGGCCGACCGGCCGCGGGCTAACCAGCGGCTGCAACCGACGGCCGAGTCCAGAGAGATCGTCAGCGGCCGCGGGTGAGCCGCGAGCGTCAGGCGGAGCAGGAGAACTGTTGCGTGAAGGCATCAGTCTTTATCGGCACCAGCCTCGATGGCTTCATCGCCCGGAAGAATGGCGACCTCGACTTCCTTCCGCCGGGTGGCGGGGAACCGCATGGCTACGATGAGTTCATGGCCACGGTGGATGCCCTGGTCATCGGCCGCAAGACATTTGAAACGGTCCTGAGCTTTGATACCTGGCCCTATGCTGAGAAGCTCGTATTCGTGCTCAGCAGTCGTCCGCTCGCCTCCACGCCATTCGGGGCGGTAGTCGAGCGTATGTGGGGGCCACCTGCCGAGATCGTGTCGCAGCTTGCGGCTCGCGGAATCCGCCACGTTTACGTGGATGGCGGGATCACCATCCAGCAGTTCCTGGAGGCCGGGCTCATCCAGCGCCTTATCATCACTCGCGTTCCGGTGCTGATCGGCGCTGGAATTCCGCTCTTCGGCCCACTGCAGCGAGATATCGTCCTTACGCATGTGGCGACGCGCCATTACGCCACCGGGCTCGTTCAGAGCGAATATGTCGTGGCCGGCTCCAAGCCCGCGCAGCCGACGAGCGGCGCGGTAGAGACGAGGTGATTCCAACGATCATGAGTGCCGCTCGCGGGCGAGCGGCAGGTCGTTAGATTTGCTGGGCAAGTGTCTTCGTCTTGTCGTCGCTTCTGGAGCCAACTGAGGAACATGCCATTGACTGCAAAGACGGTGTGGCTCATCACTGGCGCTGGTCGAGGCCTGGGCGTCGACATCGCCAAGGCCGCCTTGACCGCCGGCCACGACGTCGTCGCCCTCCCTCGCCTACGATGAGCCCTGACAGAAGTGGGCCCTGACACCGACACGTCCTTTCACCAGCCCGAGCATCGGAGGTCACATGAAACGAGTCACTGGCATCGGCGGCGTCTTCTTCAAGGCCAAGGACGCTCCAGCATTGCAGGCTTGGTACAAGCGGCACCTGGGAATCGACGTCCAGGCCTGGGGCGGAGCAGCCTTCGATTGGACCGACGCCGAGGGCAAGCCGGTTGCGGGCACCACGGCCTGGTCAATCGATCCACACGACAGCGATCACTTCGCTCCGAGCTCCGCGTCCTTCATGGTCAATTACCGGGTGGAAGACCTCCACGCCCTGGTCAAGGCCCTGAAGCAAGAAGGCTGCAACGTGCTCGAGAAAATTGATGACTCCGAGTACGGGAAGTTTGCCTGGGTCATCGATCCAGAGGGAAACAAGGTCGAGCTATGGCAGCCTGCGTGACCATCCACATGGTGGCGAGCCTCGACGGGTTCATCGCCCGCAAGGACGGCCGCGTGGACTGGCTCGAAACGTCAGACACGTTCGATGGCGGAGACACCCTGGACGCCGAGTTCGTCCAGGAGTTCCTCAAGACGATCGACTGCTACGTCATGGGCTCGCGCACTTACGAGACCGCATTGGACTTCGAGGCCAGGGGATTCGGCTGGTCCTACGGCGACAAGCCGACGTTCGTCCTCACACGTCGCGTGTTGCCGAAAACCAGAGACACGGTCGAGTTCTACGCGGGCGATCTCAGGCACTTGGTAGATCAGCGGCTGAAACCGGCCTTCCGCAGCATCTGGTTCGTCGGAGGCGGCACCGTCTCCGGTGAATGCCTTCGGCTCGGGCTGGCAGACGAGGTTCGCTATTCCATCGTGCCCGTCCTGATCGGCGAAGGGATCCCATTCTTCGACGGGGTCGACAAGGATGTCGCCCTGCACCTCATGGAGGTGAAAGCGTACGCAAGCGGGATGGTGGAGCTTCGCCACCAGGTGCGGAAGTAGGTTCACATGGACATCGGCGCTGCACAGCGAGAGGGGCGCAGGTACCATGCTCGTCCTGTTTGCGTCGGCAGGGCGATCATTCGACGAGAGGCTCGGGACGGACTGGGCTGACCAGCCTGCGTCCTTCTCAGTAGTCAGCCCGTGGGACACTTCGGTCAATGACCTGGCGAAAACGGGCGAGGTCGATCGCGCCGCGCGCCGCTTTCGCGCCGACGCACAGCTCCTCGCGGCCGCTGAAAGCGTGAAGGCCACGTATCACCGAGGACGCGTCGTCGATGGCGTGATTGGGTCGAGCAACGTGTGGAACAGCGAGCTCGATCGCATCGAGCAGATGCACCGCCAGTACGGGACGAGCGTCGAGGACATGGAGATGGCATCCACGGCGCAGATCGCGAGCGTCTACCGGATTCCGTTCCTTTGGCATCCGCGTCGTGTCCAACAACATCACGAACGGCAGGACGTACGACGGCAAGGCCGCCAAGGCGTGCCAGAGTACGTCTACGAGGTGGTGAAAGCCCACCGCCTGGCGCCGGGCAAATGAGTCCAGGCGCCGCGCCGGCCGCGTCGGTGATAGCCTGACGCCTGCGCGGCGCCGACCAACGCCGCGCCGAGGCCCCGGCCCTGACGGTCGAACACGGTCACGCCATGGATGATTCCAAGCTCCGTCGGCAGCCGCCAGCCGTTGCAGGCATCCTGAACGACACCCGCACACTCGGCTTCAACATGGCGTCCGAGCTCAAGGTGGGCGCCTTACTGGCCGTGCTTGCGGCGTCGAAGCCCGGCGGGCGGTTGCTCGAGCTCGGGACTGGAACCGGCCACGGCACCGCGTGGCTGCTTTCCGGGATGGATCCCGGCGCGACTCTCGACACCGTCGATACCGATCCCAACGTCGTCGCAGTCGCCCAGCGGCATCTCGGCGCTGACGGCCGCGTCACGTTCCACGTCATGGACGGCGCCGAATTTCTGCTGAAGTCAACCAGCAGGTTCGACTTGATCTACGCGGACGCCTGGCCCGGAAAATATAGCCAGTTGGCCGAGACGCTGTCGCTGTTGCGGCCGGGCGGTATGTACGTCATCGACGATCTGCTCCCGCAATCGAACTGGCCCGAGGGCCACGCAGCCAAAGTCCCGGTCCTGATTGACGACATAGAGCGACGCGAAGAATTCATCACCGTCCGGCTCGCCTGGGCGTCAGGGCTGATGCTGGTGGTTCGCCGGGCGGGCTAGACGCGACTCGGAGCGGCGCGAGATGCCATGACCGATGTCTTGAGGTTCATTCCGACGGCGTTCGCCCTCCTCGCGGAAGGGTTGGATCTGCGTCGTTGGGCTCAAGCCTGCCGTTGCCAGCAATGCAGCAACAGAAATGGAGTCGGGATGAATTTCATTTTTCTGCCCCGTGGAAATAGCCTGTAGCGTGCAGAGAGTGAAATTCGTCCCGACCCCATGGCCGGAGGAGTCCACCGTACCAATGACAAACGCCACTCGATCTGCCCTGCCGTTGTTCCTGGCCGCTGCGCTGTCCATCATCGTCGCGCTGGCGACCGGCGCGGCGTGGATCGGTCAGCCCTTCCGCGCCGTCCAGCTCGTCACGCTCGTGGGACTCGGAATGACGGCGGGAGCCTTGTGGACACAGGCGCTCATGCGGCTGCGAAAGTGAGCCCGAGGCGAATGCCGTCACCCTCTTATCGAATCGAGCCACTGCCGGGTTACACGCCCACCATCGGGCGGCTTGTGGGCATGCTGCTTTACGCGCGCAAGACGACATTGGCCGCCGTTGACGGGCTGAGTACGGCGGAACTCGATCACCTGCAGGATGGCGCCAGCAACTCGATCGGCGCTCTTCTCGCTCACATCTCCGTGGTCGAGCGCGCGTATCACATGCTCACGTTCGACGAGCGACAGCCGACGGCTGAAGAGGAGGCGGCGTGGGAACCTGCCCTCACGCTTGGCGCCGAAGGGCGCCGTCTCCTTCGCGGGCAGCCTCTCGAGCACTACCTTCAGGAGCTCAGCGAGGCGCGACGGCTGACGCTCGCCGGCCTTGCCGCGCGAGACGATGCATGGCTGGAGCGAACGCTGAGCGCGGCTCCTGCCATGAACGCACACTGGGCGTGGTTCCATGTCGCCGAGGACGAGATCAGCCATCGCGGGCAGATGCGGTGGTTGCGCGCCCGCCTCCCCTCGAACGACACAAGTCGCCGAGCGGAAGACGCTCGATGAGGAGATTGCAGTTTTGCTTACGTCCGCCGCCGGGGACTTGACACCCACCGGCACGACGGAGTCCAGGCCATAGCGCGCAGACATGCGGGGAGAAACTCAATTGCCAAGACCTATCGCGGCGACTGCACTAGCTCTGCTGTCTGTCGTCTTTGTCAGCGCGGCCGCCTCACAGACGTCCGCGACGTCGTCGGCTCGGGAGATCGACCGCGACACCTGGTCCGTGTTCGTCGGCACGGTTGCCGCCGACGACATTGTCGGCATGGGACGGGCCTATTTTCCGGAGGCAGTCCTGGTGACGCCGAAGGGCACGCAGCCAATCAAGGCCGCGCTCGAGCGATGGGGTCGGGACATGGTCGCCAATAAAGCGAAGGGCACCAAGGCCACGGTGTCGTTCCGGTTCTCCCACCGTCAGGACGACAGCACGACCGCGTTCGAATCCGGGATCTTCAACTACACCGTGATCGCCAAGTCGGGCGAGCGCACGCCGAAGTTCTACCCGTTCGAGGAGCTCCTCGTGAAAACGGATGGCAGGTGGCGTGTGCTGATGGAGCGGCAGTTCGATCCGGTCACTCAGGCGGAGTGGGACAAGCTTCCCGAATGAGAGGGTCGTCCTGCGCGCGTCACGGTCACCAACGCGATGAGCAACGAGGCTCCTGATCAAGGGCGCGAGGCCGCCGGTGCAGGTTCCAAGCCGCGCGGAGCCCCAGCGAAGCGGGTTGGCACGAGCGGGATCCGCATCGGCGATCCGGTCACCGACTGGCTCCTCGACGCCGACCCGGCGATCCGCTGGCAGGTCATGCGCGATCTGACCGATGCGCCCGCCGCGACCGTCGCGGCGGAGCGGGCGCGCGTCGCGTCGGAGGGATGGGGCCCGCGTCTGCTCGACGAGCAGCGTCCCGACGGCCAGTGGGGTGACGGCGTCGCCACGCCCTTCTGGTGGTCGAACCTGTATACGCTGCTCTACCTGCGCGACCTGGGGCTGGAACCGACGAGCGCCCGCGCACGGACCGCCATCGAGCGTGTGCGCAGCCACGTGACGTGGGGTCCCGAGTTCGGCAATTCGCCGTTCTTCGAGGGCGAGGTCGAGCCGTGCATCAACGGCCGCGTCGTCGCGCTTGGCGCGTACTTCGACGAGCGGTCCGATCGACTCGTCGATCGCCTGCTCGGCGAGCAGCTCGCGGACGGCGGCTGGAATTGCGAAGCCGAGCGCGGTTCGGTGCGCTCGTCGTTTCACACCACGATCTGCGTGCTCGAAGGGCTGCTGGCCTTCGAGCAGGCATTCGGCGCCGACTCGACGGCGACCGAGTCGAGACGGCGCGGCGAGGAGTACCTCCTCGACCGCGGCCTGTTGAGGCGACTCTCAACCGGCGGCGTCATCGACCAGACGTGGACGCGCTTCGCGTTTCCGCCGCTGTGGCACTATGACGTGCTGCGCGGGCTCGACTACCTGCGCGCCGCCGGCCTGCGTCCCGACGCGCGAGTCGAGGAAGCCGTCGCAATCGTGCGCGATCGGCGCCAGGACGACGGCCGCTGGCTGCTCGACGTGCGGCATCCCGACACCCTCCACGAGGAGCTCGCCGGGGTCGTCGGCGAGCCGAATCGCTGGATCACCCTGCGCGCTCTTCGAGTGTTGCGCGGGTTCGCTGCTCGGGAGAACGACACAGCCTAGTCGGAGAATTCCGTGACGCACCATCTCGCGCAGGTGAACATCGGCCGGTTCCGGGCTCCGTTGGACGATCCGATCATGGAGGGCTTTCGCGCCGCGCTGGATCCGATCAACGCGCTGGCGGATCGGAGCCCGGGCTTCGTCTGGCGGCTGCAGACCGAGGACGGCAACGCCACGGCGATTCGGCCGTACGGCGGCGACAGCCTGATGGCGATCAACGTGTCCGTCTGGGATTCGCTCGAGGCGCTCCAGCATTTCGTCTACAAGAGCGGCCACGTCGGGACGCTGCGCGCGAGACAGCAGTGGTTCGAGCCTCTCGTGGGCCCGGTTCTCGCCCTGTGGTGGATCCCGGTCGGCCACGTGCCGACGGTCGCCGAAGCCGTCGAACGCCTGGCGCACCTCGAGACCCACGGTCCGTCGCCGCACGCCTTCACGTTTCGGACGCCGTATCCGGCGCCTGGCACTAGCGGCGGCGTGGAGCCGCTCGACGCCGTCTTCTGCGAGTGGGCAGCGAAGGATGTGACGCCGAAATGGTGACATCGCCCGGCGCCGTCATCTTCGTCGCAGACCTGTCCCGGCTGGCTGAGTTCTACCGCGCGATGACGGGACTGCCGGTGACCGTCGCCGACGACACGCATGTCGTGCTGCGCTCGGAGACCTTCGAGCTGGTCATCCACAAGATTCCCGGCTCGGTTGCCTCGAATCAGCCGGCGACGCCGCGGCGCGATGCGCACGTCAAGCCGTTCTTTCCGGTGCCAAATCTCGCGGCCGCGCGCGAGGCGGCCGCCGCCCTCGGGGGACGCCTCGAGCCGGTAGCGGGTGAGTGGTCCGCACGCGGCTTTCGCGCCTGCGAGGCCGTCGATCCCGAGGGCAACGTGATCCAGTTCCGGGAAGTCGCACCGGTTGACTGACATCGAAGACGGGGACTGACGTGCCTCAAAAGCCAGACTCGTATCAGCGCATCATCGCCGCCTGGCAGACGAGCAATCGAGCGACGACGTATCTGATCGAGCAGCTGCCGCCGGCGATCTGGTCGAGCGCCGTGCCTGGTGTGCCGCGGCAGACCGTGGGGATGATTGCCGCGCACCTGCACAACAGCCGCTGCCACTGGATCAAGAGCATCGGCGCGCGGCACGGGGTGAAGGTGCCGGCGCGGGTGGACCTCCGTCGCATCCGGCAGAAGGCCCTCGTCCAGGCGCTATCGCGCAGCAGCGCGGGCATGATCGATCTGATCGACCTGGGCATCGCGCGCGGCGGGAAGGTACCCGCCGCGACGTGGCAGAACTTCCCGACGGACCTCGAACACTTCCTGAGCTACTTCGCCGCGCACGAAGGTCATCACCGCGGGCAGCTGCTGCTCGTCGCGCGCCAGCTTGGACATCGTCTTTCGCCAGAGGCGGCGGGCGGCATCTGGCAATGGACGCGCTTCGCGCGAGCGCACGCGAGCCGATAATCACGCGGATGGACGGTTCCAACGCCGGCGCCCGCCTCGTCATCGTGTGCGGCCTGCCAGGATCCGGAAAGACGACGCTGGCGAAGTCACTCGAGAAGAAGCTGGGTGCCGTGCGACTGGCGCCAGACGAGTGGATGGAGGCGCTTGCCATCAGTCTCTATGACGTGGACAGCCGCGCGCGGATCGAGACGCTCCAGTGGACGCTCGGCCAGGACCTTCTCAGGCTCGGGATGGTGGTGATCGTCGAGTGGGGCACGTGGTTCCGATCCGAACGCGACACGCTGCGTCAGGCCGCACGCACGCTGGGCGCCGCCGTCGAGCTGCGATACCTGACCGCGCCAGCGGACGTACTCGTGAAAAGGATCGAGCTCCGGGCGCGTGAGGATCCGCCGCTGAAGGCCGATCACGTCGCTCGCTGGTTCGAGATCTTCCAGCCGCCGACGATCGAGGAGATGGCGCTCTTCGATGAGCCGCTCGAGGACTAGGCTCCCGATGAAAGGGCTCGGCCTGCTGCTCGGACTGGTTCTCCTGTCACAGATCGGCCTCCCCACCGTCGGGCAGGATGCACTCGGACCGGAGACGGTCGTCGTAGCGGCGGGCGCGCTCGAGCTGCGCGCTCTCATCTGGCGACCGGCCGGCCACGGACCATTCCCCGGCGTGATCTTCAATCACGGCAGCTACAGCGCCAGGCACCCGATGGCTGCGAATGACGCCGCCGCACTCGGACGCGCGTTTGCGCGACACGGGTACGTCCTCCTGTTGCTCTTTCGACATGGGATCGGGCTGTCTGCCGATCAAGGGGTTGCGGACGGCGACCAGATGGCGAGCGCGCTGGCGGCCGGAGGCGCCAAAGGACGGAATCGGGTGCAGCTCGAGCTGCTTGAAGGCTCCGAGATGAATGAAGCGATGGCCGGTCTCGCGTTCCTGCGGGCGCTGCCGGACGTCGATCCGCAACGAATCGCCGTGTCAGGCCACTCGTTTGGTGGCTCGCTCAGTCTTCTCCTGGCCGAGCGCGACCAGAGCCTTCGCGCCGCCGTCGTCTTTGGCGCCGCGGCCGGCAGCTGGAACCACTCGCCCGCGCTTCGGGAGAGGCTCCTCTCGGCCGTGCGGCACACCGCGGCGCCGATACTGTTGATCCATACGGCAAATGACTACTCGATCGCGCCGGGAGAGAATCTCGCTCGCGAAATGCAGCGCTCGGGGAAGCCCCACGAGCTGAAGATCTATCCGCCGTTCGGTCAGACCAGCCGTGAGGGACACAACTTCCTCTACCGCGGCGTCGGCATGTGGGAGAGCGACGTGTTTGCCTTCCTGGACGCGCACCTGAAGCAGTGAACTACTAGCTTCCGGGCAGATGGTCAGGTCGCGCCTCGCGGGCGGGCGTCACCGCAAGCAGTCCGTGTTCGACGAGCGTGGGCGGCTTCCGCAGGTGCGTCGCCTGCTCCCATGCATACGCGATCGCCAGCAGCTTGCCGTCGGTCCACGGACGCCCTGAAAACTCCAGCCCGAACGGCAGTCCGCTCGCATAGAACCCTGCCGGGACGACCACTGCCGGGACGCCGATCATGTTGACCCAGCTCGTCGCGGAATGTGGCCCTTCGCTCACACGTCCGTCCTGCGCCATCGTCTCATCAGGCGGAGGCATCTGAATCGCCGGGTAGACGTAGCCGTCCAGTTTCAGCCGCTCCAGCGGCTCGAGATACGCGGCCAGCATCGCACGGCGCGGCTCGTGATACAGGCGCTCCGCATCCGGATCGCTGTCGAGCACACGCTGCTCGATCCGGATGCCGCCCGGGCGTCGAGCGTATTCCTCCGCGCCAATGGACGACGGGAAGAGCGGTGCGCCCACCACCTTCAGATATTCCGAAGCCGAGTGGTACGCCGGAGGACCGAACGCCGCGAGAAACCGGTTCGTGCCGTCCTGGACGTAGGCGTACGTGGCCACTCGGCTCGCTGTTTTCGCGAAGCTCGCAGGGAGAATGGTTTCGTCCAGGATGACCTCGGCGCCTGCCGCTCGCAGGGCCTCCACTGACTTCATGAACATCTCGCGTGTGGCGGGTTGCAGGGGAACATCGGCCTCGCGGCGCAGCTTCGCGGCCGCCGATTCCGGCACGCTCGACGGGAGGCCGTGAAAGGGAACGCCGTCGCCTGCGAGCACGAAAGCGGGAACGCCGAATCGCCTGCCCTTGAGCGCATCAGGCTTGAGATACGGCTCGTATGGCGCCCGCTCGGCCAATCCCGCCGACCCCACCGTGCGGAAGTCGAGTGGATCTTCGCCAGCCATCACTCCGAGGGCGATCGCAGCGTCGGTGGCGTTGCGGGCGATCGGGCCCGTATTGTCCAGCAGCCAGTCGAGCGGCGCGATGCCGGCGATGCTGACGAGGCCGCGGGTTGGAAACACGCCGACGAGCGCGCTTGTGGCTGCCGGCATCCGTATCGAGTTGCCCGTGTCCGTCCCGTTGCCGAGCACCGCCATATTCGACGCGACGGCGGTCACGACGCCGCCCGACGAACCTCCCGGCGAAAAGCGAACGTCGTAGGCGTTCCCGGTCCGCCCGAACGAGCTGCTGCGGTTCGTGTCGCTGGCGGCCAGATCCGGCATGTTGGCGAGCCCGACGATGATGGCGCCGGCGGCCTTGAGCTTCGCGACGATCGTCGCGTCTTTCGGGGAGACGAGCTCGTGCCCGGCGCGCCGGAAGCCCTCCCAGCCGGCCGTCGTGATCTGACCCTTGATGCTGGTGTTTGCCTTGATGACGATCGGCACGCCCCACAGTGGTCCGCGGGTGCCGCTGCCCGGTGTGACGGCCGCATCTTCGCGGGCGGCCTCAGCGAGCGCCTCGCGGTGGAATACCGTCTCGATGGCGCCATAAACGCCGTTGTAGCGATCGATCCGGTCGAGATGCCATTGCACGACCTGCGTGATGGTGTACTTCCGCGCGTCGTAGAAGCGATGCAGCTGCGACACGGTGACGTCCAGCAGATCGGCGTCGATCGTGCTGCCAGGCGAAGGCGGCGCCGGTGACGCCTGGCACCCGATTGCCGCGCTGAAAATGACGGCGAGCGCCACGGTCGCGAACTTGCGGCGGGGAATCATCCGCAGAGCATACTTCTCATCGACGTGGCACTCTACAGACGTGCGACGAGAGCTCGGTAGCGCTTGGTGACGCGACAGCGCACCGCCCTGATCGTGGGGGCCGGAGTCGGCGGCCTTTCAGCCGGCATCGCGCTGCTCAAGGCCGGATGGAAGGTCCGCATCTTCGAGCGGGCGGCTTCGCCGCGCGAGCTGGGCTTCGGTCTCGCCATCGCGCCGAACGCCGTCGCGGCCCTGCGCGATCTCGGCGTGGTCGACCGGGTGTTGGCACAAGGCGTGGCGCCCACGCGCGGCGAGCTGCGCACGATGGATGGCAAAGTCCTCAAGCGGGCCGAGCTGCCGCCCCGCGCGCTCGGCGGGACGCTGGTGATGGCGCTCCGGCCGGCGCTCCACGGCGCGCTGCTCGAGGTCGTCGGCATGGAGGCCATCGCGCTCGGGCGCGAGGCCGCTGGCTTCACAGCCACGGGCGATCGCGTGAGCCTTCGCTTCGTGGATGGCGGCGTGGCGGAGGGCGATCTGCTCGTCGGCGCCGACGGCACAGGCTCTGTCATCCGTCGCGCCCTGCATCCATCGGAGGCGCCGCCGCGGTCGAGCGGCCTTGTCGCCCTGCGGGGCGTGGTGCACGGCGCAGTGCATCATCTTGGCGAGCTGTCTGCCGTTTACTACCTTGGCCCTGGCGTGGAGTCGATGCTGATTCGCGCCAGCGACACGGGCATCTACTGGTTCTTGTCGCTGGCTCGAGAGATCGTTCCCGACGGCACGCAGGATCCGGCGGCGATCCTGGCACTGATGTCGCCTCGCTTCGACGCGACGTTTAGGGCCGTCACCGCGGCTACCGACGACATGCGTTTCGACGCGCTCGTCGACCGCGATCCGATCCCGTCCTGGGGTGCCGGCGTCGTCACGCTGCTCGGGGACGCCGCGCATCCGGTCCTTCCGCAGACTGGCCAGGGCGCCGCGCAGGCGATGGTCGATGCCGTGGCACTCGGCAAGGCGCTGACGGGCGATGTGGACGTGGAGCGGGCGGTCAGGGCGTACGAGCGGGAACGGCTCGAACCAACCTCCCGGCTCCTGAAGCAGGGCCGCCGCACGGCGCGTGTCATGAGGACGATGAATCCGGTAGCATGCTGGATCCGAGAGCTCGCCGTCCGGCTGGTGCCGGTCGGCGTCGCCGCGAAGGTCTTCGCCGGTCCGCCCGTATCCAAGACATGACCGTGCCTCTGCTCGAGTTCGCCCGGCTCGTGGTCGACGGAGACGTCAAGGAAATCGCCCGCCGGCTGGCCGGCACGCCCGCCCTCGCGACGGCCGCAGCGTCTGTCGGCGCCACGCGGCAGGGCTCCTCGACGTTCTTCTTCGCCGACATCAAGCACTACATGTACGCAGGCGACACCGCGTTGCACATGGCCGCGGCGGCGTTCAATCGTTCGATTGCGGAGGTGCTGGTGAAGCACGGCGCCGATTGCCGCGCGCGGAACCGTCGCGGGGCCGAGCCGCTGCACTATGCGGCCGACGCGAACCACTGGGACCCGGCGGCCCAGGCCGAAACGATCGAGTACTTGATATCTGCCGGCGCAGATCCCAACGCGCTGGACGACTCCGGCGTGGCGCCGATCCATCGGGCGGTGCGGACGCGCTCGCTGTTGGCAGTCGAGGCGCTCCTGGACGGCGGGGCGAGCGTAAGTCAGCCCAACAGGTCAGGGTCCACGCCCCTCTATCTGGCCGAGCACAGCAGCGGGCGCGCGGGCAGCGGCACTCCAGAGGCCCGCGAGCAGCAGGCAGCAATCGTTCGGTTATTGCTGGAGCGTGGAGCCGCTTCCTAGCCGGAGCCATCACACCAACTATAGAGAGAGCCTTGCAGGTCTTCCTGTCCTGCGCGGTCCGAAATCGACTCGAGGAGTGTCCATGTCCTGTCGGCGTAGTTCGAGCGGTGTGGCAGCGGCGATCGTCTTCGCCGTACTGACGCTTGGTGCGGGGTCAGCTGCGTGGGCTCAGGGCCGGTGCATCAACGCGTTCGGCACTCCGGAGTGCAATGCCGCAGCGATTCCACCGCTGTTCGAGCCGACAGGCTGGCATACGACGGGGCTCGATCACCTCAGCTTCAAGGTCGCCGATCCGCAGAGAGAGGCCGTCTTCTATGC
>JBKPSY010000024.1:0-10408 GCA_046735235.1 Acidobacteriota bacterium | reverse complement strand
TCGGTCGGCCGACCACGCCGTGGACGGTCATCTACGCCTACCCGCGCACCGGCGTGCCCGACAAGGACACGCCGCCGGACTGGGATGCGATCCCGGGCGCTCGGGGCTGCACGCCGCAAAACTGCGCGTTTCGCGATCATTACGACGAGTTGCGCGCGCTCGGCTCGTCCGTGTACGGTCTCAGCACCCAGACCACGGACTACCAGCGCGAGATGGCGACGCGACTCCACCTGCCGTATCCCGTTCTGAGCGACGCGGATCTGCGACTGACGCACGCCCTGCGTCTGCCGACCTTCCGCTACGCGGAGTGGACGCTTCTCCGGCGCCTCTGCCTCATCGTCCGCGGCACCACCATCGCGCACGTGATCTATCCCGTCTTCCCGTCGAACGCGGACGCGCCGGCAGCGGTGGCCTGGCTCGAGGAGCAGACATGAAGCCGGCCGAGGCCCACGCCAGATGGGTCCGGATCTCTCATGCCATCCTCGCCGTGAGCATGCTGGTGCTCGCCGTGACCGGCTTCGTGATCCTGATGGCGCACCCGCGACTCTATTGGGCATCGCCGGCAACGATCTGACGCCGGCGCTCGTCGAGCTGCCGATCAGCCGCAATTACAAGCACGGCGGCTATACGGCGGCGACCCTGCTGACGGACAACGTGGGTACGTGGTGTCGTTCGTTCGACGACTGGGTGGACTCGATCGATCTGCTCGACGCGCTCCATCCGCAAACGCTGCTCGCCTACGGCATGAACGGGCGTGATCTGCCGCTGTCGCATGGCGCGCCCCTGCGCCTCCGCGTCGAGCGCCAGATGCGCTATAAGAGCATGAAATACATCCGCCGGATCGTCGTCACCGACGAATTCGACGACGGCGGGAAGGACGGGAACATCCAGAACGGCTGGGCGTGGTACACGGGGATTTGATCGCTTGCGGACATGTTCAGGCGCCGAATGACATCGCGCGATCTGCTTGAGTTCATGCGCCGCTACCGCGTTGCGGTCCAGGCGTCCGTGTCTGCCGACGGCGCCGCTCAGGCCGCTGTGGTTGGCATTGCGACCACCGACCGGTTCGAGATCGTCTTCGACACCCTCAGCTCGTCGCGCAAGGCAGAGAACCTGCGACGCAATCCCAGGATCGCCCTGGTGATCGGAGGCGTGAGCGACGGCGAGGAGCGCACGGTTCAGTACGAAGGCCTGGCCGACGAGCCCTCCGGCGACGAACTCGAGCGGCTCAAGCAGGCGTATTACCACGTGTATCCCGATGGCCCGAGTCGTCTGAGCTGGCCCGGGCTGATCTATGTGCGCCTGCGGCCCACGTGGATCCGCTACAGTGACTTCACTGCGACTCCACCGCTGATCGTCGAGTTCACACCCTCGGAACTCGTCCTCGAACCATGACCGATCGGAAGAGCCCCGTCGAGAAGTACCTCGCCGGCATTCCCGCCGCCGAGCGCCGCGCGCTCGAACGGATTCGCAGGATCGTCCTGAAAGCGTATCCAGCGGCTCAGGAAAGCACGTACTACGGGCTTCCGGCGTTCACGCTGGACGGCAAGGCATTCGTCGCATTTCGCGCCGCGAAGACTCACTGTGCGCTGCACCCGCTGAGCGGTACCGTCATCGAGGCGCTCGGTGACAGGCTGGCCGCGTTTGAGACGAGCAAGGGCACTGTGCGTTTCACACCGGACAGCCCGCTGCCCGAGGCGCTCCTGAAGGCCATCCTCAGGCGCCGCGCCGCGGAGCTATCGCGGTAGGACTGCGGAGTATTCTCGTAGGGCCGAACTTGAGCGCGGCCGACCGTGAAGATGCCTGATATCCGCAACTTGTTTCGTCGACAGGAGCCCCCGCGCAGGCCTATCGCGGCGTCGACCGACAGCGGCGACGCGTTCGCTCTCGCGCTGTACGGGGTGTTGCGGCAGAAGCCCGGGAACCTGTCGTTCTCCCCGTTCGGCATTCGGATGGCCTTGGCGCTGGCACATGTCGGCGCGCGCGGCGACACCGCCGCCCAGATGGCGAGCGTACTCGGGCTCGGCCCCGCCGGAATCGGCGACCGCGCCGCTCCATTCAGCGTCCTTGCGCGGTTCGATGAGGCCGAGCGCCGCGGTCTTCTGCATGTCGCCAACGCGCTGTGGATCCAAGAGGGACTTGGCGTGGAGCCGGCGTTTCTCGACGAAGTCGCCGGCCGGTTCCACGGAGAGCTCCATGCCGCGGACTTCGCGGCGGATTGGGAGCGCGCGCGAATCGCCGTCAATCGATGGGTCGCGCAGCGGACCAGGGACACCATCCCGGAGGTCCTGCCGCCGGGCCCGGGTGACACGCTGCTGAGACTGCGTATCGTGAACGCGCTGTATTTCAAGGCGAGATGGGCGCAACCGTTTCCTGTTCGTGCGACTGCAGAGGACATGTTCGAACTCTGTCGCGGGCGGACTGTGAAGGTGCCGTTCATGCGCCACCGTGCTATCGCCGGGTACGCGGAGCGCGACGGCTGCCAGGCCGTCGACCTGGGTTACGAGGGCGGCGACTTTTCCATGCTGGTCGTCGTTCCGCAGGAGCGATGCGCGCTGTCCGATCTGGAAGGACACCTCTCGGCAGACGCACTTCATGAACTGGCTGATCCCGCGTCGCGTCGCGAGGTCGATGTTGAATTGCCACGCTTTACGATCCGAACGTCCATCGACGGCCTGGCGGACGCGCTGCAACGCGCAGGTCTGACGCTGCCGTTCGATTCGCTCCGCGCGGACTTCTCCGGAATCAACGGCGCGCGGCCACCGGATCCGTCGGCTCTCTACGTCTCGACCGTGATCCATCGAGCGTTCGTGGCGGCCGACGAGGCGGGCACGGAAGCGTCGGCGGCTACCGTCGTTTCAATGGTGAGCGGGTCGAGCCCGAAGCCGGAGAAACCACCTCGGGTCCCGCGCTTCAGGGCAGACCACCCGTTCCTCTTCGCCATCCGGGACTGGCGATCAGGCGCCATACTCTTCCTTGGACGCGTGGTCGATCCGAGCGACCCGGTGTCACGGCATTAGCGTTGGCTGGGCGCGTCGAGACGAGGCGGATCGTCGGGGCCGATCGGGCCCACTGGCTCCGGATGCGGGACGCGCTTTGGCCCGGCAGCTTCGACGATCACGACCGTGAGACGCGCGCCTTCTTCGAAGCGGCCGTCGAGCCGTTCGCGGTATTTGTCGCGGAAAGGGACGGCCGTCTCGTCGGGTTCATCGAACTCGGCTTCCGCAACTACGCCGAGGGCTGCGAGTCGTCGCCTGTGCCGTTCATCGAGGGCTGGTACGTCGAGGCCGCCTTGCGGCGTCAGGGGATCGGCCGCGCACTGGTCGAGGCGGCAGCGGCGCATGCCCAGGCGCTCGGATTCGGCGAGATCGCCAGCGACGCGGAGATCATGAACACGGGCAGTCATGACGCACATCGCGCGCTCGGCTTCGACGAGGTCGAGCGCATCATCTGTTTCCGACGATCGCTGAGGGTAGAGAAATGACGGCTGTCCTTCTCGTCGCGCTGCTGGCGGCAGCGACCGCCGGCGCTCCAGATCCGACAGGCAAACTCATCGGCCTCTGGCATGGCACGTCGATCTGCACGAAAGCCGATTGGAATGCTGCGTGCCACGACGAGGAAGCGGTGTATGACGTGCACGCCGGCCAGGCGCCAGGGCACGTGGTGCTCCACGGCTACAAGATCGTGGCTGGCGCGGCCGCGTTCATGGGCGACTTGGATTTCGCGTATCACGAGGCGGATGACACCTGGGTCGCCGAGTTCGTCGGGCCTCGCGTGACCTCGCGATGGGTGTTCAAAGTGACTGGCGAATCGGTCGACGGACAGGCGCTGCTCATGCCGGAGAAACGTGTGAGTCGAGAGATCCGGGTGACGAGGCTCCACGGCGACTCGCCCTGGCAATTGCCTTCGGCTCAGTGAGCCCGGCTCCAGCCCGCGCGCCCTGCACCTTGCACCCTGCACCTGGTCCTTTCATGTCTCTTTCCACCGAACGGCTGCTCCTGCGGCCCTGGCGCGCAGACGACCGCGAGCCGTTCGCCTCGCTCAACGCCGATCCACGCGTGATGGAGTTCTTCAGCTCCGTCCTGTCCCGCCACGAGAGCGACTCGCTCGCAGATCGCATCGAGCGACACATCGACGAGCACGGCTGGGGTCTGTGGGCCGTCGAGATCTCAGGAGGCGCCCCCTTTGCGGGCTACGTCGGCTTTGCCATCCCGCGATTTGAAGCGCACTTCACGCCATGCGTCGAGATCGGATGGCGCCTTGCGCACGAGCACTGGGGCCGCGGCTACGCGACCGAAGGGGCCCGTGCAGCTCTGGCGTTCGGCTTCGAGACGCTGAAGCTGAGCGAGATCGTGTCGTTCACAGTACCGGCGAACCTTCGCTCGAGAGGCGTCATGGAGCGGCTCGGCATGACGCGCGACCCGGGCGACGACTTCGAGCACCCCGGCTTGCCGGTCGAGCATCCGCTCCGCCGCCACGTGCTATACAGGATTCATCCCCAGCGTGAGGGGAGTGCCCGATGATTCGCAAGTTGCCGGATGGCCGATACCGCCTTTACTCACGGAAGCCCAATCCGAAGACGGGCCGTCGCCGCAACCTGGGGACGTTCAAGAGCCGCGCGGCGGCCGAGAAGCACGAGCGGGCGGTGCAGTACTTCAAGCACGGCTGAGCGCGCGAGGCGCGCGGGAGAGACTTGTTGACCTCACGGAGACCGGCAGCCAGGCTGTCCCTGGCACTTGCAGGACTGCTCGCGCTCGCGTCGCTCGTCACCGCTCGTCTCGACGCCCAGACCACGTACGACATCGTGCTGCACGGAGGCCGGGTCGTCGATCCCGAATCCGGCCTCGACGCGGTGCGCGACATCGGCATCTCGGGGCGCAGCATTGCTGCCGTCTCGGCGACGCCGCTTCGCGGCCGTGTCGCCGTCGACGTCACCGACCTGGTGGTTGCACCCGGCTTCATCGACCTCCACTCGCACGGACAGACGCCGGAGGCCTATGGCTTCAAGGCGATGGACGGCGTGACCACGGCGCTGGAGCTGGAGATTGGAGTGTCGCCGGTGCCGGAGTGGTACGCGGCGCGAGCGGGGAAGTCGCTGATCAACTTCGGCGCCAGTGCCGGTCACATCCCGGCGCGGATGGCGGTGATGCACGACACCGGCGGGTTCTTTCCGCGCGACAACGCCGTGACGAAAGTCGCAACCGCCGACGAGCAGCGCGCCACCGAAGACGCCATCCGCTCGGGGCTGCAGCAGGGCGGGCTCGGCATCGGCATGGGCATCGCGTACCTGCCGACGGCCTCGCCTGCCGAGATCCTCGACGTCTTCTACCTCGCCGCGTCGTTCAAGCGGCCCGTCTTCGTCCACATGCGTGCCGGCGACATCGTCGCCGAGTTGCAGGAAGTGATCGCCGACTCAGCGGCGTCGGGGGCGCCCGTGCACGTCGTGCACCTGAACAGCATGGCGCTCGACCGCACGCCAGAAGCCCTGCGCATCGTCGACGGCGCGCGCGCGCGGGGCCTCGACGTCACGACCGAGGCCTACCCCTACACGGCGTCGATGACCGACATCGCATCGGCCATCTACGACGGCTGGGACAAGAAGCCGGACGAGGAGTTCGCGACGCTGCTCTGGCCGCCGACGGGCGAGCGCCTGACGCGCGAGTCGTTCCTGCGGTACCGGAAGCAGGGCGGGATGGTGGTGCACTTCGGCAACACCGAGGAGATGGTCCGGCTCGCGATCGCGCATCCGGCGGTGATGATCGCGAGCGACGGGATCATCGACCACGGCCAGGGTCACCCGCGGGGCGCCGGGACCTACGCGCGCGTGCTGGGAAAGTACGTCCGGGAGGAGCACGTGCTGTCGCTGATGGACGCGGTACGGAAGTCGTCTTTGATGCCGGCGCAACGCCTCGAGACGACGTCGCCGCAGATGGCACGCAAGGGCCGCATCAAGATCGGCGCGGACGCCGACATCGCCGTGTTCGATCCGTCGCGCGTCATCGACAGGGCGACGTTCGAGAACCCGGCACAGTATTCCGACGGGTTCCGCGACGTACTCGTCGGCGGCGTGTTCGTCGTCCGCGACGGACAGCTGCAGGAGAGCGCGACGCCAGGTGAGGGGATTCTTGCCCGGTGAGACGGTGTTCGCGCACCGGCTCGCGACTCCGGAGGATCTCTCCGCCCTCGAAATCCTGATGGCGTTCTCGATCCGCGAGCTGATCGGCCGGCACCTCGGCCCTGCCGGGGTTCAGGCCTCGTTCGAGATCATGGGCGTGGACACCACGCTCATCGCCGACGGCACGTATTTCGTCGTCGAGGATGAGGGACGGATCGTCGGTTGCGGGGGATGGAGCCGGCGCGCGACGCTCTTCGGCGGCGACCACACGACAGGGCGCGACACGCGCCTTCTCGACCCGCAGACGGAGCCTGCGCGGGTTCGCGCGATGTACACTCATCCGAGCTTTGCGCGGCGCGGCATCGGGCGGCTGGTGCTGTCGCTGTGTGAAGCCGCCGCGCGCGCCGACGGGTTCCGCTCGCTGGAGCTCGTCGCGACCGTCGCGGGAGAGCCTCTGTACGCCGCGTGCGGGTTCACGGTGACCGAGCGCATCGACGTGCCCACGTCGACCGGTGTCGCCGTGCCCTGCGCGCGCATGCGAAAGGAGCTCTCATGAGCGTCACGCTCCCGCCGCCGTCGGCCGGCCTGGCCACGGCGATCCTCGGCTTCTGGCAGCTCGTCTCGCGCGAAGACGTCGACGCGGCAGGTCACCGCAACATCGATCCCCTCCTCGGCGCCGATCCGCTCGGCGTCCTCTGCTTCGCGCGGGGGCGATTCGCAGCGCAGTTCTCGAGGCGCGATCGCTCCGACGCCACAGCGGCGTCCTCCAGCGCGACCGCGCCGACCGCCAACAACAGCACGGCGGTGAACGGCTACGACGCGTATTTCGGGAGCTACACCTTGAACGAGCAGGAGGGCCTTGTCACCGTCACGCTCGACGCCGCGCTCTCGCCGGCAAGTGTGGGCCAGTCGTACACGCGCCGCATCCGCGAGGCCGCTGACCAGCTGTTCATCCAGCTCGAGACGATTGCCGCGGACGGCACTTCTGTGACGCGCACTCTCCGCTTTTCTCGTATCAGGTGACGCGCATTACGACAATGAAGCCGGTTCCCGATACGTCAGACGCGCTCGTGCTGCGAACGGACTTCTCCGATGAGTCGGCGTGGCGGTCCATCCGCGCAGCGTTCGACGTGCCTTCGCCGATCGACGGTTTTCTCGCGAACCTGACGTGTGTCGAGGACCGATCGTTCGAAGCGGCGACCGTCGCCGACCTGGTCGCCGCGGCAGCGGCCGGCCAATATCGCACGTTCATGTTCGTGGCAGACTCCGTGACGATGCGCGACGCGGATCACCCGGTGCTGGTCATCGACCTGGCAGATGAACCCGGCCGGACCTTCCGAGTGATTCCGTCGGAGATGTGGAGCGTCGAGAACAATTTGTCGCTGGCAAACATGGACTTCGACGAGTTCGCTGATGCCATAGACGCGGCCGGCATCTTTCGCGGATTCGAGTGACGGCATCACTCGACAGACGCAGCCTCCACCCGTGATCGACACGACCCATCCGGCCAACGACGGCGTGCTGGCCTACCTCCGAGACCCGGCGAGGCTGGCGCGTTCCGTCTCGATCGCGAAGGACCGAGCGGAGTGCTTCCCGGCGGACGTGAAGGATCCCTATCTGACGCTTGGGACGCACCCGGATCTCGTGACGCGACTCTGGAACGGGCTCGGCGAATCGCTGCCCTCCGACTGCCGGGTCATCGCCTACGGCATGCCCGCGCTGGCCAGACCCGACAGCGGGGTGATCATTGGCGTCGCCGGCGGCACGCGGATGTACGCCCTGCGCCTCGACACCGAAGGCTTCGCCGCCGCCCGAAGCGCCGGCCTCGACGTCGTCTTCCGCTATCCCGCGGTGCGGAACGTGCGCTCGGAGCACATCGTCGACGCGACGACGTTTGGCGCCACCTGGGTGTTCGGGCGGTGGCACGTCGAGGAACCGGCCTGGTTGCGCGCCGGATTTTCCGGCGCGGTCTGATAGTGGGCACCCCGACGCCACTTCGGAGTGACAAATGGCCTCGCCTGGGATGAGTGGCGTCTGCGACGCCGCGCCCAAGGCGCAGAATCCCCCCATGAGCGTCGACCCCGGCTCCGATGAGCGCTGGACCACCGTCCAGGCAGAAAACGGCGGTCAGCCGTTGATCGTGCGGATCAGAACCGACCTCGCGAAGCAGGAGCTACAGGCCCGCTGGCCGAATCGCATGGTGGTCCTGTGGCGGTTCCCGGCGGAAGGCCCTGAGGGCTCGCACGGTCTGCCCAGCCCGGCTCAACAGACGGCGATGGGCCAGTTCGAGAATGCCGTCGAAGCGGCCGTCGCCGCAGCCGGCGTGGCGGTCCTGACGTCGGTCGCGACGACACGCGGCGCGCGCGAGTGGATCTGGTACTGCGGCCAGACCCCTGAGTTCAATCGAGCGTTCAACGCGGCTCTCCGCGGTCACCCTCGCTATCCGCTCGCACTTCAGGTCGGCCCGGATCCGGCTTGGCGCCAGTGGGGCGGACTGCTGGCGGCTCTCGGTTTGACGCCTTCCTGACGGCGCAGGGGCCACCCTACCGAACCGGCGGCTCGTGGCCGTAGAATCACACGCGACCGCCATGCCGCGCCGGACACAGCTCGGGTTCCTGTCGCTCGTGCTCGCCCAGGCGGCGCACTCGGTCGAGGAGTACGTCACCAGGCTCTACGCGGTCTTCGGGCCCGCGGCGTTCGTGAGCAGCCTCGTCAGCCGGGATCTGCGCCGCGGGTTCCTCATCGCCAACCTGACGCTCGTCGCGGTTGGGGCTGTCTGCTATGCGCTGCCGGTGCGTCTGGGCTGGACCGGCGCTCGTGCGATCGTGGCGATCTGGGTGGCGGTCGAGCTCCTGAACGGTTGCGGCCATCTCCTCTTTGCTGCCCTGCGGGGCGGCTACTTCCCGGGCGCCGTTACGGCGCCCCTGCTGCTGGCGACGGCTCTGTGGACGGCGCGCACGCTGGCCGCCCCGACAGATCCTGTGGTCCCTGGCACCCTGCCCGGCGCACCGCCCGCGAGGTGAGTCACCGATGGATCCTGTGGCGATTGGCATCTTCGTGATCAGCGGACTTCTGGTGGGCGGGGCCATCGCGCTCCGGCGGCCGAAAGTGAAGCCCATCGTGCCGAAGGACGAGGCCGATGCCGGCGAGCCGACCGACATCGACCTGAAGCTGCCCGAGAGCGACAACCCGGACGTCGACAAGGAACTGGAGTAGCGCGGCGTGACGCTCACCGACAAAGTGGCCGTAATCACGGGCGCCAGCGCAGGCATCGGCGAGGCCTGCGCCCATGCCCTCGCCCGGGCCGGCGCCAGCCTGGTGCTCACGGCACGCCGGGTCGAACGGCTGGCAGCGCTGAAGTCGACGCTGGAAGCCGGCGGCGCCAGGGTGGCCATCGTCGCAGGTGACGCCCGTGACGAACGGACTGCCGTCGACACGGTCAAGGCCGCGGTTGGGTCGTTCGGCCGCATCGACATCCTCGTCAACAACGCCGGGGCCGGCAGCTACAAGAACCTCGTGGACACATCGGCCGACGAGTACGACGAGCTGATGGACACCAACGTTCGCTCGACGTTCCTCTTCACGCGGCACGTGGTCCCGCTGATGCTCGCCCAGAAGTCCGGGACAATCCTGATGATCTCGTCGATGGCCGGCGTCTACGGCTTCGGCGGCGAGGCCGTCTACTGCATGACCAAGTTCGCGCAAGTCGGCTTCGCGCAGGCGCTCGACCGTGAGCTGCGCGCGAGCGGCATCAAGGTCGGCGCGATCTGTCCGGGTGGCGTGAAGACGGAGTTCGCGCTGGGGAAGGGGCGTACGGAGTCCGGCGTCGCCGCGTCGGACATGCTCGAACCGGAAGACGTCGCCTCCGTTGTCCTCATGGCATGCACGCAGTCGCCGGGCTCCCGCATCATCGAAGTGCAGATGCGCACGATGGGCGAATCAATCGCATGAGACGCGCTCACGCCGATGGCGCGCTCATGGCGCTGGCCGTCGCGACGGCTGGCGTCCTCGCGTCCGCCCAGTCGCCCGTCAAACCGTGTGACACGTCGCCAACTCCGGCCTGGTGCAACGCCGTTGTCGGCGATCGCGCGGAAGGCTGGCTGGCGCAGCCGCGCTCCGAGGTCATGGCGCGCAACGGCATCGTCACGACCAGCCAGCCGCTGGCCGCTCAGGCGGGCCTCGAGATCCTGAAGCGCGGCGGCAACGCGATTGACGCGGCCGTGGCGCTGTCTCTTATACACATCTGACGCTGCCGACGAAAGTTCTAGTGTGGAGTGGGGGGGGGTGGGGGGG
>JBKPSY010000023.1:0-1677 GCA_046735235.1 Acidobacteriota bacterium | reverse complement strand
CGACATGCTCTGCGTCGCGAAGGCGATGAGCGGCGGATTGGCGCCGATTGGCGCGGTGATCGCAACCGCACCGATCGCGACGTCGATGGAGGAGAACGACGGGGCTTTTTACTCGACCTACGGCTGGCACCCGCGCAGCGTGGCTGCGGCAATCGCGGCCGTGCGCGATCTCAAGGCGAACCGGGCTCGGCTGCTCACCGGCGTTGCCGAGATGAGCGAGTATTTCCGCGTCCGCCTGCTGCAACTCGAGTTCAAGCGCCCGGCGGCGGTTCGCATCCAGGGCCTGGCGATTGGGATAGATGTTGGCGACGAGGACTACGCGGACACCATCCACGACAAGTGCCGTCGTAATGGGTTGCTCGTGTCGACCGAAGGCTCGACGGTGCTGCTGTTGCCGTGGCTGGCGATCGACAAGCGGACCGCCGCGAGAGGACTGGACATCCTGGCGCGCTCGATATGATGCGCCGCGGCGACCTGCCGCACATCCCAGAGTACAGCTAGGGCCTCGTCCGGGGACAGTCGAGGGGACAGGTGTATTTGCCACGGTTGGGCACGGCACCAGCGTCGACGGTGTCCTCGCCGCGTCAGCTAGAATCTGAGAATCTTGCGAATTCAACGGATTCGATTAGTTGCAGGATTTGCGTCCGCCTCCGCCTTCGCGCACCCTGGCGGTCGGCGTTGGTCGGGCGCGCGCTTGGGCAAGTCTTCTGGTTCGAATCCAACGAGGGTCACCACCAACCGTTCCAACTCCGTCAACAACTTGCCGGCGGTCGCAGCCGTCCCCGCGGACAGGAATCGAACCGCCCTCGCCCTTCTCGGCGCTTTCTGCGCGCTCCGCGCGAGATCCCGTCTCGGCGAATTCGCGGCCGCTCACTGAGGTGCGGAAGAAGCGCGTTCCCACCAGGCTGGTCGCGGTGAATACACGCCTTCCGGCGCGGGCTCTTACCCCGCGATGACTATGCAGTGGACATTGCGCTCGACGGCCAAATCTCGCGGCGTACGCTGCCGATGAGCGCCTCGGGGTCGCCATGCGTCCGGACCAGGACACCGGGCTCGAAGCCGCCCGTCAGCGTGTAGGGGACGAACACGTCGGGCGACACGGGCTCCTCGATCCCCTGGTTTTTCGCGACCGAGGTCACGCCGATGATCTCGAAGACCGGGTCGGCGACCGGACTGTCGCGCAATGTTTCGAGCATCGAGGGCGTGATGCACTGCCCGATCGGATCCTCGTGGCCGAAATAGCGCGTGACCAGCGTCTAGTTGAGACGGCGAGCTCGCGCGCGTCGGTGACCTCAGTGGCGGTGAACGTGCGGCCTGTTGCCAGACGAAGGCCGAGCGTCTGAAAGTAGCTTTCGCTGCACAACTGGAAAATCGCGCGCCACTTTTCCGTATGGGTGTGTCCCGTGATCTGCATGATACCCCCTTACGGGGGCAGCGTGGTGGTTTCCGCGGTGACTACGACACCCGGCAACGCGTGGATGCGATCGAGAAGGGCCCGGAAGAACCGGTGCTTCTCCGCCGCCGTGGTGTACTGACCGCGGCAGCGGCACGCGCGCGACCAGCACCTTGTCGGGATTGACCGAGATCGACGGTCTGCAACCCCGACGAAGCTTCGGATCAGCCGCCCCGCGCCAACGAGCAGCCGCGCACGTGCTGATCACGACGATGGTCGTCTTC
>JBKPSY010000022.1:0-4033 GCA_046735235.1 Acidobacteriota bacterium | reverse complement strand
CGCCAACCCGAACCAGCTGGTGATCAACGCCGACACGCTGTCGGACCTTGCCGATCTCCGGCAGCGCCTGATCGAGGCGCATCAGGAGCGGTTCGGCCGGACAGACGATCTCCTGATCGGGCTTCAGCTCACGCACTCGGGCCGCTACGCGCGGCCGACCACGTCGGGTCCCGCGCCCCGCGTCGCATATCGCCATCCCGTCCTGGATCGCCGGCTCGGAATCATCGACGACCGGCCGGTATTTACCGACGCGGAGCTGGATCGTCTCGTCGAGGACTTCGTCGCCGCGGGCCGCCTTGCCGCGGACGTGGGGTTCGCGTTCGTCGACCTCAAGCACTGCCACGGGTACCTCGGGCACGAATTGCTCAGCGCACGGCACCGCCCGGGCAAGTACGGCGGCAGCCTCGAGAACCGCATGCGGTTCCTGACGAGCATCGCGGCGGGCCTCCGCACCGTGGCACCGTCGCTGGGCCTGGGCGTGCGGCTATCGGCCTTCGACATGGTCCCCTTCAGAAAAGGCCCGGACGACGTCGGCGAGCCCGAGCCTGTCCGCGAACCCTATGACTCGGCGTTCGGATACACCGCGCCGGGCACGGCCGGCGCCATCGACGACGCCGATGCGTTCTTGGAACGACTGCCGGGATTGGGCATCGGCTGGGTCTGCGTGTCGGCGGGCAGCCCGTACTACAACCCGCACATCCAGCGACCTGCCGTGTTCCCGCCGTCAGATGGGTACCTGCCGCCGGAGGACCCGTTGGTCGGCGTCGCGCGACAGATTGAAGCGACGGCCGCCTTGAAGCGCCGGCATCCCGGGCTGGTGCTGATCGGATCAGGCTACAGCTATCTGCAGGAGTGGCTGCCGCACGTCGCCGAGCACGCGATCCGCCACGGGCTCGCGGACGCGATTGGCCTGGGGCGGATGGTCCTGAGTTACCCGGACCTCCCGGCCGACATCCTCGCCGGACGTCCGATCAAGACGAAGCTGCTCTGCCGGACATTCAGCGATTGCACGACGGCGCCGAGAAACGGGCTGGTCTCGGGCTGCTACCCGTTGGACAAGTTCTACGCGCAGCACCCCGACGCGGCGCCGCTGAAGCTGGTGAAGAAGGAGCTGATGAAGCAAGACTAAATGACCCGACTTCAGGCGCAAGCCGCCGCCACCGCATTCCTCTCGCTCTTCTCAATCGTCGGCGTCGCGCTGTACGGGCTGCCGTTCTTCTACGACTTCTTCGTCCGCGATCTCGGCTGGACGCGCGCCGAAGTGACGTCCGGCAACGCCCTGAGCAAGCTGCTCGTGGGGCCAGTGTTCGGCTTCGGCGCCGGCTGGATCGTCGATCGGTTCGGGCCGCGGCGACTCATGCTGGCCGGCATCGTGATGGCCGGCGGCGCACTGGTGGGTCTCGGCGCCGTTTCGACGTTGGGGTTCTTTTACGTCTGCTACCTGCTGAACGCGCTGGGCTATGTCTGCGGTGGCCCGCTGCCGAACCAGGTGCTGCTCTCGCGATGGTTCGACGAGAATCGCGGCAAGGCGATGGGCTTCGCCTACCTCGGGATTGGAATCGGCGGCACGCTCGTGCCACTAGTCGCGACGGCGTTGACGAGCGCGTACGGCTGGCGCGCCGCACTGCAGATCCTCGGCGGGCTGATGATCGTGATCGCGCTGCCGATGGCGTGGTTCGTCAAGGACACGCCTGACTCCGGACCCGCCTTCTCGGCTGATGCCGCTACGGCGGGCAAGCCAGGCACCGGCCACGAGGCACCGCGCCCGGCGCCAGGCACCCGGCACACGGCACCGGTTGCGCTAGGCACGATTCTTCGCACTCGTGCCTTCTATTTGCTGGTGATCGGCTCGATGTGCTCGATTGGGGCCGTCGGCGGGACGGTCCAAAACCTCAAACTCTTTCTCAGCCTGGATCTCGGCCTGGCGCAGATGAGCGTGGCGCAAATCCAGTCGCTGGTCCTCTTCTCGAGCCTCATCGGCCGCGTGCTGATGGGCGTGCTCGCGGACCGCTGGCCGCGCAAGCGCGTCATGCTCCTCATCTACGCCATCGTCGCGGCCTCGATTCCGCTGCTGTTCATCGCCGATCGCGCCTGGGCCCGGCCGCTGTTCGCCGTGCTCTTCGGCATCGGCCTCGGCGGCGATTACATGATCATCCCGTTGATGGCCGCGGATCTCTTCGGCGTGGCCACGCTCGGGCGGCTCCTCGGAATCGTGCTGACGGCCGACGGGATCGGCGAAGCCGTCGCGCCGATGCTCGTCGCGCGCTTTCGCGACGCCAGCGGCAGCTACGCCGGCGGGTTCAGCGTGCTGATCGGCCTGGCCGCGATCGGGGCGTGCGCCGTGGCGCTGCTGCCGTCGCCCTCGCGGCGACCGATCGCGGCCCGCGCGTGACGACGGCGCGGCTGAAGCCGCGCCCTACTGCCCTTCAGCCGAAGCAGGCCTGCTCGCCTCCGCTCGCTTCGGCGAAGTCCGCCGAAGCGTTCCGCGAAGGCGGAAAGGCCTGCGCTACAATTCGTCCGTGCCTCGTGCTGCGGTCAGGAAAATCGCCCCCGACGCCCTGGCGTCGATGTCGGACGATGAGATCCTGGACTTGCAGTTTCGGGAGCTCGATCTGCACATCGAGGGCACCGAGCTGGCCGCGCGCATCGACGAGCTCTATCGCGAGCTCGAGGCACGCACGCTCGTGTTTCGCCCGCACTTCTGGCTGTCCGACGAGTGGTTCACGCCCGACGGCATCGCCGGCGTCGCAATCCCCTTCTACCTGGCGCACCCGCGCCTGGCGAAACTCGAGCTCGCGCAGATGCTGGAAGTCGAAGGCGGCGATCCTGCCTCCTGCATGCGCATCCTTCGCCACGAGGCGGGGCACGCGATCGACAACGCGTTCCACCTGCGGCGACGCCGCGCCAGGCGCGCCCTCTTTGGCAGCTCGTCGGAGCCGTATCCCGAGTCGTATACACCGAAGCCGTACTCGAAGAACTTCGTGCTCCACCTCGACTCGTGGTACGCGCAGAGCCATCCGGACGAAGACTTCGCCGAGACCTTCGCGGTGTGGCTGACGCCTGATGCGCAATGGCGGCAGCGGTACCACGACTGGCCAGCGGTGAAGAAGCTGAAATACATGGACGATCTCATGCGGTCGGTTGCCGGCAAGACGCCGGCGCTGACCAGCGGCGGCACGCTCGATCCGCTGCCGTCTCTGAAAAAGACGCTCCGTCAGCACTACCGCCGCAAGCGCCGTCACTACGGCATCGACTATCCGAGCTTCTACGATCGCGACCTCCGGCGCCTGTTCTCGGACGCGCCGGAGTTCGCGCAACACATCACGGCCGCGCAGTTCCTCACGCGCATCCGCAAGCCGATACGCAAGCTCGTGAGCGACTGGACGGGCATCTACCAGTACACGATTGACCAGGTCTTCATGGACATGATCGAGCGCTGCCGCCAGTTGAACCTGCGCCTGGCGGTGACCGAAGACCAGGCCAGGCTCGAATTCCCCGTGTTGCTGACGGTGCAGGCCATGAACTACCTGCACGAAGGCGGGCATCGTGTCGCCCTGTAGAAAGGACTGGCCGTGAAGCCACAGCGCGTCCTCGTCCTCGTGCACAAGCACCTGGTGCCGCCGGATGATGCGGCGGGTGTCGATCTCGCCACGGTGGAATGGAAGACCGAGTTCGACGTGATCTCGACGCTGCGGGACAACGGCCACGAAGTGAAGGCGCTGGGCATCCAGGACGAGCTGAACCCGATTCGCCAGACGATCGACGAGTGGAAGCCGACGATCGTCTTCAACCTGCTCGAGGCGTTCGACAACATCAACCTGTTCGATCAGAACGTCGTCAGCTATCTCGAGCTGCTGCGCGTGCCGTATACCGGTTGCAACCCGCGCGGCCTGCTGCTCTCACGCGACAAGTCGCTCTCGAAGAAGCTCCTCGCGTACCATCGCATTCCCATCCCCGAGTTCGCCGTCTTCCGGCGCGGCCGCAAGGTGATGGTGCCGCCACGTCTGAAGTTCCCGCTCATCGTGAAGTCGCT
>JBKPSY010000021.1:0-5483 GCA_046735235.1 Acidobacteriota bacterium | reverse complement strand
ATTGGCAATATTGTCTCGTGGGCTCGGAGATGTGTATAAGAGACAGGTACAACCTCTATTGGCGAGTCGTTCCGGCTTGATGTTGGCGGGGCAGTTTGAGCTTGGCGGGGCTGAAGCCCCGCCCTACTGCAGTGGGTACGTAGGCCGGGGGCTTCAGCCCCCGGCTATTCCTACTGCCCACGCAGTCATGTACTTACACGGATAGGAGGGCTCGCTCCAGCCGTGGTATAATCCCGGCATCGGATCTTCCCACTCGCTTTGCCGTCTGTAAGCGCCTCGGGCCGTTTTCTGGCTCGAATCCCCCTTATATCCTGCGTAGCTCAGAGTCGAATCCGTTCGAGACCTGGGTCTCGATCGACGCACTCGCGCCATGGTGGCGTCGGCGCGTCACATTCTGCCGACAGCGCCGCTGGGAAACCGCTACGGGCTTTTAAGGACTTTCCATGTTTTCGCAACTGGGGCTCAGCCCCACCACCTGCGCGTCTCTCGCGCGGTTGGGGTACACCATTCCGACCCCGATCCAGAGCAAGGCCATTCCCGTCGTTCTGACGGGCGTCGACCTGTTGGCGCGTGCACAAACCGGCACGGGCAAGACGGCCGCGTTCGGCTTGCCGATGATTCAGCGCCTCACCACGCAGGGCGCCGCCGCCGGCCGCGTGAAGCCGCGCGCGCTGGTTCTCGTCCCGACGAGAGAGTTGGCGCAGCAGGTGTCTCAGACGCTGTCGGGCTACGCCTCGTCCAGCCGCCTTCGCGTCGTCGCCATCTTCGGCGGCGTTGGCATGGGCGCACAGGTTCAGGCGCTGCGCCGCGGCACGGACATCGTCGTGGCGACGCCGGGCCGTCTCATCGATCACATGCAGCGGAAGACCGTCGACCTCTCGGGGATCGAGGTACTCACGCTGGACGAGGCCGACAGGATGCTCGACATGGGCTTTCAGCCCGCGCTCAAGCGCATCCTCCCGGCGCTGCCTCGTCAACGTCAGACGCTGTTGTTCTCCGCGACTCTGGAAGACGCCGTCGTGAAACTCTCCGCGGAGTGCACACGCGACGCAGCCCGCGTGGACGTGTCCACTGGACAGGTGGTCGCCGCGAAGATCACGCATCAGGTGCACCACGTCTCCACCGAGCGCAAGCGCGATCTGCTGTCGCACATCCTGACCGAGCACACCGAGCAGGCGCTGGTGTTCTGCAAGACCAAGCGCGGCGCGAACCGCGTCGGCGACGATCTCGAACAGCGGGGCGTCTCGGCCGGCGTGATCCACGGCAACAAGAGTCAGAGCGCCCGCAACCGCGCGCTCTCCGACTTCAAGACGGGTCGCGTGCGCGTGCTCGTCGCCACCGACATTGCGGCGCGCGGGCTGGACATCGCGCGGCTGCCTCTCGTCGTCAACTTCGACTTGCCGCTCGTGGCTGAGGACTACGTGCACCGCGTCGGCCGGACGGGCCGGGCAGGACTTGACGGACGCGCGGTCTCGCTGGTGTCAGGGGCTGACGCGGGACTGCTTCGGGAGATTGAGCGGATCGTGAAGACGCCGTTGGAGCGGCTCAATGCTCCTGTGGCAGACACGGCCGGCGCACCGCGCGAGGCCGCGGCGCAGTACGCCAGGCCGCGTCAGCGGCCGCGGACGGCTCGTGCCGTCAGCGCTGGGGCTCGGCCGGGACCTGGCTGGACGCGCTCGACGTCGCGACGATCAGCCCCTCGGCGACCTCCCGTTGCGCGATAACGGCCTTCGTGTGATCGCCGGTCACTCGGGGGAGGCATCCCCGCGTCAGCTGCCCCGTGCGCAGCGTTGCCAGGACGACGAACTCGAACGAACCCATGGTGGTGGGGCGCCAGATCACCGCACACCCGTGGCAGCGCTGGCGAAGAACGTGGGAAAAACGGTCATCGAACCCTCACAGAGCAGCGCTTTGGTGAGGGCCAGGGCCGGAAAAGGCCTCAGAGCTCAAGAAAGCAGGTGCGTTGAGTATACGGCAAACACCTGCGAGGACCGCGCCGACAGGCTCGGATCTCATGGTGCGGAGCGGGCGTGGTTGGAGTACAGTGAAGGGTGCTGCCGTGAGCTTCCCGTTCAGTTGCGGGTTCCTCATTTTGGCCTGGCCGGAGGGACCGATGCGCGATCGTAAGTGTGCGGTCGTCGTGTTCTCACGATGAACGTCTACCTCGTCAACCCTAGTCACGTAGCGTTCGGCATCGGCGTCATCACTCCGCGCTGGCTCTACGTGCTGGCGTCCGCGACACCTGCGTCGTTCGGCACGCCACTGCTGATCGACGAGACGCTCGAGAGCTTCGATCCCTCGGTCATCGGCGCCGGCGACGTGGTGGGCATCGGCATCCACACGGGTAACGCGCTGCGCGGCTACGAGATCGGCGTCGCCGCCCGGAAGGCCGGGGCGCACGTCGTCTTCGGCGGCATCCACGCCTCGCTCTTTCCGGAAGAATCGCACCGGCTCGGCGGCGCGCATGCGGTCGTCACCGGCGACGGCGAGCGTGCATGGCCCGAGGCCCTGAACGATGCCGTCGCTGGCACGCTCCGTCCGCAGTACGACGGCGGGCGGGTCGAAGGCGACACGTTCATGCCTGGCCGCTGGGATCTGCTGCCCGCCGGACGCTACATGTGGGGCTCGGTGCAGACGGTGCGCGGCTGCCCGAAGCACTGCTCGTTCTGCTCCGTGTGGCGAACCGACGGGCAACGTCCGCGCGCGCGGCACGTCGACAAGGTGCTCGACGAGATCGTCGAGCTCCGGCGACGCGGCTTCCGCTTCATCGCGCTCGCCGACGACAACTTCTATCCCGTCACGCTCGAAGACCTGCGCATGGCTTCGCGGCGCAAGGATCCGGCGCAGCTCGAACGGTTGCAGGCCGCCCGCGCCGAGCGGTTCGCGCTGATGGAAGCGCTCGCCCAGTTGCCCGATGACACCGTGTTCTTCACGCAGATCACCATGGAGGCCGCGGAGGATCCCGAGTTCCTCGATGCGATGCGTCGCGCGCACATCAAGGGCGCGCTCGTGGGCGTCGAGGCCGTGACACCCGAAGGGCTCAAGGACATCTACAAGGACTTCAACTGCAGCGGCGAAGCGCTCGTCGCGCGCCTCCAGGCGTTCCGGCGCCACGGCCTTCACGTGCTCGGCTCGTTCATCTTCGGCCTGCCGAGCGACCGCGCGAGCACGTTCGACGCGTCGCTCTCGGTCGCCGAGCGGGCGGGCGTGACCTTCGCGCAGTTCGTGATGCTGACGCCGTTCCCCGGCACGCTCGATTTCGCGTCGTGGGAGAAGAGCCTCGGCGAGGATCCTCCACAAGTCGGCGGCGTGCCGATCTCGCGCCATTGGCTGATTCCGCAGGCCAATCGCCCGAAGGTCTACATGGACCATCCGGTGATGGCCCCCGACGAGATCCGCGATCGCACGCAGGCCGTGTGGGATCGGTTCTACTCGCTGCCGAACATCTGGGCACGATCACGCGCCGTGTCGTCGCTGAAAGGCCGGCTGGCGTTCCTGCTCATCTCGAAGATCTATCGCCAGATGTACGCGAACACCGGCATCGCCACCGACAGCGCGCGCGTGAGTCGTTCGGCGCGCTGGGCGCGACTGATGGCGATCCCGTGCCGCCGGCTCTTCGCCGGACGGCCGATGCCCGATCTCACGGTCGCGAGACCCGCCGCCGAGCCGTCATAGCCGACAGGCCTGGCGTCGAGCGACGCTAGGCCCGGCCGACGAACTCGCGGGTCTCCGAGTGGACCTTCACCCGGTCGCCTTCCTTCACGAACAGCGGCACGCGGACTTCCATCCCCGTCTCGAGGGTCGCGGCTTTCGTCACGCTGCCGCTGCTCGTGTCGCCACGGACTGCCGGCTCGGTGTAGGTCACCACGAGCTCCACGTGCGGCGGCAGCTCCATGCCAATGGGGTTGCCGTTGTACTTCAGGATGTCGACCGGCAGGTTGTCCACCAGGAAATAGCGATCGTCGCCCAGCGTCTCAGCGCTGAGGGTGACCGTCTCGTAGCTCTCCTGGTCCATGAAGTTGTAGCCGGTACTGTCGGTATAGAGATACGCGGCCTTCACCTTCACCAGATCCGGCTCGGTAAACTTCTCGCCGGCCTTGAAGGTCCGGTCGAACACCGCGCGGGTCAGCAGATTCCGGATCTTGACGCGGACCAGCGTCTGTCCGCCTCGTGCCGTCGGGCGCGAGATTTCGACGTCGATACAGTGGTAGGGCGCGCCCTCGTACTCGAGGAACATCTTGCGCTTGATGTCGATTGCTTCAATCAGGGATGCCATGGCCAGGCACTATTGTGTCTCAGGTGAGGCCTGGCGCGCGGCGCGCAGGCCGCGGCGTGCCGAATGATGTGAGGCGCTAAGACTGTGACGGGTTGTCGGCGCCGGCGTCCATCGCGTTCAGCAGAGCGACGATGCTCTCGACGGTCACGGGCTTCAGCAGGTGCTGGTCGAAGTGGCCGTCCGCCACACGGGCGTGCTGCTTGTCGTGTCCGGTGACGGCGACCAGCGTCAGCTCACCAGGCGCGAACTCCGCGCGCAGTTGATGCGCCAGCTGCGCGCCCGTGACTCCCGGCATCCACACGTCGAGGAATGCGACCTGTGGACGGCGGTCACGGGCGAGCGCGACAGCGGTCTTCGCGTCGTACGCCACGGCGACGTCCTGGCCAAGGTTTTCGAGCAGCAAGGCCAGCATGTCGGCCACGTCGCGCTGATCGTCGACGACCAGGACGCGCTGCTTGGGCGGCAGCGCGACCGGTTCGACCGTCGGCGACGCGGCTGGCCGGGCCGCGAGCGGGATGGTGAAGCTGAAGGTGCTGCCGGCTCCCGGCCCGCCGCTTTCGACCGCGACGACGCCGCCGTGGGCCTCGACGAGCGACTTCACGAGGGCCAGCCCCAATCCAAGGCCTTCGCTGCGGCGGATGTTCACGCCACGCCGATACGGCTCGAATAGATGGGCGGCGTCGGCGCGCTCGATGCCGATGCCAGTATCGTGCACGGCAATCCGGGCGACCGCCTCGTCCTCCTGCACTCGCACGGTGATGCTGCCCTCGTCCGTGTAGCCGACCGCGTTTCGCAACAGGTTGTCGAGGATCTGCGCGACCCGCTCCGGATCGCCCTCGACGACCACTGGCACCGGCGGCACCTGGTACTCGATACGCAGCCCCTTGCTGTCGGCGCGCGGCCGGGCCGTGTCGACCGCGGAGGCGACTGCCTGATTGAGATCCATGGGCTGCCGCTCGAGACGCACCCTGCCGTGACGGATGCGCGTCATGTCCAGCAGGTCGTTGATGAGGCGAGTCATGTGCTGCAGCTGTCGCTCGACCACCGCCAGCGCCTGCCGCGACCGATCGTCCTCGACCCGCACCACTGCGACACTGCTGTGCATCGCCGACAGCGGATTGCGCAGCTCGTGACTGAGCGTCGCCAGGAACTCCTCGCGATTCTGATCGTGCCGCGTGAGTTCGGCGGCCTGTCGAGCCAGGTGATC
>JBKPSY010000020.1:0-16638 GCA_046735235.1 Acidobacteriota bacterium | reverse complement strand
CATCAACTTCGTGCGGACACAGCCGCTCGGCGCGATCCTCGACTCGACGCCCGCATTCATGGACCCGCCGTCGCTGGACCCGCCGCCCGACTCCGACTACCCGGGCTTCGCCGCTGATCACGAGGACCGGCGGACGCTGATCTTCGTCGGCGCCAACGACGGCATGATGCACGCCCTCGACGGGCGGAGCGGCGTCGAGGTCTGGGCATACATCCCGTTCAACCTGCTGCCGAAGCTGCGCACGCTTCGAGACGGCCAGGGCATCGACGGCTACTCGTACTTCGTCGACGGATCGGCGAAGGTCGCCGACGTCAAGATCAGCGGCTCGTGGCGGACGATGGTGCTCTTCGGCGAGGGTCCCGGCGGCACGTTCTACCAGGCGTTCGACGGCTCCCTCGACGACATGTCCAACTCGGTCGCGCCGGACAGCGACAACGTGAGCTCGGTGCTCGGCTACTTCAACGACCCGAACCGCATTCCATTTCTGTGGTCGTTCCCGAACTACAGCCACTTCGACGCGACGATCAAAACCACCGCGACGCCGTACGGCGACCTCTCGTCGTCGGCCACCGCGGCGGAGAAAACCGTGGGGCAGACGTGGTCGGATCCGGCCGTCGGCCAGGTCAAGAACACCTCGGGCAAGTACACGGTTATCACCGGCTCGGGGTTCCTGCCGCGGTCGATCGAGAACAACCCGAATCGCGCGGGCGTCGCGGCCGGCCGCGACCTCTACCTGCTGGATGCCGGGTCGGGCACGCTCTACGCCAACCAGGAATCGAGCCCCGCCAGTGACGGCGTCGCCGAGACCGACGACGACTGCACGACGATGGCCTACGGGTGCACGAAGTTCAAGAACGCGCTGCAGGCCGACCCGGTGGCCACGGGGCCGTCCGACGAGCGCTTCATCACCAAGTCGTACATCGGCGATCTCGACGGCAACATCTGGCGCTTCGACATCGACAGCGACTCGAGCAGCAACCCGAAGTTCACCGGCAGCCCGACGAAGCTGTACTCGGCGGGCGCGGCGCAGCCGGTCTTCTCGTCGATGGCCGCCGTGGCCGTGGGCACGCAGGAATACATCTTCGTGGGCACCGGCAGCGACCTGCTGCCGTCGACGGGCGTGAGCGCGTCGTACATGCTGCTTGGCGTCCTCGACACCGGCTCGGGCGGCACCAAGTCATTCCAGATCGACCTCTCGAAGGTCGACGGTGTAGGCGACGACGAGAAGGTGTCGGCGTTCCCGGCGGTGGCCGGCGACATCGTCTTCTTCAGCACCACGTCGTTCAAGCCGGCGACTCCGTGCACGTCGCCGGACGCGGCGCTCTACGCGCTGACGTTCCTCGGCGGCGCGGCGTACGACTCGACCGGCGACAACAAGGTCAGCAATAACGAGTCGCCGAAGGTGCGGACGCTCACCGGCGCCGGTCGTGCGACGGCGCCGTTCATCGTCGACCAGCACCTGGCGTTCGGCGCGGGCAACAAGATTGAGATGCTTGGCGACCCAAACGACTTCGACAACGGCGTCGGCAACGTCGGCGTGCGCATCATCTCGTGGCGGGACATCCGATGAGGAGCGAAGCGAAGGTCTGCACCTGCGGCGCCAAGAATCACCAGAAGTGGCGGCGGTGCCAGCGCTGCGGCGCTGAGCTGGCCGCGGCAGCGCCCGCGCGTGCGGCGAAGGTCGCCAACGGACAGGCAGAGCCGAGCCGGTTGCTGAGCGGCTGGCTGATCGCGGCAGGCATCGCGGTCCTGCTGATCGGCGCGGCCATTGGGTTCCCGCGGAGCACGCCAGAGACGGCGGCAACCGCGAAGGCGGCACGGCCGGCGGCGCCCGGCGCTCGGGCTGGGGCGGGCAGGGGCGCGGGCACTCGCGCCAACGCGCCGGCGCTGGCGACCACGGCGAGCGATCTCGACCGAGACGCGTCGGCGGCGTACGCGCGCGGTGATTTCAAGAGCGCGCTCGACTCGCTGCGACGCGCGGTCGCGGCGGACCCCGCCGATCTCGCGGCGCAGAACAATCTCGGGCAGGTGCTCGTGCGCCTCGGCCAGGCGCCCGAGGCGATCCCGCACCTGACGATTGCCGCCAACGGTGCGCCGGGAGAGTGGAGCTATCGGTTCAATCTGGCGCGTGCCGAGGCGCAGACGGGTGACTGGTCTGGCGCGGTCGAGTCCTATCAACGGGCCGATCAGTTGTTCCCCGACGACCACGTGACGCTCTTCAATCTCGCCCAGGCGCTGCAGAAGGCCAATCGCCAGGACGAAGCGTTGCCGGTCCTGGAGAAGGCAGTCGCCGCCGCGCCGGAGGATCCGTCGCTCCTGGTGTCGCTCGGGTCTGCCTACGAGCAGGCCGGACGATCGGCCGACGCGGCACAGACCTTCACCAGGTACTTGGAGAAGGCGCCGGCCGCTCCTGATGCCGCCAGCGTGAAGGCGCATGTCGCCCGGCTGCAAGGGGGCGCGCCTCCCGCGGCGGCGTCTCCCGCCGTGACCGCTGTAACGTCCGACGCCCCCGCGACGCCGGCGCCCCCGTCCCGGTAGGGCGATTGCCGGACCTCGCCGCGGCGCCGGGGAGTATCCTGAATTGAGGGATCCGCGTTTTTCTGAATCTCGTGAATCACTGCATCGAGGTGTCTTTTCTCTGTAACCCGTCCAGGGCTGAAGTTTCGAGCCGGCTCTGCCGAAAGATCCGAGAGATGGAGATGCGCATGATCCGCCTCGCCGCGGCCGTGCTGTTCGTGGCCGGCTGGGCCGCCGTCGCCAGCGCCCAGTCGCTGGCCGACGTGGCCCGCAAGGAGGAGGCGCGCCGGAAGCACGTCGCCAAGCCAGCCCGGGTCCTGACCAATAAGGATCTCAAGCCGTCGGAGATCCCGATCCCGCCAGCCGGCTCGGATCAAGCGGCCCCGGCTGGAGACGCGGCAAAGCCGGCCGAGCAGAAGCCGGCTGACGAGACGGAGGAACAGCAGGCACGCGACGAGCAGACCTGGCGCGATCGGATGGCCAAAGCCCGCGCGGATCTCGAGCACTCCGAGATGTACCTCGACGCCCTCCAGAGCAAGATCAACGCGCTCTGGGCGGATTTCACCTCGCGCGACGATCCAGCGCAACGCGCCGCGATCGAGACCGATCGCAAGAAGGCGCTCGCGGAGTTCGACCGCGTGAAGCAGCAGGTGCAGGACCAGAAGAAGGCGATCGACGATCTCGAAGAGGAAGCCCGCAAGGCGGGCGTGCCTCCGGGCTGGCTGCGGTAGCAGCGGAATGCCCACGCCCCGCCGTCCCCAGGCCCCCATCCTCATCGTCGAAGACAAGGACTCGTTGAGGGCAATGCTGCGGCACGCCCTGGAGGAGCAGGGCCACAGCGTCGTCGAGGCCGCCGACGAGGCCGAGGCGCTGCGCCAGGTCCGCGATACGCGGCCCGACCTGGTGCTGTCGGATCTGCGATTGCTGTCGGGCGACGGCGTCGGCGTCCTCCGCGGCGCGAAGGACATAGACCCCGAGCTGCCCGTCATCGTGATGACCGCCTACGGCAGCATCCAGGACGCCGTCGTCGCCATGAAGGAGGGTGCGCTCGACTTCCTGGCCAAGCCGGTTGACCCCGATCATCTGCTGCTGCTCGTCGAGCGTGCGCTCGCCCAGCGGCGCATGGCCGCGGAGAATCGCCTGCTGCGCGACGAGCTGGCCGCGCGGCGTGGCGCGCCGACGATCATCGGGCAGGACCCATCGCTCGCGCGCGTGATGGCGACTGTCCATCGTGCCGCCGCGACCGACACCACCGTGTTGCTGCTCGGCGAGAGCGGCACCGGCAAGGAGCTGGTCGCGCGGTCGCTGCACGCGCTTGGCGGGCGCGCGGACGGGCCTTTCGTGGCGATCAACTGCGCCGCGATTCCGGAGACGCTGCTCGAAACCGAGCTCTTCGGGCACGAGAAGGGCGCGTTCACGGGCGCCATCGGTCGCAAGGCGGGTCGTTTCGAGCTGGCGCATCGGGGCACGCTTTTCCTGGATGAAATTGGCGACCTGCCGATTGGCCTTCAGGCGAAGATCCTCCGGGCGCTCGAAGAGAAGAAATTCGATCGTGTCGGCGGCACGCAGCCCCTGCAGGTCGACGTCCGCGTCATCGCGGCGACGAACCGCAACCTGAAGGCGGCTGTCGCGGCACGGCAGTTTCGCGAGGATCTCTACTTCCGGCTGTCGGTCTTCCCGATTGACATCCCGCCGCTGCGGGAACGCCCGGGCGACATCGAGTTGCTGGCGCGGCATTTCGTCGACCGGTTCTGCCGCGACCTGAAGAAGAAGACGCTCACGCTTTCGGCGGAAGCCATCGACGAGCTGCAGCGCTATCGCTGGCCCGGCAACGTCCGCGAACTGCAGAACTGCATCGAGCGCGCGGCGATCCTGGTCGACGGCGACACGATCCGTCCGCGTCACCTGAGTCTCTCGTTCCGCGACGCCGTCACCCTGGAGGCGCCGGCGGATCCCTGGGAGCAGCTGGATCTGTCGGGGTCGCTCACCGACGTCACGCGTCGCGCGATCATCGAAGTGGAACGCCGGAAGATCCAGGCGTCGCTGAAGGAAGCCGGCGGGCAGAAGCCCCGCGCGGCGGACCTGCTCCAGGTCAGCTACAAGACGCTGCTGCAGAAGCTGAAGGACTACGGCATCGAAGGCTAGGAACCGCAGATTACGCTGATTGCGAAATCCGTCGATTCTCTTAGTCGCGGAATCCCACGCGTCGCAGGGCGCTCGTCAGCTCCGGTTCGGTGACGTCCTCGGCAATCTCCCACGATCCGATCCCGGTGCACAGGACGAAGTGCAGCGTGCCGTCGACCACTTTCTTGTCACGCCGGCTGGCCTCGACGATCTCCGCGGCCGAGACGTCGGCGATCGGGGGCAGCTTTCCGAGCTTCCCGACGAGTGTCTTGAGCCGGGCGAGATCGTCAGCGGGCATCCGGCCTCGCGCGACCGAGAGCTCCGATGCCACCAGCATCCCGTAGGCGACCGCTTCCCCGTGGCGCAGGCGCTTGTACTTGCTGACGGCCTCGAGTGCGTGTCCGGCGGTGTGCCCGAAGTTGAGCACGCGACGAACGCCGCCTTCGCGCTCGTCCGCGGCGACGACTTCGGCCTTGATGCGACAACTCTCGGCGATGATCGGCGTCATCACCTCCGGCGCTCGCCGGAAGATCTTCGACACCTGTCCGTTGATCCTGTCGAAGAGATCGCGGCTCGACGTCATCCCGTATTTGACGACTTCGTAAAGTCCCGCGCGAAACTCGCGACGTGGCAGCGTCTCGAGCACGAGCGGATCGACTGCGACGAGGCGGGGCTGGTGAAACGCGCCGATCAGATTCTTGCCGAGCGGATGGTTCACGCCCACCTTGCCGCCGACCGAGCTGTCGACCTGCGCGAGCAGCGTCGTCGGCACCTGCGCTAGGGCGAGGCCGCGCAGGAAACTCGCGGCCGCGAAACCTGCGCTGTCGCCAAGGACTCCGCCGCCGACGGCCACGATGCCGGTGCCGCGATCCGCGCCGAGCCGAAGGAACGCGTCGTAGATCGTCGAGACGGTCTTGAGCGTCTTGTGCCGCTCGCCGTCCGGCGCGAGCACGACCGGCACGCCGGGCAGCGATGCCTGCACGCGGTCGCCGAACAGGCGCCACACGACCGGGCTGGAGACGAGGATGCGCCGCCGCGGAAAACCTGCAGCGTCGAGCTCCTCGCCAAGCGCGGCCAGCAGACCTGCGCCGATGCGGATCGCGTAAGGCGCGGGCGGAGTAGCGACGACGATCTCGGTGGTGGACACGTGGTGGCTGCGGCGTTCGGGCGCGCGCGGAGGCGACTGGTAGAATAGCACTCAGTGTCCCTTCGGACCGATTTCCTCGTCATCGGCGGCGGCATCGCCGGTCTCAGAGCCGCCATCGATCTCGTGGGGCACGGACACGTAGTCCTCCTCACAAAGGCCAGCGGCACCGAGAGCAACACCGGCTACGCCCAGGGCGGTGTGGCCGCGGCGATTGGGCCGGAGGACTCGCCCGCCCTGCACCTCGCGGACACCCTCGAAGCCGGCGCCGGACTCTGCGACAGCGATGCGGTCGAAGTGCTCGTGAACGAAGGCCCTCGCTACGTCCGCGAGCTGATGGCCTGGGGCGCCGCCTTCGATCGCGACGGGGACGGACAGCCGGCCCTCGGACGCGAAGGCGCGCACAGCGTGCGGCGCGTGCTCCACGCGCGCGACGCGACCGGCCGCGAGATCGCCCGCACGCTCTGGTCGCGCCTGCAAGGCCACGGATCGCTGCAGGTGCTCGACCACGCCCTCGCCACCCGCCTGATCGTCGACGATGGGGCGTGTGTTGGCGTGGAGCTCCTGCAGGCCGACGGCAGCATGGCGTCGCTGCACGCCAACGCGGTGCTGCTCGCGACCGGTGGCGCCGGTCAGGTGTTCGCCGAGACGACCAATCCGGCTATTGCGACGGGCGACGGCGTGGCGATGGCCTGGCGCGCCGGCGCGCGCGTCGGCGATCTCGAGTTCGTCCAGTTCCATCCGACGGTGCTGCACGTCGCCGGAGCGGCGCGTGCGTTGATCTCGGAAGCCGTGCGCGGCGAAGGTGCCCGGCTGGTGAACGCCGACGGCGAGAGGTTCATGGAACGGTACGACCCGCGCGGCGAGCTGGCGCCGCGCGACGTGGTCGCTACGGCCATGGTCCGCGAAGCGGCTCGAACCGGCCGTCCTGTCTATCTCTCTCTGGCGCACATGGACGCCGCGTGGGTGCGTGAGCGGTTCCCGGGCATCGCCGAGATTTGCCGCGTCGCCGGGCTCGACCTCGCGCACGACGCGCTGCCGGTCAGCCCAGCCGCGCACTACATGTGCGGCGGCGTGGATACGGACCTCGACGGCCGCACCTCGATCGCGAGGCTCTTCGCTGCCGGCGAGGTCGCCTGCACGCGCGTGCACGGCGCCAATCGTCTCGCGAGCAACTCCCTGCTCGAGGGGCTGGTATTCGGCGCCCGCGCCGCGGCGTCCATGCGACAGCCCGAAACGCCATGCCGGCTGCCTTTCGCCATGACATCGGGAGCCTCGGGCGAGCCGATCGGGCCCAGCGTCGGGATTGCGCCGCAGGATGACGTGCCTGCCCTCATGTGGCGCGACGCCGGCCTGCTTCGAAGCGCGGGCCCCCTGGGGCATCTGGTGCCGCACCTCGAGGCCCTGGCGGCCTTCCGGGAGCTGACGAGCGAGCGATCCTGCACGGTGGGGGCCTGGCGGCAGGCCAACCTCGCACGCGTCGGCGCGCTCGTCGCGCGAGCGGCGCTCCGGCGTCGGGAGAGCCGCGGTGGGCATCGCCGAGAGGATTTTCCCGAGCGCAACGATCTACACTGGAAGGTCCACTGCTCGGATTGTCGCGTGCAGATCGACGAGTGAGCAGGCCTTCAAGCCTGCCAATGTTTCGTGTAGCGCAGGCCTTCAGGCCTGCCGTTCATCGGACTTCAGACTTCGGACTTCAGACTCCTGACCCCTGAAATGAGCAAACAGCCCGACTCCTTCGTCACCGAAATCACCCGCCAGTCGGAAGACTTCTCCCGCTGGTACCTTGACGTCGTCCGCCGCGCGGAGCTGGCGGACTACTCGCCCGTCAAAGGGTGCATGGTGATCCGGCCGTACGGCTACGCGATGTGGGAGCTGATCCAGCAGGGGCTGGACGCGCGGTTCAAGCAGACGGGCCACGTGAACGCATACTTTCCGCTCTTCATCCCTCAGAGCCTGATCATGCGGGAGGCTGAGCACGTCGAAGGGTTCGCACCGCAAGTGGCGCTCGTCACCAAGGGCGGCGGCGAAGATCTCGATGAGCCTCTGGTCGTGCGGCCCACGTCGGAGGCCATCATCGGGACGATGTACGCCAGGTGGATCAAGTCGTGGCGCGACCTGCCCGTCCTGATCAACCAGTGGGCCAACGTCGTTCGCTGGGAGAAGGTCACGCGCCCGTTTCTGCGGACGACGGAGTTCCTCTGGCAGGAGGGGCACACGGCGCACGAGACCGAGGCCGAGGCGCACGAAGAAACGCTGCGGATGCTTGGCGTGTACAAGGAATTCTCAGAGAACGTGCTGGCCATGCCCGTGCTCGACGGGCAGAAAAGCGCGAGCGAGAAGTTCGCCGGCGCGTCGAGGACGTATTCGATCGAGGCGCTGATGGGGGACGGCCGCGCGCTGCAGGCCGGCACATCCCACGACCTCGGACAGAATTTCGCCAAGGCGTTCGAGATCCAGTTCCAGGGCCGCGACAAGACATTGCAGTACGCGTGGACGACATCCTGGGGCGTCTCGACGCGCCTCATCGGCGGCGTGATCATGACCCACGGCGACGACTCGGGCCTCGTGCTGCCTCCAAGGATCGCGCCGTACCAGGTCGTCATCGTGCCCATCCAGCGCGGCAACTGGCAGGAAACGGTGTTGCCCAAGGCGCTGGAGGTGCAGGCGAGCCTCCTGGCGGCGGGCGTGCGTGTCTTCCTGGACAAGCGCGAGGAGTACACGCCTGGCTGGAAGTTCGCAGAATGGGAGATGCGCGGCGTGCCGCTGCGCCTGGAGATAGGGCCCAAAGACATCGAGAAGGGGCAGGTCGTCCTGGCTCGGCGAGACACGCGCGAGAAGCTGCCCACGCCGATCGACGGCCTGGCGTCGACGGTCAGCGGACTGCTGGAGACGATTCAGCAGGCGCTCTTCGACAAGGCGCTGAAGTTCCGCGAGGAGCACACCTCGCGCGCCGAGACCTGGGAGGAATTCGTCGCGAGCATGGAAGGGCGCCCCGGCTTCCTCGTCGCCCGCTGGTGCGGCGACGCCGCCTGCGAGGCCCAGATCAAGACCGAAACCCAGGCGACGATTCGCAACCTGCCGTTCGAGCAGGTGCCCGGCGGCACGTGCATCCGCTGCGACAAGCCGGCGATCACGGAAGCCCGCTTCGCGAAGGCGTATTAGGTTAGCCCTTTCTCTCAGTCGCCGCAGCCAGCAGCCCCGCGACTCGGTCACGGAACCGAGTCCCGACTCGTTTCAAGGCGCTGCTGCGTCGCGTGATTCGTTCGCGCGCGACGATCGACTGAAACGTATCGGCCAGGCTGCGCCGCCAGGCCTCGCCATCGGCCATCGACTCGGAGTGAACGTAGGCCGCGGCGAGCGGCTCGAGCGCCGTCTGATCGCCGACGAGGCGCAGCGCCTCGAGAAAGTCCGCCGGCAGCGGCTCGCTGGCCTGCTCGATGGCTTCCCGCAAATCGTAGAGCGCCACGCGGCTGTTCCGCTTCGCGAGCGCGACGTGCGCAGCGCCCCGCACCGACAGCCATTCGCGCTTCCTGCCCTTCTTCGCCTCGGCTTCCTTCGTTCGGACGCGTTCGACGATGCGATGAAGCGTTGAGAGGGGGGCGTCCGACGACGCACGCGAGACGAGCTGGAGGACGGCGCCAGGGTCGCGCGGCAGCCAGCCATCGGCGACCTCCTCCAAATCCGCCACCGGATCGTCCACGACGGCGCCGGCTCGCGTCAGCAGGCTGCGCACGGTGGGCGAGGGGTCGTCCTTGAGCCGATCCCACAGCGGTTTGACGGTGCGAGGCGGCAGGGTCGCCAACGCTTCAATCACGCCGGCGCGCAAGGCCTCGGGCTGGGAGCGATCGAGCGCGATGACGGTGGTCGTGTCGAGCAGTGGAGTGCCCTGCGGAAGGCCAAGGAGCGCGCGGCTCGCGCGCGCCGCAGCGAGGCGCACCTCCAGCTCCGGCGCGTTCAGCAGAGCGCGCACGGTTTCGACGGTCCGGTGGTCGGGAATGGCCTCGAGCGCGCCGAGAATGGCGGCCCGCTGCGCCGGCGACGTCGCGGAATGGAGGGCCTCGAGCAGCTGACGCACGGCGCGCGTGCCGATCACCGCAAGACGCGCGACCGCAGCCTCACGCCGTGGTTCGCCGTCGGGCCCTTCCAGACTCAGGTCGCCCACGAGGCGACGCACTTCCTGGCTGGCGGAGCTGCGGATCGCCATCGGATTCCTGAATTGTTACGGATTCTGCGGAAAAAGAGACACCTGGATTTCGGGATTTCAGGGATTCCCAAGAGCTCTTTCTGAATCCGTTGAATCCCAGAATCAAGGTGTGTGTCTTCCTTGAGTCCAGAAATCCCGCGGATCATTCCGCGGCTTTGCGCTTCCCGAATATCCACGCGATGACGATGCTCAGCAGGTAGAGCACGATCATCGGACCGGCCATGATCGACTGGTTCACGACGTCGCTCGACGGCGTGATCACGGCGGCGAGGATGAAGATGATCAGGATCGCGTATTTCGTGTGCCGCCAGAGGAACCCGGCCGTGACCAGTCCCATGCGAGCCAGCGCGAGAACCAGCACCGGCATCTGGAAGATGATGCCGAAGGCGAGCAGCATGTAGGAGTACAGGCCGAAGGCGTCGGAAATCTTCGGCATGAACGTCATGTAGTCGTTCGTGTAGCTTGCGAAGAACGACCACGCCGCGGGGAACACCACGTAGTGCGCGAAGGCCACGCCGGCGACGAACGAGATCGTCGAGAAGAGCACGAAGGGAACGGCGAAGCGCTTCTCTTTCGCGTACAGCCCCGGCGCGATGAAGAGCCAGAGCTGCCACATGATGATCGGCGCGGAGAGCACCAGGCCGGCCAGCGCGGCGACCTTCATCTGGAGCATGAAGGCCTCGGTCGGCTCCGTGTAAATCAGCTTGCCCCCGGGCGGCAGGATCCGGCTCAGGGGAACCATGATGAACGCGAAGATCTGGTTGATGAAGCCGAACGCGATCAGGAAGCCGATGAGGACGGAGACCACCGAGACGACCAGCCGTCGCCGGAGCTCGTCGAGGTGCTCCAGAAACGACATCTTCCCGCCGGCGCCCTCCTCCAGGAGGTCGTCCTCCGGATCGTCGTCGGGCGCGGACCGAGCCGCGGTGGACCCGGGAAACGGAATCAGCGCCATGAGCCGCTAGGCGGGCGTGCCGCTCGATCGCGAGACCGATGAATCAGGCGCGTGTGTGGCCGGCGTCTCGGGCGCCTTCGCGGCCGTGCGCTGCTCGTCGACGCGGATCTCTTCTTCGAGCGTGCTCTTCAGCTCGTTGGAGGCGCGCTTGAACTCGTTGATGCTCTTGCCGAGCGACCGTCCAAGCTCAGGCAGCTTGCGCGGGCCAAAGATGATGAGCGCGATCACGAAAATGACGATCAGCTCGGGCATGCCGATTGAACCGAACATGGATCACTCCAGTAATTGACGGAAAAGGCGGCACAAATCCGGGGCCGTCGACCCAGCCATTATAGGAACGGCGCTCGTCCCCGGTCAAGGAAGACGGAGCCCCAAAACGCCGCGGAAATCGTTGCTGGTACAGGGGTTATTTGTTAGCATCGAAGCATGGCTGGCTCTCGGCTTCTTTCGGTTGGCGCGCTCACAATCGCGATCTCCGCCCTGGTCGGCGGCGTGATGGGACGCAACGTCGCGGCCTCGGAGGATCGGCTCTCCGAAGGCGAGCGCACTTTTACCGCGGCGCTCAACGTCATCGAGACCCGCTACGTCGACAAGGTCGAGTCCGATCGCCTCGTCTACGGTGCGATTTCGGGGATGCTCCAGACGCTTGACCCGCATTCGAACTTCATGGACCCGCGGCAGTACTCGCAGCTGCGCGAACGGCAGGAAGGCCGGTACTACGGCCTCGGCATCACGATTTCCGCGGTCGACGGCGACATCACCGTCGTGTCGCTCTTCGAGGGCTCTCCTGCGTACAAGCAGGGCATCCGGCGCGGCGACATCATCGCGAAGGTTGACGACAAGGACGCGAAAGGCTGGACGACGGAAGACGCCGTGCACGTACTGCGCGGACAGAAGGGCACGACGGTCGACGTCTACCTGAAGCGTCCCGGCATCGAAGGCCTCTTCAAGGTGACCGTCGAGCGGGACGAAATCCAGATCCCGACGATTCCCGCCGAGTTCATGCTCGACGCGCAAACCGGATACGTCCGCCTGCAGGATTTCGCCGAGCACACCGATAGGGACCTTGGCGACGCGCTGAAGGATCTGCACGGCAAGGGCATGAAGCGCCTGCTGCTGGACATCCGCGGCAACCCCGGAGGCCCGCTCGATCAGGCGATCCGCGTGGCCAATCGCTTCCTGAAGAAGGGCGACCTGATCGTCTACACCCGCGGACGCGTGCCGAACTCCGACGCGGACTATCGCGCGACGGAGGAAAGCGACTACGACACGCTGCCCATGATCGTGATCGCCAACCGCAACAGCGCGAGCGCCTCCGAGATCGTCACCGGCGCGCTTCAGGATCACGACCGCGCACTCATCGTCGGCGAGACGACCTTCGGCAAGGCGCTCGTGCAGTCGATCTATCGCGTGAGCCAGGGCGCCGGGCTCGCCCTCACGACGGCGCACTACTTCACGCCGAGCGGCCGCCTCATTCAGCGCCCGTGGGACAGCACGTTCGACGAGTATCTGAGCTACACGCTGCGCGATCAGGACGACAGCAAGCCGCACGATGCGAAGGACCTGAAGTACACCGACAGCGGCCGTCGCGTTTACAGCGGCGGCGGCATCGAGCCCGATCGTCGGCTCGACGGGCCGATCGAAGGCTTCAACCCCTCGAAGTTCGGCCGGATGCTCTACGGCCGTCAGCTGTTCGCGGGCTTCGCGCAGCGCTTCTCGGTGACGGGCGATACGCGTCCGGGCGCCACCGGCAAGGACCGGAGGTTCGTGAACGCCGACTTCGTCGTCGATCAGGCGATGGTGGACGACTTCAAGAAGTTCGTGACGTCGTCGGGCGTGAAGGTCGATCCGGCCGGGTGGGACACCGACGCGGTGTTCGTCAAGGCGATGATTCGGTACGACATCGACCTGGCGCTCTTCGGCGTCTCGTCGGCCCGGCGGCACCTGCTCGAACTCGATCCGCAGGCCCAGTTCGCGCTCAGCCTGTTCAAGGACGCCGAGCAGTTGACGCAGGTGGCGAGGACCAAGGCCGCGCGGGTGAATCAGTAGGGTGAGATTGGGTTTTTGCCCAATATCTAGGGTGCTTCTTCGGGCTTGCCACTACTGGTAGGCCTTGCTAGACTGGCGCCGTCATTGTCGGCTCCGGGGCCACATCCCCCTCCGGGATGTGAAGTGGGCCGTCGACGCCAGTCACATTGCCGGGTTTTCCTTCCTGGACTACTGAAGTCCTGACCATTGGAGCGCTCCCAGCCGCTCCCGGGGGCACGTGTGCGACCGCACGCGCCCGCGGGGGACCGGACTGGTGTCGGTGCGACCGGCGCGACCTGCGCACGGTCGATTTCGAGGAGTGGTATGCGGCTCGAACGTCTTGAAATCGCCGGGTTCAAGTCCTTCTCGGATCGGTCCGAGCTTGCCTTCGATCGCGGCGTCACCGCGATTGTCGGCCCGAACGGCTGCGGCAAGAGCAACGTCGCCGACGCGATCACGTGGGTCCTCGGCGAGCAGAGCGCCCGCAGCCTTCGCGGCGAGAAGATGGAAGACGTCATCTTCAGCGGCAGCGACGTGCGCAAGCCGACGGCGACCGCCGAGGTGCGTCTGCGCTTGAGCGGCGTCACGAGCCTTCCGTCGCAGGAAGCCGAGGCCAGGGCCAACGGCAATGGCAACGGCCACGGAAACGGGAACGGGCATGGCGCGGGGGAGGCAGGCCAGGGGGCCGAGGGGCTGATCGACGAGCCGGTCGAACACTTCCGTCCCACCGGGCGCGATGTCGAGCTGATTCGACGGCTCTATCGGTCCGGAGAGAGCGAGTATCTGATCGACGGAGAGCAGTGCCGGCTGAAGGACATCCACGAGCTGCTGATGGACACGGGCCTCGGCGCCAAGGCCTACGCGATCATCGAGCAGGGCAAGATCGGAATGATCCTCTCGTCGCGCCCGACGGATCGGCGCCAGCTGATCGAAGAAGCGGCCGGCATCACGAAGTACAAGGCCCGCAGGCGTTCTGCCGAGCTCAAGCTCGAGGCGGCACAGCAGAACCTGACGCGCATCGACGACATCGTCTTCGAGGTCGACAAGCAGCGCGGCAGCCTCAAGCGCCAGGCCGCGAAGGCGCGTCGCCACCAGCGGCTGCGCGACGAGCTGCGGCGCTGGGAGAAGCTGCTCTTTGCCGAGAAGTATCGCGGGCTCGCGCAGGCGATCGACTCGGCGCGCCAGCGCCTGGCCGAGGCGCGCGAGCGTGAAGCCGTCGCCGCTGCCCGGGTCGCCGAGATTGAAACCGCGCTCGGGTCGCTGCGCATCGAAGCCGCCGAGGCCGACAGCCGCGCGACGGGCGCCCGCGAACGCGCGCATGCTCACGAGCTGGACATCCGCCGCACCGAGCAGCAGGTCGAGTTGAACCGTCAGCAGATCGCCGCATTCGGCTCGCGCATCGTCGACATCGATCGCGAGCTGGAGGCCCTCACGGCGCGGCGCGAGCCGCAGCGCGTCGAGCTCGACGCCCGCCGCGTCGCCGCGGCAGAGTCCGACCGAGGCCGCGATGAGGCCGCGTCGCGCCTGGCGGTCGCGCAGCAGGCGTATCAGGCCGCGTCGGTTGAAATCGAGGCTCTCGAGAGCGACGTCGAGGCGACCCGACGTGAAGTTTTCACCGCGATGAGCCAGGCGACGACGCTCGCGCACGCGATCGACAACGCGAGCGCGGCCCGAGGGCGCGAGCAGGATGCCCTGACCCGCCTCGATATCGAGGAGTCGGATCTGCGGATCGAGGCTGGGCGCGCGGCTCGCGAGCAAGCGGCCGCCGAAGAGCAGCTCGCCGCGCACCGCGGGTCGCTGGAACGCGCACTGCTGGCGCGCGCGGCGCTCGAGCAGGAATTGATGGCGGGCAAGAGCGCGCACGCCTCGCTCTCGCAGGCGCTTCGCGAGCGGGAGCACGACGTCGCGCGTCTCTCGGCGCGTCTGGCGTCGCTCGAGGAGCTCGATCTGGCGCGTGCCGGCTTCACCGAAGCGGCCCGCGCGGTGCTGGCGGATGCGAGCCTCGCCGTCCAGTCGCAGGGCGCGGTGGCGGACTTCATCGAGGTCGACCGCGGCTACGAGAAGGCCGTCGAAGCCCTCACCGGTGAGCTGCTCCAGCACGTCGTCGTGCCGAGCCACACGGATGCCGTCCGGGGAGTCGAGATCCTGCGGGCGCAGGGTGCCGGCCGCTGCGGCTTCCTCGTCGCGGGTGATGCGGTGGCCGACCGCGTGGCAACGGGGAGCCTCGATGGCCTGCGCCCGCTCGATACGGTCGTCCGCGCCGGCGGTCCGTTCGCGAGCGCGATTGCCTCGGTGCTGCCGCACGCCTACATCGCCGATTCTTTCGACGCGGCGGTCGCGGCCGGACGCGCCACCGGCGCGACAATCGCCACACGCGACGGCGACCTCGTCTCCGGCGGGCACATAGTCGTCGGCGGCGAGCGGCGCGATGCGCGCGGAATCCTCGACACGAAGGCCGAGGTGAAGGAACTGCGCGCGCGCGTCGAGAGCGAGCGCGCCGAAGTCGCAGCGCTGATCGAGCGCCTGAGCGCGGCATCGGCCGCCCTGACGTCCGCAACCGACGCCATCGCCACGCGGTCCGCCGAAGCCCACGAGCTGGAAAAGGCGATCGTCGGCCTCGACGCGCAGGCCGCACGGGCCATCGCCGACGCCGATCGCCTGCAGAAGAAGGGCGAGATGCTCGGATCCGAGCGGCGGCGCGCGTCCGAGGAGATCGCCCGGCTGGAAGAACGGCAGGCGGAGGCGCGCGAATCGACCGCGGCCCTGGACGTCCGCCGGCAGGAATCAGAAGAGCGCTTCGCCGCGGCGCAGCGCCGGCTGATCGAGGCACGAGAGCACGTCGAGGCGCGATCGCAGCAGGTCGCCGAAGCCCGTGCCTCGTATGCGGCGCTCGTCGAGCGTGCGTCCGCGCTCAACGGCGAGGTGGCCCGACTCGAGGAGGCGTCACGGGATCTCGAGGATCGCCTGTCGGCGCGCGCGACCGAGAAGCAGCAGAAGACCACGGAACGGGCCGCCCTCGATGTCGCGACGTCGGAGGCGCTGACCCGGCTCGATGCCGCGGTGGCCGCGCTCGACGGGCTTCGTCAGGACGTCCGTGGCGCCGAAGACGCCGTGACCGCGCTCAGGTCTCGCGTCGACGCAGAGGACTCGCGCGTCAGGCAGGCGCGCCACGCGCTCGACGACGCACGGGGCGGCGCGACGGCGCTCGAGGTCGCGCGGGCGACCGCCGAAACCGATCTCTCGCACCTGGCCGCGACCTGCGTCGAGGCTGTCCAGGCGCCGCTCGAGGAAGTGCTGGCGGAAGTGGAGCGCCTCAAGCATGACGGTGCTCCCGCGCCCGATTCCTCGACCCTCGCGGCCGCGTCCGCCGCGGGCGAAGACGAGGAGGATGAGGACCGGGTTGATCAGGTCGAGCGGGTCGAACGGGTCGATCAGGTCGGTCCGGTCGGTCCGGTCGGTCCGGTCGGTCCTGTGTCGACCGAGGATGCGATCCATTCCCTCAAGGCCAAGATCGATCGGCTGGGCCCCGTGAACATGATGGCCATCGAGCAATTCGACGAGCTCGAGACGCGCCACGTGTTCCTGACGACGCAGCGTGCCGACCTGGTGCAGTCGATTTCGGCCACCAACGAGGCGATCGCCCGCATCGACGAGACGTCGAAA
>JBKPSY010000019.1:0-8127 GCA_046735235.1 Acidobacteriota bacterium | reverse complement strand
GCCGCGCACCCCGTGCCCGACGAGCGGAGCGAGCAGGCTGGACGGGCGGCGCTGGCGCTGGCGGCACGGGTGGAGCCGGAAGAGCTCCTTCTCGTGCTCTTGTCGGGAGGCGCCTCCGCGTTGATGGCCGTGCCAGCGATCGGGCTGACGCTTGCGCACAAGCAGGACGTCACGGCTCGTCTCCTGGCGCGCGGGGCGGACATCACGGCGCTCAACACGGTGCGGAAGCATCTCTCGGCAATCAAGGGAGGTCGCCTCACGGCTGCGTGCGGTGGCGAACTGATGGCCTGGGCGCTGTCTGATGTCGTAGGCGATGACTTGAGCGTGATCGCGTCCGGCCCGACCGTGCCGGACGCCACGACGCTGGTGGACGCGCGGCAGGTGCTCCAGCGGTTCGGTCCGATCGCGGACTATCCGGCACCGGTGAGGGCGCACCTCGAACGCGCAGAGCCGTCGGCCGAGACGCCAAAGGCCGGCGATCCGGTATTTGATCGCGCTGAGACGACTGTGATCGGGTCCGCACGCCTCAGCCTGGACGGCGCGGCCGTAGCCGCACGGACCCGCGGATATCGTGTGATGATTCGCCAGACGCCCGTCGTGGGCGAAGCCCGGGACGCCGCGCGCGAACACGCCGAGTGGCTGATGGGACTTCCGGAGCTGCCGAATCCCGCGCAGCCGATCTGCATCCTGTCGTCGGGCGAGACGACGGTGGCGGTGAAGGGTCGAGGACGGGGCGGACGGAACCAGGAATTCGCGCTGGCGCTGGCGCCATGGCTGTCGCGCGGGCCGCTGGTCGCGGCAAGCGTGGGCACCGACGGCGTGGACGGTCCGACCGACGCGGCCGGCGCGTACGTGGACGGCACCACGATTCCGCGGGCCAACGGTCGCGGCCTCGACTGGAAGGCGGCGCTCGACGCGAACGACGCCTGGACGTTTTTTGCGTCGCTCGGCGATCTGATTCGCACCGGCCCGACCGGAACCAACGTTGGGGACATCCAGGTGGTGCTGGCCCGGCCAGCAGAGGAGGCGCGATGACGCGGCTGAAGCAATGGGGCGTGATGGCGGGCGTCGCCCTCACAATGCTGGCGGCGGGGTACGTTTGGGGCGCGTGGGGACGGCGCGCTGCCGAGCGGGAGCTCGCACGATCGAACGCGCTCGTCATGCTTGGCGAGGCGAGACGCAACGCGCTCAGCGGCAGCCTCGATCTCTACAAGTTGAACTTCGGCGCCGCGGCGACGCACTTCGAGACGGCGCGCGCCACGACCGACCGCGTTCGGGGCACGCTGGCCGAGGCGGGCTCCGCGGCCGACCCGGCGGATCTCGCAGCGGCCATCACCGCACTAGACGAGGCACGCGCCCTCGCCGCGAAGCTCGATCAGGCCGCAGGGCAGAAGGCCGCGTCCGCGATTGCGCTGCTCGACAAAGCGGCGTCTGCGCCGTGAACCCTCGCCGGACTGAAGCCCCGGCCTACTGTCGATCCTGATCTCCGTTACCCTATTCTCGAATGCTGTCCCGCGACGACCTCCTGCGCCAGATCCGCGACCGCGTCACCCACCCGGCCACGGTGCGCGAGCTGCTCCAGTTGCTTCGGGTGTCTCGCCAGGATCGCGCAACGTTCCGGCGGTTGCTGAAGTCGCTGGTCTCTGAAGGCGAGTTGCTCCAGATCCGCGGCAACCGCTTCGGCCTCGCCGATCGGATGAACGTCATCGTGGGACGTCTCCAGATGCACCAGGCGGGCTACGGCTTCGTGGTGCCGGACGGCGCGGGCGAGCAGGATCTCTACATCGCCCCGACGAACATCAAGGAAGCGCTGCACGGCGACCGTGTCGTCGCGCGCGTGGAGCATCAACGCGGCGATCGCGCCGAGGGACGCATCATCCGGATCCTCGAGCGCGGCAACAGCACGCTCGTCGGCCGCTTCGAGTCAGACGACTCGGGTGTCAGCTATGTCGTGCCGTTCGATCGCCGGGTGCTGGCGGACGTGCAGGTGGCGGCTGGAGACGCGCGAGGCGCGACATCGGGGCAGATGGTCGTGATCGAGCTGACGCGCTGGCCGACGGCGACGCGTCCGCCGGCCGGCCGCATCATCGAGATCCTCGGCGCCATCGATCAGCCCGGCGTCGACACGCGGATCATCATTCGAAAGCACGGCCTGCCTGACGCGCACGGCGACGACGCGCTCAGCGAGGCGCAGCGCATCGGGGGCGCCGTTCGCGAGCGCGATCTGGAAGGACGTTCGGACTTCCGCCCGCTCACGACCGTGACGATAGACGGCGAGCACGCCCGTGACTTCGACGATGCGATCACGCTCGAGCAGCTGCCGAACGGCCATTACTGGCTGGGCGTGCACATCGCGGACGTCTCGCACTACGTGGACGAGGGCAGCGCGCTCGATCAGGAAGCCTACGATCGCGGCACCTCCGTCTACTTCCCGGAGCGCGCGATTCACATGTTCCCAGAGGCGCTGGCGACGGGTCTCTGCTCGCTCAACCCGCACGTAGATCGTCTCGTGCAGACCTGCTTCATGGAAGTCACCCGCAACGGCGAGGTCGCGCGCGCCGAGTTTCACGACGGCGTGATCAACAGCGATGCCCGCATGACCTACACCGCCGTCAATGCCATCCTGACCGGCGACGAGGCCGTCCGCGCGCAGTATCGCGAGCTCGTGCCGCATTTCGAGCGAATGCGCGAGCTCTTCCAGATTCTGAATACCCGACGGAAGCGCCGCGGATCCGTGGACTTCGATCTGCCTGAAGCCGAAGTCCTCATGAACGAATCCGGCGAAATCCAGAACATCATCGCCGCCGAGCGCAACGTCGCGCACCGGCTGATCGAAGAGTTCATGCTGCTGGCCAACGAGACGGTGGCCGACTACCTCGAGACCGCAGGCGGACCGGGCCTCTACCGCATCCACGAGGAGCCCGATCCGGGCAAGGTGGCGCAGTTCGAGGAGTTCATTGGCGGGTTCGGCTACACGCTCGGCGCGCCGCTCAACACGGTGAAGCCGCGGCATTTCCAGAAGCTGGTCGAGAAGATTCAAGGCAAGCCCGAGGAAAAGCCCGTCGCGTTCCTGATGCTCAAGACGATGCAGAAGGCGAGATACGCACCGGAGAATCTCGGGCACTTCGGGCTTGCGGCGCCGAGCTACACGCACTTCACGTCGCCGATCAGGCGCTATCCGGATCTCGTGGTTCATCGGCTGCTGCGTGCGCACCGGCACGGGCAGCTCGACGACGCCGGTCGCGAGGAGATCGACGAGGATCTGCCGGAGGTCGCGCGACACACCTCGGAACGCGAGCGGCGGGCCGACGACGCGGAGCGCGAGCTGCTGCAGTGGCGGAAGGTACGCTTCATGGCCGACAAGGTCGGTGACGAATTCGACGGCTACATCACCGGAGTCGCGGCCTTTGGGCTGTTTGTCGAGCTGGCGGACCACTTCGTGGAGGGCCTCGTGCACATCTCGAGCATGGCGGACGACTACTACCGGTATCTCGAAAGCAGCCACACGCTGCGCGGCGAGAACACGGAAAAGGTCTATCGGCTCGGCGACAAAGTGCAGGTGCAGGTGATTCGCGTGGACATGGAACGCCGGCAAATCGACCTCGGGCTCACCGAGATCCTCGACACCGTGAGATCGGACGAGCGCCGCCGCGGCCCGAGACACAGCAAGGCGAAGCCGAAGGTTGAAGCGCGGCGCATCAAACAGCGGCCAGGACGCCGCGAGCGAGCCACACGGAAGGCCGCGCGCGGGCGGAGGGGGAAATAGCAGTGCTGCGGTGCTGCAGTGCAGCGATCTGACCGCTGGTCCCTGATCCCTGGCCCCTACGGAGATGTCACACCTCGTCGTCGGCACCGCCGGCCACATCGATCACGGGAAGAGCGCGCTCGTACGGGCGTTGACCGGCATCGACCCCGATCGTCTGAAAGAAGAGAAAGCCCGCGGCATTACGATCGACCTCGGGTTCGCGCACTGGCAGGACGGCGAGCGCACCTTCGCGTTCGTGGACGTGCCGGGCCACGAGCGCTTCGTGCGAAACATGCTCGCCGGCGCAGGCGGCGTCGACGCGGTGATGCTCGTCGTGGCCGCCGACGAGTCGGTGATGCCGCAGACACGCGAGCACCTTGCGATCTGCCAGATGCTCGGCGTCCGGCAGGGCCTCGTGGTCCTGACGAAGGCCGATCTCGTGGACGAGGACGCGCAGGCCCTCGTACGGCTCGACGTCGCGGACCTCGTCGCCGGGTCGTTCCTGCACGACGCGCCGGTGATCGCCGTGTCCGCGAAGACCGGCACCGGCCTTGACGAATTGCGGGCGGCCCTGAGGACGGTGGTCGACCGCCCGACGGCGCGCGACGCCGTCGGCGCCGCGCGCCTGCCCGTCGATCGCGTGTTCGTGATGAAGGGGTTTGGGACGGTGGTGACCGGCACGCTGGTGTCTGGGCGGATTACCGCGGAGAGCGAGCTCGAGGCGGTGCTCTCTGGCCGTCGCCTGAAGGTGCGCGGGGTGCAGGTGCATGGCGTAGGCGCGACGGGGGCGGAGGCCGGCCAGCGCACCGCGCTGAATCTCTCGAGCGTGGAAGTCGGCGACCTGGGGCGTGGCGAAGTGCTGGCCGATCCCGGGACGCTTCGCGCGACCCGAATCGTGGACGCGTGGCTCGAGACGCTGCCGGATGCGCCACCGATCGCCCATGGCGCGCGCGTGCGGCTGCATCAGGGCACCATCGAGGTGATGGCGCGCGTGTCGATCGTCGCGCCGCCGGACGCGGGGCACGACGCGCCCGTGCTCGAGCCAGGCGGCCGCGGCTTCGCGCGGCTGCGACTCGAGTCGCCCGCGGCGATCACTCGCGGCGATCGCATCGTCCTGCGCTCGTATTCGCCGGTGACGACCATCGCCGGCGGGGTCGTCCTGGATCCCGATGCGCCGCGTGGTGGCGTTCGACTTGCGCCGACGTTGCAGCGCCTGCGTCGCCTGCTGGAGCCGCTGTTGTCGTCGGCCGCGACGAGCGAGCTCGACGCCTACGCTGTGCTGATCGCAGAGTCAGGCCGCCGCGGCCTGCGCGCGGGCGATCTCGTCTGGCGATGCGGCGTGTCGCCGGCGACTCTGCCCGCGGTTCGCAAGGCGCTGGTGGAGTCTGGGGCGGCGCTCGACGTCGGCGACTATCTCGTGACGCCCGAGTGGCGCCCGCTGGCCGCGGAGCGCGTCCGCATCGCGCTGGCGGCGCATCACGAGGCCTCGCCGCTCTCCGATGGACTGCCTCGCGAGCAGGTACGCGAAGGCGTGCTCGCCGGCGCCGCGCCGGGGCTGGTCGATCTGGTGCTGCGTGAGCTCGAAGCGACGGGGCAAATCGTCGGACGCGACCGCCTCGCCCTGGCCGGACGCGTCGTGTCGCTCAGCGCCGAGGAGGCCGCCGTCACCGAGCGCCTCGAATCCGTGCTGCGGATCAAAGGGCTCACGCCGCCGGACGTGTCGCAGTTGCCCGCCTTGGTTGGCTCGTCAGCACCTGTCGTCGATCGCGTGCTGCAACTGCTCGTGCGGCAGAAGCGCGTCGTCCGCCTCGACGGCCTGCCGTATCACCGAGACGCACTCGACCGGTTGCGGTCGGAGGTCTCGGCGTTGAAGCCGGCCGCCGGGGAGGCGTTCGTAGACGTGTCCAGTTTCAAGAGCCGGTATGGCCTGAGCCGGAAGTTCGCGATTCCCCTGCTGGAATATCTCGACAGGGAGCGCGTGACGCGCCGGGTGGGGGAGAGGCGATTGGTGCTGTGAGAGAGGAGGCCGAACTGAAGTTCGGCCCTACGAGTTGCGGGCCTGCGAGTACGGTCCTACGAGTGCTGATCGCGGTCGTTGACCCCGTCTCGCGTCGCGTCCTTGAAGTTCCGGATGCCCTTGCCGATGCCGCGGCCGATTTCCGGCAGGCGGTTGGCGCCGAAGATCAGAATCACGATGACGAGAATGACGACGAGCTCCGGAAAACCCAGACTACCCATGGGATAACTCCTGGCCGTGATTGTAGCACCTAACCTCGTGCATGGGCCGGCTCGGCTGGCCGTGCTGGCCCTTGCGCTCGGCTCCTGTCTCGTGGGCCTAGCGGGCGCCGCGCAGTTTGCGGCCCGCACGGATCTCGTCCAGATTTACGTCTCCGTGACCGACGCCTCGGGACGCCCGCTGGACGGTCTAGCTCGAGAGGCGTTCCGCGTGCGCGACAACGGCATCGAACGCCCGATTTCCGCGTTTGCCACAGGATCGCTCCCGCTCTCGATGGCCGTCATCGTCGATCGCAGCTTCAGTATGCGAGGCGCGCGCCTTGCCGCGGCTCGTGCCGGCGCACTGGCGCTGCTCGAGGCGCTGCGGGCCGACGATCGCGTGGACGTGCTCGCGATGGGCAGCGACGTCGAGACCATCGCCGCGCCAGACGCCTCGCGCGAAGCCGCGCGCGAGGCCGTGCGGCGTCTCACCCCGTGGGGTACGTCGCCGATTGTCGATGCCATTCGCGCAGCGACCGGGGCGATCCACGGCAGGCCCGGACGGCGCGCGATCGTGCTCTTCACCGACGGCGAGGATCGCGACGATGAGACCACTCGTCGCGACGCGCTCGACGCCGTGCGTCGAAGCGACGCGCTGGTGTACGCCGTGGCATTAGGGGCGCGCGAGCCCACACTGCTCGACGAGTTCGCGAGCGCATCCGGCGGGCGCGTCATCCGGTCGCACGACGATCGCGCGGCTGTCGAGGCGTCCGCCACGATCGCGGCCGACTTGCAGCATCAGTACCTGCTCGGCGTCGCGCCCGCGGAGGGTCCACCCGGATGGCATGTCCTCGCCGTCACCGCGGAGGTTCCTCGGGCCGTGGTTCGCGCCCGGCAGGGGTACCTGGTCGAGAGCCGCCCGGCGGGGGCGTCCCTCGAGCGGCCTGAAGCGTCTAAGTCACAAGAGGTGTGGCGGTGAGAGGACACCAGGTCGAGCGCGGCGAGGAAACAGGCGGTCTTCCGCCGGTCCCGGCGGATCTCGACGAGGGCAGCCTTCTTGCATCGCAGAACCCCGGCCAGTCGTGGCACAATGCCCCTAGGCCTCTGATGTCCCAGTCGCCAGAAAAAGCTGAAAAGACCGCCGAAAACGAGAACGGACACGTTGCGGTTCAGGTCGAAGGACTGCACGCGCCGGAACTGACGTTCTCGTTCGAGCACCGGCAGTCGCGCGTCGGCGTGGGCGCCGCGTTCGGTACGCACGTCTTCTTCGCCCTCGTCGTGCTGTTCCTGATGTACTACGCGCCGAGCCCCAACGCGGGGGGGCCGCAGGCCCCGATGGAGTACCCGAAGGAGATCGTCTGGATTCCTCAGGCGGGTCCGGGGGGCGGCGGTGGCGGCGGCGGCAACCAGATGCCTGACCCCCCCAAGAAGGCGGAGCTCCCGGGCAAGGAAAAGATCACCGTGCCCGTCACCAAGCCGCCGGTCCCGCAACCGCCGCAGAAGCCCAAGGAAGAACCGCCCGATCCGGCGATGAACATCCCGGCCAAGACGATGGCCGACGCCACGCAGATGTCTCCGGGCATGCTCGACGCGGCCATGGCGGCGTCAATGATCTCGACGGGATCGGGCTCGGACGGCGGCGGCGGAAAAGGGAAGGGCACCGGTATCGGTCCCGGTACCGGTTCGGGGCTTGGACCCGGCGAGGGCGGCGGCACGGGCGGCGGCGCCTACCGGATCGGCAACGGCGTCGAGTCGCCGCAGGTGCTCTCGCAGGTCAGGCCGCAGTACACGGCCGACGCGATGCGCGCGAAGGTACAGGGCGTGGCGCTCGTCGAGTGCGTCGTAATGCCCGACGGCACCGTCAGCAACGCGCACATCGTCAAGTCACTCGACTCGGTGTTCGGGCTGGATCAGGAAGCGATCAAGGCCGCCCGGCTCTGGCGCTTCGTGCCGGGCAAGCGCTTCGGCCAGGCGGTCCCGGTCATCGTCACGATCGAGCTCACGTTTACGCTTCGCTAATCAGGTCGGTCAGGTCGGTCAGGTCGAACAGGTCGGCCAGGTCGAACGGGTCGGCCAAAAAAAAGAGGCCTGGCGGATTTCACTCCGCCAGGCCTTTCGTGTTTCGTCGCGATTTACGCCGCGTGACGTTCAGCTCGTCGCTCTTCGCT
>JBKPSY010000018.1:0-41229 GCA_046735235.1 Acidobacteriota bacterium | reverse complement strand
GCTCGTGGACGTCCGCTTCGGATGGTTCAAGTACCGCGTCAACGTCTCACCATTTGACTTCGGGACGACGCCTGCGAAGGATGCAGGTATTCCCGGGCTCAACCTGGACACGACATTCACCAGCGGCCTGCCGGCAATCTTCGTTGGCGGTGACAGCACAACCAACCCGGGCGACTTCGAGGCCGGATCGGGGCTCGGCATCAACCGCTGCAACTGCCCGCTGGACCAGGACGAGAAGCAGTGGCAGATCGTGGGCAATGTCACGAAGGTCTGGAACAACCACACTTTCAAGGTCGGGGCGGACGTGCGGCGCGCGTACAACCTTCGCGTGCCGAGCGACTCCCATCGGTCGGGCGAATTGCACTTCACGCTCAACGGCACCCGGGGACCCACGGGCGGAGGCATGGGGCTTGCGACGTTCCTGCTGGGCGACGTCTCGGAGTTCGGCCGCTACGTCAGCAGCAGCACGGATGCGCGGGAACTGCAGTGGCGGCACTTCTACTACGGGCAGGATACGTGGCGCGCCACATCGAAGCTGACGCTCAGCTATGGCCTGCGCCTCGACGTCATCAACCCGCAGACCGTGAACGACGCGGGCAACGGCGGCTGGTTCGATCTGGACACTGCCAGGATTCTGGTCGGCGGCGTCGGCGGGATCGATCTCGGCGGCAACGTGAAAAATAAGCTGAACTGGGCGCCGCGAGTTGGCGCCGCCTATCAGTGGGATGAAAGGACGGTCATTCGCGCAGGCTTCGGCAGGAGCTACGACATCGGCGTTTTCGGGTCGCTCTTCGGCCACAGCGTCACGCAGAACCTGCCGGTGCTCGCGGGCCAGTCGCTGACCGGCGCGGAAAACTATCTCGCCGCGTTCAACCTGGCGCAAGGTCCGTCGGCGCCGACATTCCCGGCCGTGGGCGCGGATGGCACGTTCCTGCTGCCGTCTGGCGTCACCCCCCACACCAACCCGAGGACGCAGAAGCCGCCGGCCGTCAATGCGTTCAACGTCATGGTCCAACGGCAGCTGACGGATTCGATGTCGGTCGAAGTGGGTTACGTCGGCAACCGCGGGACGTCGGTGTTCGCGGGCGACGGGCCCGAGTTCAACGTCAACCAACCCACGATCGTCGGCTACGGCACTGTGTCGCAGAACGATCGGAAGCCGTTCTACTCGGGCATCAAGACGACCGAACTCGGCCTGGGCGGCGCGTTCCATCTGAGCCAGGGCATCAACTACTTCTGCGACTGCGCGACCAACCGCTATGACGCGCTGCAGACGAAGTTGACCAAGCGGTTCTCGGACGGCTACCAGATCTCGGCCAACTACACGTACCAGAAGGCCCAGGGGCACAGCGACAACTACTTCCTGTGGGATCCGAACCTGAACTACGGCGTGCAGGGATGGGACCGGACCCAGATTTTCAACCTCACGCTCATGTGGGAACTCCCCTACGGCAGGGGGCGGAAGTACGGCAGCAACAGCTCGACATGGGCCGACGCCATCCTTGGCGGATGGCAGTTCAACGGCACCCACACGGTGCAGAGCGGCGTGCCGTTCGACGTCGGCTACAACGACTCGGGCTCGGATCGAGATACCGGACCCAATCGTCCGAACTTGATCGGCAACGCGGACGGCCCGAAGGAACGGACGCAGTGGTTCAACGCCGCGCCGATTGGTTCTCCGAACAGCGCCTTCGGGCGGCCGGCGAAGGGCACGTTCGGCAACATGCCGTACAACATGCTGCGCGGCCCGCACTACCGGCGCACAGACGCGGGACTGTTCAAGCACATCAAGATCGGCGGCAGCCGCGACCTCGAGATCCGCGTCGAGGCCGTCAACATCTTCAACGTCGTCAATCTGGGTCAGCCTGACGCCACGGTCGGCGTGCCGGGCAACCCCAACAACCACGCCGGCGTGATCGACTCGACGGCGTACGGCAACTCCGATCCGCAGCGGAACTTCCAGTTCGGCGCGAAGTTCACGTTCTAACCCCCCCAGCGGCGGTGTCTGGCGCGATTGGCGCCGGACACTGCCGCACGCCAGCGCGTCCAGCAGGTCTCCGGGTCGATCAGGTCTGGCAGGTCTGTATAAGATCCGATCGTGAGGCTCGCCATCGCCGCCGGGCTCGTTGTCGCTCTCGCCAGCCCCACCTTCTCGCAAAGCCCGAAAGCGCGTCCCTCCACCGACGCCGCAAGCCTGATTGCGGCTGGCCAGCGCCTCTTCACGGCTGGCGACCTCGATCGCGCGGAGGCTCAGTTTCGCCAGGCGCTCGAGCGCGAGCCAACTCTTGCCTCCGCCCACTACGGCCTGGGACTCGTGCTCGAGGCACGCAAGGATCTCGACGGCGCCGCCCGCGAGCTGAGCGCAGCGATCTCGAGCGCGCCAGCCATGGCAAAGGCCTACGACCGCTATGGCTTCGTCCTGGGCCAGCAGGGGCGCATGGACGACGCCGTCGTGCAGTTCAGACGCGCCACAGCGCTCGAGCCGACGCTGTTCGACGCCCAGTATCACCTCGGAGTCACGGAGTTCCTGCGTCGCGACTACGAGGCGGCGCTGCCTCCGCTTCGCGCAGCGGTCGCCCTCCAGCCGCGGCGCGCGGAAGCCCACTACTATGTCGGGGTCGTCCTTCGCGAGCGGGGACAGCTCGACCCGGCGATCGAGGAACTGACCCTCGCGACACGGCTGAACCCGGGCCTCGCAGTGGCCTTTACGCGGCTGGGCATCACCCTCAGGGAGCGCGGGAAGCCCGACGCCGCAATAGAGGCGCTCCAGAAGGCGATCGAGCTGGAGCCGGCGAGCTTCGACGCGCCAAACGCCCTGGGACTCGCCTACATGCAGCGCGGCGACGCGGAGCTGGCGGTCTCGACGTTTCAGTCGCTCGTCGGGCAGCATCCCGACAACCGCATGGGCAGATTGAATCTCGGCACGGCGCTGCTGCAGAAGGCGGACCTCGCCGGCGCCGTGACCGTCCTTCAGGCGCTCGTGCACGACGAGCCGGCATATGCCGAGGCCTTCTACAATCTCGGCACGGCGCTGAAGCAACAAGATGATTTCGAGGGCGCCGAGCGTGCCCTTCGCGAGGCCGTGCGCCTCGGCCCCGACCTTGCAGATGCGCACTACACTCTGGGCGTCGTGCTGTGGCAAACGCGGCGCCTGCCCGAGGCCGTCGAGGAGTTTCGCGCGGCGCTCGCGGTGAAGCCAGAGTACGCCCAGGCGCATTACATGCTCGGCACGGTGCTGCGGCAACTCGGCAAGACGGACGAGGCGCTCGCCGAGTTCAAGACCACGATCCAGATCGAGCCGCAATCGCCGGAGGCCTATCTCAGCGTCGGACAAATCCTGCAGCGCCAGCAGGACACCGCCGGAGCGACGGCCGCATTTGCCGAGGCCGATCGACTGAACGCGATCAAGTCGAACCAGCAGGCCTCGATCTTTGCGCTGAGCGTCGGACGGAAGCGGATGTCCGAGCACGATCTCGACGGCGCCCTCTCGCAATTTCGCGAGGCGGTTCGCCTCGATCCGGCAAGCGCCCCGGCGCAGCACGCCCTCGCTGAGGCGCTGACACAGAAGGGTCAGACGGCCGAGGCCAGAGAGCACTTGGAGGCCGCGCGCCGTCTCGAAGCGCCGGCGGCGCCAAGGGAACCGTAGCGGATGCGCACCGCACGGCTCGTGGCGACGGCGGCGCTGGCGCTCGCGACGACGGCGGCAGCGCCGTCGGATCAGACGGTGCCCTTCTCATTTCGCCGGCTCGGTCCGGAGGCCGGCCTCACCGGGCTCACCACCTTCGGTGGCAAGGCGACGAACCGCTATCTCCTCGAGACGACCGGGTGTGGCGTTGCGATGCTCGACTACGACAACGACGGACGCAGCGATCTGTTCTTCGTGAACGGCACAACGCTCGAGGGGTTCCCGAAGGGCGGGGAACCGCGTCCGCACTTGTATCGCAATATGGGCGGAGCACAGTTCGCCGACGTCACCGAGGCGGCCGGCCTGCGGAACCAGTGGGGCTGGGGCCAGGGCGCCTGCGCCGGCGACTACGACAACGACGGCAACGTGGACCTCTTCGTCACCTACTACGGCCACAATCGGTTGTTCCACAACGACGGTCATGGGCACTTCGAGGACCTCACGGACAAGGCCGGTGTCGGGAACTCGAAGACGCGCTGGGGCACGGGTTGCGCGTTCCTCGACTACGACCGCGACGGCAAGCTGGATCTCTTCGTCGCCAACTACATCGACCTCGATCTCGCAACCGCCCCGACACCCGACTCGGGACTCTGCCGCTACAAAGGCGTCGCCGTGGCGTGCGGCCCGCCCGGGCTTCAAGGCGGCAAGAACGCGCTCTTCCACAATCGTGGCGACGGCACGTTCGAAGACGTCTCCGAGGCGTCGGGGATCACGAAGTCCAACGGCGCGTTTGGCCTCGGCGTCTCGACCCTCGACTTCGACAACGACGGCTGGACCGACCTCTATGTCGCCAACGACTCGAACCCGAGCGCGCTCTATCGAAACCGGCACGATGGGACCTTCGAGGACATCGGGGTCCGCGCCGGCTGCGCATATAGCCAGGATGGCAAGCCCCAGGCGGGGATGGGCGTCGGGATCGGCGACTACGATCGCAACGGCTGGATGGACATCCTCAAGACGAACTTCGCCGGCGACACGACGTCGCTGTACGCCAACCTCGGCGGCACCGCGTGCGAGGACCGGACGTTCGACGCAGGGCTCGGCCTCAACAGCCGGTGGCTCGGCTGGGGCGCTGGCTTCGCGGACTTCGACAACGACGGATGGCTCGACATCTTCCTGACGAACGGCCACGTCTATCCGGAAGTCCGGACGCTGCGCACCGAGGTGGGCTACGAACAGCGCAAGGTGGTCTACCGCAACATCGAAGGACGCCGCTTCGACGACGTCAGCGAGCGACTTGGGCCGCCCGTCACGACGCCGAAGGCAGGGCGCGGCACCGCGTTCGGCGATCTCGACGGGAACGGCACCGTCGACGTCGCCGTCAGCAACGTGCACGACACACCCGACGTGTTTCTGACCGCGGCGCCGCTGGATCACCACTGGCTCGAGCTACGGCTGGTCGGCACGACATCGAACCGCAGCGCCATCGGCGCCCGCATTCGTGTCGTCACCGGCGATGTGACCGCGCTTCGCGAGGTCCAGGGCGGCGGCAGCTACCTCTCGCAGAACGACTTCACGGTGCACGTGGGCCTTGGCGCGGCAGCACAGGCCGATCGGGTCGAGGTCCGCTGGCCGAACGGCCTCGAGGAGCACTGGGCAGGCGTCAAGGCCGACCAGCGGCTGACGCTGACCGAAGGACAAGGTGTGCGGCCATGATCCCGACGCTTCTCTTCCTGGCGATCCTCCTGCAGGCGCCGGCCGCCGCCGACCTGCAGCAGACGCTGACCGACATCCACACGCTCATTTCCTCGGGTAAGTCGTCTCAGGCGCTCGAAAGGCTGCAGTCGCTTCCGCAAGAAGACGCGCGAGTGAAGTACCTGAAGGGCGTGGCGTTCTATCACCTGGACGATCCCGTCAAGGCCATCGATGCCCTGGCGCCGGTAGCGCACCAGCTGCCCGACGGCTCTGTCGAACGTAAGGAGGCCGTGCAGGTGCTCGCGCTCTCCTACTACATGGCCGGCCGCCTCAAAGAAGCGCTCCCGCTGCTCGAGGAGACGCGCGGATGGGCGACCGACAACGTGGAGCTCGCGCAGGTGCTTGGCATGGCCTATGTCCAGACCTCGCAGAACGACAAGGCGCGCGGTGCACTGGCGGAGACGTTCGGAGTGCCGCCAGAATCGGCCGCGGCTCACCTCCTTACCGCCCAGATGATGGTGCGGCTCGAGTTCAACGACGCTGCGGAGTCGGAGGTCCAGCGCGCGATCGCGAAGAGCCCGACCTTGCCTCAGTCCAACTACCTGCTCGGCGTGATCGCGATCTCTCGGGCAAAGGTAGACGAGGGCATTGCGTTCTTTCAGAAGGAGCTGACCATCAACCCGTTGAACTCCATGGCCGAGTATCGGCTCGGCGAGAGTTACGCACGTCAACAGCAGTGGCCGCCGGCGATTGCCGCGCTCCAACGGTCGCTCTGGATCAACCCGTACTTCAGCGGCCCGTACATCGTCCTCGGCCGCGCGTATCTCGCGACCAACGACCCGGGCACGGCCGAAGGCTTCCTGCGCCGGGCCGTCGAGTACGATCCGAACAACAAGTCGGCACATTACCTGCTCGCGCAGGCGCTACAGAAGCTCGGTCACGCCGAGGAGGCTGGCAGGGAATTCGCGGTCGCCTCGAAGCTCACCGACGCGCAGCAGCCCCGCTGAGCGGAAGCACGACGTCCCGGCGCACGTACTCCCCGGCGGGGCCATCGAACGAAATCTCGAGGGTCGGGTCGCCGTCGCCCGCAATCACCCGGACGCCATCCGGTAGCCTGCCGAGCTGTCGCGGCGAGCGCAGCCTGATGCGGTCCCGGCTGGCAGCCAGTCCTTCGAGTCGCAGACCCAGCCCGCGATCGTCCGCGCGTGACCTGAGGATTCGCAACCCGTGATTCCTGGAGCCCTCCGGCGCGCGATCGATGTCACGATAGACATCGGATCCCTCACGAACTGAGAACCGCACCTCGAGTCGACCGCTGCGCAGTTCGATCGGCACGCTGAACCGGTGCACATCACCTTCGATTCGGTCGTCGCTTGCCGACACCTGACGGCCGTCGACGCGCGCCTGCAAGATCGAGCCGTCGAGGGGAACGTTGATGCCGAGGATCAGCCGCACCGGTGACGCGGTTCCTGAGCGAGTGACGGTGTACGTCCACTGGCCCGGCGTACGGTCGAACGCGACGTCGATGGTCCCCTCAGCCGCTCGCAGGTGGCGAAGTGAAAAGCGCGGCCAGTCCGCCGGTAACTGCGGCGCAATCGTCAGCGTCGAACCACCCGCAGCGTCGCGGGTCGTTCGGAGCCCGAAGAGCCCTCGAAGGAGCGGGGCGATCACCATCGCCTCCGACCAGATCTGGTGATGCGACGACCGCCCGAACGGCGCCTGGACGTCGCCCGACAGCAGCTCAGTGACGTAGCCGAGCGCGTTCGCGTCGCCGAGGAGCACGTTGGCCATCAGGGCCTGATACCCGACCTGTGCCCGCCCGTAAGCGTACGCACCGACAGAGGCCCAACCCGTGAAGAGCGGCCACACCGATCCGTAGTGGTACGACAGCGGATCGTAGAGCGCGCTTCGGTTCGAGAGAATCCGGTGTCCCCAGTCAGTCGCCAGCGCGCCGCCGCCCAGCGAATCGATCTCCAGGTCGGCGCGATCCGCCCGTAGCTGGTGCCACCAGAGCGGCACTGCCGTCAGCACGGTGCGCTCGTCGTACATTGTCGACGCGGCGATCGAGTCGAGCGCCTGCTGGCGCCGGTCGCGGTTCGGTCCGGGCTCCGCCTCGACGCGCGCCGTCCGCGGTTGCTTGGTGGCGTACGCATACGCGTGCTCGGCATCCTGCCAGTACGTCCGTTCGACGGCCTGACGCGTCCGCTCCGCATCTTCACGCGCCGTGGTGGCGGTGGCCTGGTCGCCGAGCGCATCTGCCAGATCGGCGAGACCACGCGCGGCTTCGATCCAGACACCTTGCAGGTAGATCTCCTCGTGCGGCGGATACAGCGCTCCTCCTTCGACCCATCCATGACCGACGCCGGTGTTCTCGATGAGGCCGTTATGATCCGTGTCGCTTGCCTTCGAGAAGTGCCACGCTTTCAGCAGCGACGGCCACGCGTCCCTGATGAAGGCGGTGTCCCCGCTCGCCTTCCAATACTCCGCGTGCCCGACGATATAGAGCGGCGTCGCGTCGGCGCTGGCCCACGGATAGGGGAATGCCGTAAACCAGGGGATGAGCGACGCGCTCTGCGAAATCTCGTGCGGCACCTTCCCGTCGTCGCGTTGGAACTTGCGGAGAAATGCGAGCGCCGTTCGCACGGTGTCGAGCCGGCCCGACACGTCGAGCGCGAGAGTCGTCCACATCGCGTCGCGGCCGAAGTACCACGCGAAGCCTGGCCGCTCGCTGTCGCCTGACGTGCGGAATCCCGCGAGCAGGCCAGTGCCGAGGAACGGATTTGTCGCGACGCCCTTGTCGACGCCCACCTTCGCCCATCGGTAGAACTGGTCGACGCGAGAGTCCGGCGTCTCGACGTCGACTGTTTCGTCGAGCAGCTGACGATAATGCGTGACGTTCTTCTCGAGCAATCGGGGAATCTCCGCGAGCACGCGATCGTACGTCGCCTGCGCGTCAGGCAGGCCGCTGGTGCTGCCCGCGATCACGATCGGTACGAACACGCGGTGCAGGTCGATCGCGCCAGGCTCGATCTCGAAGCGTACCGGGACGTCCCGCGGCTCTTCCTGATACGGCATCAGCGAACCCTCCCGCGCGGCAGGCGATCCGATGACGCCGGCGAAGCGTCCCGTCTCTTCGGTCAGTTGGTAGACGTGGTGGCCGGCGTTCCAGCCGATGTTGCCGGTCTGGAGTCCGGCCGGCCACATCAGACGAAGCTTCGGACGAAACGACGCGTTGATCCGGATCGGTAGCGTCGAGTCGAGGTCGACCAGGACCAGCAGCGCCGGTTCATCCACCGGCGCAAACAGGATCACGCGCGCGGAGAACGCCGCGTGCGCGCACGTGAGAATGGTCGCCTCGGGTGTCGCGGTGATGTGCTTAAGGATATGGTTCGCAGGGATCTCGAGCGGGTACCCTTCGAGTGTGAACGACAGCTGGAGGTCGTCCAACAGCTTCATCGGGTACACCCAGGCTTCGAACCCCTGGTGCTCGTACCCGAAGAACGCCGACCGACGGCCGACGACGTCGAGGAAGGCGCCGCTGCGTGTCGCCCGGTCCAGCCGAAGACCGCTCGCCGGCAATTCGAAACGCGAGATGCCAGCTGGCTGCTGGCGAACCGACTCTGCGGTGATCGACCCCAGCAGCGCGGCGATCACCGTCACCGGCAGGACGAGGCGCCGGCGCAGGTAGGCCCCGGGCATTCCGGCAGCATACGCCGGACGCTCCGGGACGACGCGCTAAAATCCGGTGGTGAACCCCACCGCCAGCCCGCCCATCCTGACCGCCATCGGACTGCTCACGCTCTCGAGCCTTGGCCTGTCGGGACAGCAGCCAGCCTCGCCCCCCACGTTCACCGACATCGCGCCGCAGGCCGGACTGACGGTGCCGTCCGTCTACGGCGGCCTGGAGAAGAAGCGATTCATCATCGAGACCAACGGGGCCGGAGTCGCCTGGGTGGACGTCGACCATGACGGCTGGCTCGACGCGCTGGTCCTTGGCGGCACGCGACTGGCCGAAGGCGCCAGGGCCGAGGATCCCCGCATTGCGGCTGCGGGGCCAACAACGCGGCTGTACCGGAACACCGGCCAGGGCACGTTTACCGACGTCACGGCGCAGTCCGGTCTCGGCCTTACTGTTTTCGCCTCGTCGGTCTGCGCGGGCGACTACGACAACGACGGCGCGGTCGATCTCTTCATCACGTCGTTCGGACGGAACTATCTGTTTCACAACCGCGGTGACGGCCGCTTCGACGACGTCACCGCGAAGGCGGGCCTGCCGACGACCGGCCCGGCCCGCTGGGGTTCCGGCTGCTCCTTCGTGGACTACGACCGCGACGGCCGGCTCGATCTCTTCGTCTCGAATTACCTGAAGTTCGATCTCGCAACGGCCAGCGAACCGGGACAGGGCGTCAACTGCCTGTGGAAGGGGATCCCGGTCAACTGCGGGCCGAAAGGACTGCCGACCGACACGAACCTGCTGTACCACAATGAGGGCAACGGCACGTTCGCCGATGTATCTGAGCCGTCAGGCATCGCGAAGGTCACGGGGCGCTACTCGATGACGGCGCTCGGCGCCGACTTCGATGACGACGGCTGGGTGGACCTCTACGTGGCGTCCGACTCGACGGCGGCGATCCTGTACCACAACAACCACGAAGGCACCTTCACCGACGTCGCGCTTCCGAGCGGCGCGGGGCTCAGCGAGAACGGCATGCCGCAGGCCGGGATGGGCGTCGGCGTCGGCGACTTCAACGCGGACGGGCGCCTCGATCTCTTCAAGACACACTTCGCCGACGACATCCCGGCGCTTTATCGATCGACCGGAGCTGGTCAGTTCGAGGACGTCGCAACGGCCGCGGGCCTGGCTGTCGAGAACAGATTCGTGGAATGGGGCGCAGCCATCGCCGACTTCGACAACGACGGCTGGCAAGACCTGATGTACATGACCGGCAATGTCTATCCCGAGATCGAGCAGCGCTTCCCGCGCTACCCGCACAAAGGCCCGCGCGTGCTGTTCATGAACGGCGGTGACGGCAAGTTCTATCAGGAGACCGACCGCGGCGGCCCTGGCGTCACGACGCCCCGCTCCAGCCGCGGCGCCGCGTTCGGTGACTTCGACAACGACGGCGACGTCGATGTGCTGGTCATGAACATGAACGAGCCGCCGTCTCTTCTTCGGAACGACTACCATGGAGCCAACCAGTGGCTGTCCGTCGAGCTCCGGGGCACCGCCTCCAACCGGCTCGGGATCGGCGCGACAGTTCGCGTGACGGCCGGCGGACGCACGCAGGCGCGAGCGATTCTCAGCCAGTCGAGCTACTACTCACACGACGATCTTCGCGCGCACTTCGGGCTCGGATCCGCTGACTTCGCGGATCGCATCGACGTCGCCTGGCCCAACGGCGGGCACGACAGCGTCCAGCACGTCCCGGCCGATCGCCTCGTCGTCATTCGCGAGGGCGCCGGACTCGTCGCGACGCCGGCGGTCGGGCGCTGAGAGCGGACTCTCGCAGCTATAATTCGAGGCGATGGAGGCCGGCCGCCTGCTCCCGCCCGTGGAGTTCATTGCGGCAGCGCTGATAGCCGTGCTCGCCGCTTCGCCCGTGCTGCGCGCGGATCCTCCAGGCCGCGAACTCTCGCTGGAGACTCTCGACGGCACGTCCGTACGCCCCTTCAACACGGCCGCGCGAGCCTGGGTCTTCGTCTTCACGAGGAGCGACTGCCCTGTCGCGGCGCGGTACGCTCCCGAGCTTCAGCGCCTGGAACAGCGAGCTCTCTCGGCGCACATGGCCTTTCATCTCGTGTTCGTTGATTCGGCCGAGACGGCTTCGGCCGTGCGCGTCTACCTCCACGACTACGGGTACGTGGACGGCGCGCTGCTGGATCGCTCGCATCAGCTCGTCCGGCTCGCAGGCGCGACGGCGACACCGGAGGCCGCCGTCTTCCTGCCGTCGAGTGATGGTCCCGTGCTTGTCTACAGAGGACGCATCGACGACCGCTACGTGGACATCGGCCAGATGCGGCCGGCACCGACCAGGCACGACCTCGACGAGGTGCTCACAGCCGTTGCGAAAGGCCGGACACTCGAACCTCGATTCACGCCGGCCGTCGGCTGTCTCATCGCCGATGTGACGCGATGAGCTGCGGACGCTGCGTGCCGGCGGCCGTCGCGCTCGCGGCGCTCGCGACCAGCTGCAGCCGCGGAGCGGTGAATCAGCCCACCTTCACGGGCGAGGTGGCGCCAATCCTGTTCAAGAACTGCGCACCCTGCCATCACGCTGGAGGGCCCGGGCCCTTCGCGCTCATCAGCTACGAGGACGCGCGCAAGCACGCACGCCAGATCGCCAAGGTTACCGGACGCCACTACATGCCGCCATGGCCTCCAGACGCGGGGCACGGGCGATTCGTCGGCGAGCGACATCTGACGGACGTCGAGATCGAGACGCTGGCGGCGTGGGCGGTGGCTGGCGCGCCGGAAGGCGCCACGTCGCGGATGCCGGCAGCGCCGACGTACTCCGCCGGCTGGCAACTCGGGACTCCGGATCTCATCCTTCGTGCGGCGGAGCCGTTCGTCGTGCCGGCCGAGGGCGGGGACGTCTTCTGGAATCTCGTGCTCCCCTCGACGGTGACGCGGACGCGCTACGTGCGCGCAATGGAGATCCTGCCGGGCAACGCGCGGCTCGTGCACCACGCCAACGTCCTGCTCGACACCAGCAACGCCGGCCGCGTCCTCGACGCGCAATCGCCGGGACCAGGCTTCCCCGGCATGGACCTGACGCTCGCGTCGAACCGCTTCGAGCCAGACAGCCACTTCCTGTTCTGGAAACCGGGAACACCGGCGCTCGTCGAACGCCCCGACATGCCGTGGCGACTCGATCCAGGCACCGATCTGATTCTCAACATGCACCTGCAGCCTTCAGGGCGAAGCGAGCCGATTCAACCCGCCATCGGTCTCTATTTCAGCGAGACACCGGCGACCCGCGTGCCCATGCTCCTGCAGCTTGAACACGACGGCGCGCTCGACATCCCGCCGGGCGACGCGCAGTTCGAGGTGACCGACGAGCTCGTGCTCCCCGTGCCAGTTCAGGTGCTCGGCGTCTACCCGCACGCGCACTATCTCGGGAAGACCGTCGAGGCCACCGCGAAGCTGCCGGACGGATCCATCCAGTGGCTGATCAGGATCGCCGACTGGGACATGAAGTGGCAGGGCGTCTACCAGCTCGCGAATGCCCTGCCGCTGCCGAAGGGCACCGTCCTCTCGATGCGGTGGATCTTCGACAACTCGTCCAGCAACGTGCGCAACCCGCACACGCCTCCCGAGCGCGTGCGCGGCGGCAACCGGGCGATCGACGAAATGGCGCATCTCTGGTTGCAGGTCCTGCCCGCGCGCTCCGAGGATCGACTGACGCTGCAGGAGGCGCTGATGCGCGCGCGGCTCGTCAAGTATCCGGGAGACTTCGTGGCGCTTGCGAACCTTGGCTCGGTGCTCGAATCTCAGGGGCGGCTGGACGAAGCCATCGCGTGTCTACAGCAGGCCGTGAGCGCACGGCCCGACAGCGCGGTGGTGAGGAACACGCTCGCAACCTCCCTCCGTGCCGCGAATCGTCCCGCAGAGGCGTTGAAGGAGTTCGAGCGGGCCCTCCAGATCGATCCGACCTACGCCGATGCCGAGTACAACCTCGGCACGACACTGCTCGCCCTGAACCGGCCTGCTGAGGCCGTTCCCTTCCTCCGCCGGGTCGCCGCCGCCCACCCGGATGACGCGGCGGCGCTGTCGGACCTCGGCGCTGCCTACGCGATGCTGAAGCGATTCGACCAGGCGGCTACGGCGCTCGAGACGTCACTTCGGATCAATCCCGGCAACGCGCAGGCGCACTACAACCTCGGGCTGATCGCCGCCAGCCGGCGCGACATGCCGCGAGCCGTCAGGGAGTTTCAGGCAGCGGCTCGAATCGACCCGTCGAACCAGGAGACCGCGACAGCACTTGCCGAGGCCCGCGCCGCCTTGAAGCCCTAGCAGGCCGACCGCCAAAGCTTCAGCGACGGCGGAAGGCCTGCGCCACGCAAGCGTCAGTTCGTCGCCGGGGCCAGCGACGGGAAGCTCTCGGCAGGCAGCCCGTGGACCACTCTCAGCGCGTTGCCGTAATAGAGCCGGCGCAGGACGCCGTCCGGCAGGTCCAGCCCATACAGTTTCCAGAACGCGTGGTAGTCGCGGTAGCCGTCGAAGTACTCGTCGGCGGTCTCGAAGGTCCTGAAGAACACCGGATACTCGGACGCCACGTAGGTGTCCTTGCCGAAGAGGATCCGGTCCTGGTATTTCACGAAGAAGGCGCGCGAGGCGCGGGGCTGGCGTGCCAGCTCCTCGATGACAGCGCCCGTCTCGGTGTAGACGTTCGGCAGGTCGTCCAGCAGCTTACCGAGCCGCCCAAGGTCGTTGGCGTGGAACCCGAAGTGCGCGGCGATGAACCGCGTGTGGGGGTGCTTCGCGAACAGATGGTTCCGCTCGGCGACCAGCGTCTCGAACGACGGAAACCGCTCTGGCGGCCGGCGTCGCTCGGGGTGCACCTGCAGCTCGAGCCAGCGCTCGTTGTGCTCGTCGACCGTGTCGAAGAAGGGAGCGGGCTCCCCGACGTGGATCAGGACGGGGATGTCCAGCCGCGCGCACGTCTCGAAGACCTCGTCGAACAGCGGGTCGTCCACCTTCACGCGCGCGCCATTGGCGTACTTCACCGTCATGCCGAAGTTCTTGAAGATCTTCAGGCCCCTGGCGCCGGCCTTCACGTCGGCAGCGAGGCGCGCGGCCTGCCGCGCCCCGTAGCCGGACTGGTCGATGTCTCTGAAATCCAGGTTGGCGAACTGCACCATACGGGTCGGCGCCGCGCTCGTGCGCACGACGTCGAGCTTCTGCTGCAACTCGGAGCCGGTGCCGCCGCTGAGGTTCACGAGGATCTGGAGGTTGAGGCCGTCCATCTCCCGCACGACCTGCGCGTACCCGGCCGGGGTGAGATCGTCGTGGTGGCTGTGGATGTCGATGACGGGATATTTCGCCCGCGCCACCGTATGCGCCGGGACGACGAGCGTCGACTTCGGCTTGTACTGGCGGATCCCGAGGTCCTGCGCGTCGAGCCCGAGTGACCCGAGAAGCGCCAGAACGGCGAAGAGAGAAAGGAAGCGAAGCGCCGCAGTCACGCCGGTAAGCCGAATTCTGTCCGCCGTCGTCGTGCCGCAGCCCGCATTAAGCTGCGGGCGACGGCCGAGTCCGGCGAGACGATCATTCCTCTAGCCCTGGCATTGCTGCCAGGATCAAGCAACCTACCCGGAGGCTTCGGACGGGCCGTCCTCAAGCGCCTCCCTATTTGGTCTTGCTCCGTGCGGGGTTTTGCCTGCCACCCCTGTTACCAGAGGCGCGGTGCGCTCTTACCGCACCTTTTCACCATTGCTTGCCGATCCCGAAGGATCGACGTCAGCTGTGTATTTTCTGTGCCACTTTCCGTCAAGTTACCCTGCCCGGGCGTTACCCGGCGCACTGCCCTACGGAGTTCGGACTTTCCTCCCCTCAGTCCACTTCGCGATGCGGTTGCCCGCTCCGCGGTTGGACCGAGCGGCGATCGTCTGGCCTGGCTGCGGCGCTTCCTTCTCGGACTTCAGATGACAGACTTCAGGCAACGGACTAGCCATCCGTCTCTTGTGAGATCTTATACTGCTCGAGCTTCTTGTACAGGTTGCTCCGGGGCGTGTCGATCAAATCGGCGGTTTTGGAGATATTCCATCCCGTTTCCCGGAGCTTCTGTACCAGGAACGCGCGTTCGGCCAATTCCTTGTGCTCGCGCAGCGTGCCGGCCTGCGGCTCCGAGTCGCCGACCCGCACAGTCGGCACGTCTCGCACCTCGGCGACGTTGCGTGCCGCCATCGGCGGCAGATCCCCGGCGTCGATCGTGTCGCCGGGCGTCATGATCACGAGGCGCTCGATGGTGTTCCGGAGCTCGCGGATGTTCCCGCGCCATCGGTGGCGCTGCAGCGCGGTGAGCGCGGCCTCGGTGATCCGCTTCGGCCGGACGTTGTTCTCGCGCGCCAGCAGATCCAGGAAGTGCCGTACGAGTGTCGGGATGTCCTCGGTCCGCTCGCGCAGCGGCGGCACCTGGATGGGGATGACGTTCAGACGGAAGTAGAGGTCTTCGCGGAAGTTCCCCTTCTCGACTTCCTGCTCGAGGTCCTTGTTGGTCGCCGCGATCACGCGCACGTCAACCTTGATGGTCCGCGATGACCCGAGGCGCTCGACTTCCCCTTCCTGCAGGACGCGCAGCACCTTGGCCTGCGTCTTGAGGCTCATGTCGCCGACTTCGTCCAGGAAGATCGTGCCGCGATCGGCCTGCTCGAACTTGCCGACCTGCTTCTCCGTCGCGCCGGTGAACGAGCCCTTCTCGTGGCCGAAGAGCTCGGACTCGATCAGATCGTCGGGAATCGCCGCGCAGTTCACCTGGATGAACCGCTCGCGCGAGCGCAGGCTGTTGCGATGGATCGCCCGCGCCACGAGCTCCTTGCCGACGCCGCTCTCGCCCGTGATGAGCACCGTCGCCGCGGTGGGCGCCGCCCGTTTCACGGCGTCGAGCGTGCCGCGCAGGCCCGCGCTGTCGCCGACGAGCTGGTGCCGCACTTCCTGCGCCTTGCGCAGCGTGACGTTCTCGTCGACAAGGCGGAGCCTGTCGAGCGCGTTTCTGACGGTGACCAGCACGCGCTCGGTGGACAGCGGCTTCTCGATGAAGTCGAACGCGCCGAGCTTGGTGGCCTCGACGGCGGTCGACACCGTGGCATGGCCGGAGATCATGACGACCGGCAGGGTGTCGTGACCCGCCTTCAGGCGCTGCAGCACCTCGAGGCCGTCCATCCCGGCCATCTTGATGTCGAGGAACACGAGCTCGGGCGGATCGCGGTCGACGAGCGTGAGACCGTCCTGGCCGGTCGCCGCGCCCTGCACCTCGTAGCCTTCGTATTCGAGAATCATCCGCAACGAATCGCGGATGGCCGATTCGTCATCGATAACGAGGATCCGCGGCTTCACGGTCGATCGACTCTCACGGTCCTGAGGGCGCGCTGGGCCTGGTCGGGGAGGTAGAGATAGAACGTCAACACGTCGCCTGCGTGTGCGCCCGCCACGAGACGACGAAACTCAGTGGCCGACGCCACCGGACGACGGTTGACCTCGAGAATCAGCTGGCCGCGCGAGAGGCTCGCGTCGGACGCGGGGCTGAGCGGCTCGACCCGCGAAATCACCACGCCATGCACGGACTGCGGCAGCCCGAGTTCGCTCAAGTCCGCCCGATCCAACTCGCGCACCGCCACGCCGAGCGACGGCTCGTCCTCGGGCTCACGGTCGCTCGAGGGCCGCTCGGAGCCGTTGTCGCGCGAATCCTGCAGGCGCCCCGGCCGCTCCGCCAGCTTCACGAGCACGGGGACCGGCCGGCCGTCTCGAACCACGTCGAGCCGGATGTTCGTGCCCGGCGCAATCGAGGCGACGAGCCGGATCAACTCGTCGTTGGTCGACACGGGCCGCCCTTCGACGGCCGTGATGAGATCGTACGCGCGCAGCCCGGCGCGGTCGCCCGGGGAACCTTCCGTGACGTCCTGCACGAGCGCGCCATGCGCGGAGGTCAGGTGCAACGAGGCCTGCAGGTCAGGATCGACGTCTTTCAGGGCGACGCCGATGTAGCCGCGCGCCACGCGTCCGTACTGCTTGAGCTGCGGGATCACCTCGCGCGCCTGGTCGATCGGCACGGCGAACCCGATGTTGCTGGCCTTCGCGCTGATCGCCGAGTTGATGCCGATCACTTCCCCACGCGCGTTGATGAGGGGACCGCCGCTGTTGCCGAAGTTGATGGCGGCGTCTGTCTGAATGTAGTTGTCGAGACTGAGGTCGAAGAGCTTCCTTCCGACGAAGCTGACGACCCCGACGGTAACCGTGTGCTCGTAGGCCAGCGGGTTGCCAATCGCGCAGACCCACTCGCCGACACGGAGCGAGGAAGACTCGCCAAGCGGCGCGGCCGGCAACGGCCCGGCCCCGTCGACCTTGATCAGCGCGATATCGGTGTCGGGATCGGACCCGACGACGTGCGCCTTCAATGAACGGCCGTCCGAGAGCTTGACGATGATGCGGTCCGCCCGCTCGATGACGTGGTCGTTCGTCAGGATGTGCCCGTCGGCCTCGATGATGAGGCCGGCACCCGTGCCTCGGCGCGGCTTGGCGATGTCGCGATCGTGCGGTGATTCCCACGGGTGGACGTAGCCGTTCTTGTCCACCGTGCCACCGTCTTCGCTGGCGGGCGTCAGCGACGTCGCGTCGATGTTCACGACCGACGGGTTGATGCGTTCGGCGATATCGGCGAAATTGACGAGCGTGACCGCCGCCGTCCGGCCGCTGGCGATCGCCGGCAGCCGGTTGGTTCTCGAGTCTGCCGGCGCAGGCGTCAGCGACCCGGCCACGATAAGGCCGACCAGAAACGAGCCTGAGGCGACCAGCAATACGGTCACCAGCGCGAATCGGCGGCTCATGACGGCATTATAAGGTCCCGGAACGCCGCTTCATCCAGCGTCGTCACGCCAAGCTCGAGCGCTTTTTGAGCTTTGCTTCCGGGATCCGCCCCGACGACGACATAAGAAGTCTTGCGACTGACCGATCCCGACACCTTCCCGCCCAGGGCCTCGATGGCCTCGGTGGCCTGCTCCCGCGTCATCTGGGCCATCGTGCCCGTCAGCACGAAGGTCTTGCCGGAGAGAGGGCCTGGACCGGCGGCGGCCGCGGCGCGCTCGGCGGCGGTCGCCTGGACGTTTACGCCGGCACCCGCGAGACGCGCCACGAGCTCGCGGTTGTGGGGCTCGTCGAACCACTGCCGAATCGACGCGGCGACCACGGGACCGATCTCGTGGACCGACTCGAGCTGCCCCGCGTTGGCGTCCTTGATCGCCTCGAGACTTCCGAAGGCGCGAGCGAGCACGACCGCCGCGCGCTCGCCGACGTGACGAATCCCCAGGCCGTGCAGCAGGCGCCAGAGCTCGTTCGTGCGGCTGCGATCGATCTGCGCCACGAGATTCAGGCCGACCTTCCCGAGCTTTCTCGGCCGCGCGCGTTCGGATCTCGTCTCGCGCGGCGCGACCACCAGCGCCGACAACGTCTCGGCTTCGAGCGCATACAGGTCGGCGACGTCCTTGACGAGTCCGCGCTCGACGAGCTGGTCGACGATCGCCGCGCCAAGCCCTTCGATGTCCATCGCAATCCGCCCGGCGAAGTGCTCGATCCGCCGCCGGAGCTGGTCCGGGCAGCTCGCGTTCTCGCAACGCCAGACGACCTCGCCCTCGGGGCGCACCAGCGTGCTGCGGCATGACGGGCACTCGGCCGGCATCTGCCACGGTTCCGGGCGTCCGGCGCGATCGGGATCGACGACTCGGAGCACCTTCGGGATGACGTCGCCGCCCTTCTCGATGATGACGCGGTCGCCAATCCGCACGTCGAGCCGCGCGATTTCGTCGGCGTTGTGAAGCGTCGCGTTCGCGATGGTCGATCCGGCCAGCAGCACCGGCTCGAGCACCGCCACGGGCGTTACGGCGCCCGTGCGGCCTACCTGACAGAGGATGTCCCGCAGCGTCGTCTCGGCCTGCTCAGCCGGGAACTTGAACGCGATCGCCCATCGCGGGAACTTCGATGTCGCGCCAAGGCGCTCACGCGCTGCCAGCTCGTTCAACTTCACGACGACGCCGTCGGTTTCGAAGTCGAGGCCCCGTCGCGCGTCATCCCAGTGACGGCAAAAGGCGGTCACGGCATCGATGTCCGGACAGATTCGGTAGTCGCCCTCGACGGGGAATCCCCATGACGCCAGCTGCTGCAACAACGCCTCGTGCGTCGTCACACCGGCGTCGCCCACCACCTGGTAGGCCCAGAAGCTGAGTCCGTAGTCCGCGATCGCCTGCGAGTTCAAGTTGCGCATCGCCCCGGCCGCGGCGTTCCGTGGATTCGCGAACGGGGGCTCCTCGCGGGCGGCACGCGCCTCGTTGACGGCGTCGAACGCCTTGCGAGGCCAGTAGATTTCGCCGCGGACGTCGAGCACGCCCCTCGGGGCGCCCTTCAGCCGATGCGGGATCGCCTTCACGGTCAGGACGTTCGCCGTGACGTCTTCGCCGCGCTCTCCGTCGCCGCGCGTCGCCCCTCGCACGAGGCGGCCGTCCTCATACGAGAGCGCCATGCTCAGGCCGTCAACCTTCAGCTCGGCGACGTAGACCGGCGCCGCGTCGCCGTCGGCGAGGTCGAGCCCTCGGCGCACCCGCTGATCGAACTCACGAAGCTCGTCCTCGGAGTACGCGTTGTCCAGGCTGAGCATCGGCGCGCGATGCTCGACGGTCTGGAAGCCTTCGGCCGCCCTTCCGCCGACGCGCTGCGTCGGCGAGTCGGGCGTCACCAGATCAGGATGCGCCTCTTCCAACGCCCGCAACTCCCTCAGGAGCGCGTCGAATTCCGCGTCGGAGATTTCCGGATTGGCCTGAATGTAGTAGAGCTCTTCGTGACGCCGGATCAGCTCACGAAGCTCGCGAATGCGTTCGGCGTGTGGTGCGCCAGGGTGGGTCACTCGTCAGGCCGAGGGTTGGGACACCCGGAGGGCCGAACTTCGGTTCGGCCGCTCAGCGATCTCGAAGCAATACGTAATCGGCCAGCGCGGCCAACGCGTCGCGCTCCGGGCCCGGCGGGAACGCCGTCAGCTTCTGGCGAGCCGCCAGCGCGTACTCGTTGGCGCGCGTCATCGAGTAGTCGAGCGCGCCCGACTGCCGGAGCAGCTTCGTGATCTCCGCCCAACGCTCGATCGTGACGTTCTTCTCCTCGACGACGTCGGCGACCAGCTTGCGGGTGGCCTGGTCGGACTCGGCGAGCAGCCGGATGATCGGCAACGTGACCTTGCCTTCACGCAGGTCGCCGCCCACGGGCTTGCCGAGCGCCGTCGTGTCGCCGGTGAAATCCAGCAGATCGTCCATCACCTGGAACGCGATGCCGAGGTTGAACCCGTAATCGCGCAGCGCGCCCTGCTGCTCGAGCGTCGCAGTGCCGAGCATTCCGCCGATCTGCGCGCAGCCGGCAAACAGGTAAGCCGTCTTGCGGCGGATGATGTCGAAGTGCTCGTCTTCCGTGATGCCGATATCGCCGTTCTTCGTCAGCTGGTACAGCTCGCCTTCGATCATCCGCAGCGTGACGTCGCACAGCAGGCGAACGATGTCGAGGGAGTCCTGCGACAGCGCGAGCGACATGGACTTGATGTAGAGGAAGTCGCCGAGCAGGACCGTGATGTCGTTGCCCCACTGCGAGTGGACGGCGAGGCGGCCGCGACGGAACTCGGAGTCGTCGATGATGTCGTCGTGGACGAGCGTCGCGGTGTGGATGAACTCCACGACGGCCGCGTGCAGTACGGCGTTCTCGCCCTGGTAGCCGCAGAGGCGCGCCGCCATCAGCAGGACCGCGGGGCGCACGCGCTTGCCGCCGCTCTGCTGGATGTACTTCCCGATCTTGGGGATGAGCGCAACCTGCGACTGCAGGTGACGGCCGAATTCGCGCTCGACCCGGACCAGATCGTCGCGAATTGGCTCGAACAGCCGTACGAGATCGGGCGGAGGGCTATCGACGGACCGGTTCAAGGCGGGTTGATCTGACCATATCTTCGCGCGGAGTGTCAACGCGCGGAGGCGGTGTTCCGGCCGAACAGCGCCCGGAAATTCGCGGTAGTCTGGCGTGCGATCTCTGCCGGATCCTCACCCCGGATCTCCGCGAGGCGGTCCACGACGCGTGCGACGAACGCGGGCTCGTTGCGCTTCCCGCGATGAGGCACGGGTGCGAGGAACGGACTGTCTGTCTCGACGAGCAGACGGTCGGCCGGCGCGAACTTCGCGACTTCCACCAGGTCGGTGGCCTTCGGGAACGTCAGGATGCCGGCCAGCGACAGGTGAAACCCCAGGTCGAGGGCGCGCCGCGCACGCGCGACTCCACCCGTGAAGCAGTGGAACACTCCGGGTACCCCCTGGCCCTCCTGCGCGAGCGTCGAGAACGTGTCCTCGTCGGCCTCACGCGTGTGGATTGCGACAGGGGCGCCGAGCGTCCGCGCCGTGGCGAGCTGCTCGACGAAGACGTCATGCTGCACGTCGCGCGGCGAGAAGTCGTAGTGGTAGTCGAGCCCGATCTCGCCCACGGCCACTACGTCGGGCGACGCGAAGGCGTCGCGGAGCAGGCGCTCGGCGCGGCCCGGCTGCCCGGCGCATTCCTTCGCCTGATGCGGATGGACGCCGACAGCGAAGCGCACCGACGACCAGACGGCGCTCACATTGCCGGCCCGACGCGCTTCCTGCTCGTCGCCGGCGGCCAGGATGCACATGGCGCCCTCAAGCCCGGCCTCTCTCGCCCTCGCGATCACCGCCTCGAGATCCGCCTCGAAGACCTCGTCAGCGAGGTGGCAGTGGGAGTCGATCACAGCGCCAAGTGCGAAATGCGAAGTGCGAAGTGAATCGGGCTACCGCACGCGCGTGCCGGGCGCGGCGTCCTGGCCCGGATCGATCAGCACAGGCTTGCCGCCCTCCGCGCTGGCGGCCAGCACCATGCCCTTTGACTCGATGCCCATCAGCTTGGCCGGCGCGAGGTTGTGGACGATGACGATCTTCCGGCCCACGAGCGTGTCTGGCTCGTAGGCTTCCGCGATCCCCGCGACAATCGTCCGTTCATCGGTGCCGGCGTCCACGCGCAGCTCGATCAGCTTCTTGGACTTCGGCACGCGGACGGCTGCCAGGACGTTCGCCACTCGGAGCTCGATGGCCATGAACTGGTCGATGGTCACGGAAACAGGTGCGGAAGGTGCGGGAGGTGCGGTGGGTGCAGAAGGTGCGGGCTTGTCCGCCGTAGCGCCGTCAGGCGCGGAGGTGGATGCGGTAATCGGCGGTACGGACGGACTCTGATCGCTCACTGACTTTTCTCCTGAGGCGTCCGTGCCGGACGCAGAACTTCCTGGCTCGAGGCGCGGCCAGAGGGCCGGCCCCTTCACAAGGCGCCGCGGTGTGTTCCTCCAGGCGGCTGATACCAGTGTGATCTCGCTGACTGGGATCTCTTCACCCGCACGCCGCAGGATTTCGGCGCTCGCGGTCGGGATCACGGGCAGCAGCAGCACCGCGGCAATGCGCACCGCTTCGGCGGCGTCGAAGAGTACGCCGGTGAGCTGATCCGACCTGGCCGGATCCTTCGCCAGCGTCCAGGGTTCGGACGCCGCGATGAACTCGTTGGTGGCATCGACCAGCCGGAACGCGGCGGCGACCGCCTCGTGCAAGGCGAACTGATCCATCGCTGCGCGATAGGCCTCGAGCGACTGCGCGGCGACGGCCTTCAGCGGTCCGGCCGCGACCGGCGAAGCCGGCAGCGCCAGTTCCCGATACTTCTCCACCATCGTCGTCACGCGGCTGACGAGGTTGCCGAGATTGTTCGCGAGATCGACGTTGTAGCGCTCCTCAAACCGCTCCCACGAGAAGTCGCCGTCCCCGCCGTACGGAATCTCCTTCACGAGATAGAGCCGCAGCGGATCGGCGCCGAGGCGATCCGCAGCCTCGAGCGGATCGACGACCGTGCCGAGCGACTTGCTCATCTTCTGGCCCTTCAAGTGCACCCAGCCGTGGCCGAAGACCTGGCGCGGCAGCGGCAGCCCGGCGCTCATCAGCATTGCCGGCCAGACGACGCAGTGGAACCGCGTGATGTCCTTGCCGACGACGTGCAGGTCGGCCGGCCACCATTTCGCGAGCAGCGCGTCATCGGTGCCGTAACCGGCCGCCGCCGCGTAGTTGATCAACGCGTCGAACCAGACATAGACGACGCTCGACGGGTCGAACGGCAGCGGGATGCCCCACGACTGTCCCGCGCGGCTGATCGAGATGTCCTCGAGCCCGCCTTCGACGAGCCGGAGAATCTCGTTCCGCCGGATCTCCGGCTGGATGAACTCCGGATGAGCCGCGTAGTGGTCGAGCAGCCGCTGCTGATATTGCGACAGTCGGAAAAAGTAGTTCTTCTCGCGAATCCACTCGGGTGTCGTCAGGTGGATCGCGCACTTGCCGTCGATCAGGTCCTTGTCCTGCTTGAACGACTCGCACGAGACGCAGTACCAGCCTTCGTAGTGGCCCTCGTACACATCGCCGCGGTCGTGGCAGGCCTGGGCCATCTTCTGGACCGCCGCCTTGTGCCGCGGCTCGGTGGTCCGGATGAAGTCGTCGAACGAAATCGACAGCTTCGCCCACACCTCGCGGAACGCGCGTTCCATCTGATCGCAGTAGGCGTTCGGGTCGAGCCCGAGCTCCTTCGCCTTCCGGAAGACGTTCTGCGAGTGCTCGTCGTTGCCCATCAGGAAGCGTGTCTCGATGCCTGAGAGCCGCTTGTAGCGGGCGATGACGTCGGCCCCGATCTTCTCGTACGCGGTGCCGAGGTGCGGCCGGCTGTTGACGTAGTCGATTGCGGTCGTTAGATAGAACCCCATGTCAGCCGCGCTGCTCCAGCCACGCCTTCAGCGCCGCGGCGTGGACGTCTTTGATCGGCACGCCGAGCGCCTGCGCGAGCTTCGCGCAATCGTCGAACTCCGGCTGAGCGTTGGCGACCGTTTCGCCGCGACGCGCGATCTTGATGCGAACGGCGCCGAACGGCGTCTCGACACTCCGCCACTCGCGAGTCAGGCATTCGCGATCGCGCTCGCTATAGCGCACCCCGATGGTCGTCGTCTCGCGGAAGAGCGTGTCGGCGATCTTCGTGCGCGTTTCAGGCGGCGCCAGCACCGTGACCATCGTGCCCGGACGGTTCTTCTTCATCTGCACCGACGAGTAAAACACCTCGAGGGCTCCGGCGGCGTAGAGCTGGTCCATCAGCGGGCCGTAGAGCTGCGGGTTCATGTCGTCGATCTCGCACTCGACGACGAGCACTCTGTGCGTGTGACCCGCGTCGGCCTCGCCGACGAGCACGCGCAGCACGTTCGGCGTCTCGTGGAAATCGCGCTCGCCGGCGCCATACCCCGTAGCGGTGACGCGCATCGCCGGGATGGCGCTGAACCGCGCAGCGTGCCCCGTCAGCAACAGGGCGCCGGTCGGTGTCAGCAGCTCAGCCTCGGGGCCGCGCGAGAAAATCGGCGCGGCGCCGAGCAGCGAGACCGTCGCCGGAGCGGGCACGGGGAACACTCCATGCGCCGACCGCACCATCCCGCGGCCGACGTTCAGCGGCGAGCACACGATTTCGTCCGCCTTGAACCACTCGAGCGCGAAGACGGCCCCGACGATGTCCACAATCGAGTCGAGGGCGCCGACCTCGTGGAGATGGACGCGATCGACCGGCATCTGGTGGATGGCGGCCTCGGCCTCAGCCAGCCGCTGGAACAGCGCCTTGGCGCGCGCCTTCCCGGCAGCGCTCAGCGCCGCGCGCTCGATATGCGCGTGGATCTCGGGCAGGCTGCGGTGCGGATGGTGGCCCTCGTCGCGATGAGCGTGCGAATGGCTTTTCGGGTGTTCGTGCTGGGGCTCGTGCGGCTGGTCGTGCGTATGACCATGCGAATGGTCGTGCGAATCCCCGTGGTCGTGCGTGTGGCCGTGCTGGTGCGTGTGGCCGTGCGCGTGAGCCGGTTCTGGATGCCGCTCGATAAGGCGGAACTTCGTCGCCGACACCCCGGCCCGCAGGACGCGTTCGCTCGTGACCTCGAAGTCCTCGATCGCCAGGCTGCCAAGCGCGCCCCTGAGCGCGTCGAGCGGGAGCCCCGCGTCGAGCAGCGCGCCGAGGATCATGTCGCCCGAGGCGCCGTTGAAGCAGTCGAAGTAGAGGATCCGCATGGTCTGCCGGGCCGTCGAAGGAAACCCGAAACCGTCATTGTAGCCTACCGACGTAAGCCGATTGCCCCGGGACGAGGGGATGGCCGCGGCGCCACGCGTGACACGCGCAGCCAACGCCGCCGGGACCGCGCACGTCAAAGGGGCCATGACGTTGGCGCGCGATGTTCGTTATGGAGCGCGGGCACTGGCAAAGGCTCCCGTCTTCACGCTGCTGGCCGTCGCGGTCCTGGCCGCAGGCATCGGGGCGACGACTGCGATCTTCTCGCTCGTGGACGCCGTCCTGCTGCGGCCGCTGCCCTACCGCGCGCCCGACCGGCTGATGTTCCTGGCCGAGGCGGCGCCGGACTACCCGTTCAATCGCGTCGCGCCCCTCAATTTCGTTGACTGGTCCGAGCAAAACCACGCCTTCGAGTCGATGGCGGCGGTGGCCGGCGCCAGCGTCACGCTGTCGACGCCATCGGCGGCGCCCGAGAAGCTGCGTGCGCAGGCGGTGACGTCGGCGTTCTTCGACGTGCTCGGCGTCGCACCGGTGACAGGTCGCACCTTCCTGGCGGCCGACGCCGCGCCAGGCATCCGCGTCGTGGTGGTCAGCGAGGCGTTCTGGAAACGCCGCTACGGCGGCGAACCGGGTCTCGTCGGGCGCGTCCTCACCCTCAACGGAGACCCCTTCACCGTCGTCGGCGTCGTCCCGGCGGCGTTCCAGATTTTCAACACGGCGGACGTCTGGACCATCTTCCGGCCGGGCCGGACACCCGAGCAGCGGCAGATGCACTACCTGCGCGTCCTCGGCCGGCTGCGCGGAGGCGTCTCCGCGACCGAGGCGCGTGCCGATATGGCTGGCGTGGCCGCCAACATCGCGCGCCTCTCACCAGCCACCAACAAGGGCTGGGGCGTGACGATTCAACCGTTACGCGACGCGCTGATGGGCGACGACCGGCGGCAAACCAGCCTCGTGCTCGGCGCCGTCGTCGCGCTCGTGCTGGTGATGGCCGCCGCCAACGTGGCCAGCCTGCTGCTGTCGCGTGGCGTGTCTCGGACACGCGAGCTGGGCGTCCGCGCGGCGCTCGGCGCCACACGCCGCGATCTGGGGAGCCAGCTCCTCATCGAAAGCCTGCTGCTCGGGGCGTGTGGTGGCGCCGCCGGGTTGGGGCTCGCCTGGCTGGCGCTGACGATCGCGCCGTCCGCGCTGCCGGCGGACACCTTGCCGGATGGCATCACGCTCGCGCTCGACGCGAGGGTGGCGGCATTTGCCGTCGGGCTCTCGATCCTGGTGAGCGGCCTCTTCGGTGCGATCCCCGCCTGGCACGCCACGACCGTGTCGCTGACCGCGGCGCTCGCCGCAGGCTCGCGCGGCGCCACGAATCGGGCCGGCGGGATCCGGTCCGGGCTCGTCGCGGTCGAGATCGCGCTGGCCGTGATCCTGTTGGCCGGTGCCGGTCTGCTGCTCCGCACGCTGTCGTCGCTCTCCGACGTCGATGCCGGGTACCGCAACAGCGACGTCCTGACAATGGCGGTGAGTCTGCCGAGCTCCCGATATCCGACCGACGCGTCGACGGGCGCTTTCTACGAGGCCGTGAACCGCGAGCTGGCGGCCATCCCAGGCGTGCGCGCTGCCAGCTGGAGCGGCAGCTTCCCGCTCGACGGCTTCGACATCGGGCAGGCCTTCTTCGTGGTCGGCGATCCCAAGCCAGATGCCGCGAACATGCCCACCGCGCACTATCAGATCACCGGCGCGCGCTTCTTCGACGTCTTCGGGATCCCGATCCGCCGCGGACGTGCCTTCACCGCGGCGGACTCGGCGACATCACAGCCGGTCTGCATCGTCAGCGAAGCGTTCGTGCGTCGCTTCGCGCGGGGCCGTGACCCGTTGTCGCTGCGCGTGAGCGTCGACGCGATGGGTTCGAATGGTCCAACGCCGGTGGTGCGCCAGGTGATCGGCGTGTCCCGGCAGATCAAGGAAGGGCCGGGCGACACGGACGATCCGGTGCAGATTTACGTGCCGGTGACGCAGAACCCGTGGTGGTGGAGCCAGCTGGCCATCGCGACCACGGTCCCGCCCGAGTCGGTGACGGCAGCCGTCAAGGCGGCCGTCGCGCGAATCGACCGCGACGAAGCGGTGGACCACGTGCGCACGATGCGGGATATCGAAAACGAATCGATGTCTCGTCCGCGCTTCAGGGCGGCGCTCGTCGGCGTCTTCGCGGCCCTGGCCCTCGTGCTCGCGTCGGTCGGCGTCTTCGCCGTGCTGGCGTTCTCGGTGCACGAGCGCACGCGTGAACTCGGTGTCCGCGCGGCCCTTGGGGCCCGCGCGACGCATCTGGTCCGAATGGTCGCCGGGCAGGCGCTGAGGCTGGCGCTCGTCGGGGCCGCTCTGGGGCTGCTCGCCGCCGCGGGACTCAGCCGCTACCTGACATCGCTGCTGTTCGGCGTCACGCCGCTCGATCCGGTGACTTTCATCGCCGCGCCACTCGTGATCGGTCTGGGCGCCATCGTCGCGGCCGTGGTGCCTGCCGTCCGTGCCGCTCGAATTGCGCCGGCCGTCGCGCTTCGCCAGGAGTAGCGGCCAGTTCGGCTCGCACGGCCAGGCGTCACGTCTTCCACGATGGCCCAGAGTGCTCGTGGAAGCTGAAGTATCGTCCGGCGCCGAGAACCAGGTGGTCGACCATCTCGACGCCGAGGATCGTCGCCGCCGCGACGAGGCGGCGGGTGACCGCGACGTCCTCCGGACTCGGCGTCGGATCACCCGACGGGTGATTGTGGAACACGACGACACCGGCGGCCCTCGCCAGGATCGCTTCGCGGAAGATCTCCCGCGGATCCGCGGTGCTGGCGTCCACCGATCCGGTCGAGACAACGCGCGCGGCGATCACGCCACGCCGTGCGTCGAGCAGGACGACGCCGAATTGCTCTACGGGCCGTCCGCCGAACTGCGGCAGCAGCCACTCGGCACATTCGCTCGGCCGCAGGAAGCGGCGCCTCGGGGGCGCGGGACACAGCGTCCGGCGTCCCAGCTCGATGGCCGCGACGACCTGCGCCGCGCGGGCAACGCCGACTCCGGCTTCCTGACGCAAGTCGCCAAGCATCACGGCGGGCAGCCCGGTGACTCCGCCCGCCCGCGCCAGGAGCGCGGCTGCCAGCGTCAGCGCAGATTGCCCTCGTCCGCCGTGTCCCAGTACGAGCGCCAGCAGCTCGTTGTCGCCGAGCCCACTCGCGCCGATGCGCGCGAGTTTCTCGCGCGGCCGGTCCGCGGCCGAGTGCGTGCGTTCACGCCGCTGTCGGGCGATACCGTCGCTTCCCACGTCGTCAGACCCGTATATACTCAGGCGCGATGTCGCGTGCCGTTTGGTTCCTCCGGCTGTTGCCGGTCTTCATCGCGTTCGTCCTGGCCGCTGGCTGCGGCGATCCTCCCGACAAGGAACTGCATCAGGCCCAAGGCGCCATCGACGCCGCGCGCGCGGCGGGCGCCGACAAGTACGCGGTCGAAGAGCTGAAGGCGGCGCAGGACGCGCTCGATCACGCGAACACGGCCGTCGGCGATCGCGACTATCGACTGGCGCTCAACTACGCGCTCGACAGCCGCGAGCGCGCGCAGAACGCCGCGAAGATGGCCGCCGATCAGAAGGCCGCGACCCGCAGCGACGCCGAACGCCTGCTCGCTGAAGTCACGACGGAAATCGCCGTCACGTCCGCGAAGCTGCAATCCGCGCAAAGCACGCATCAGCCCGCTGCGCTCACGGCACAGCTCGCTGCAGCCATCGCGGCGGCGCGCCAGGCTACGGATGAAGCGGGCAAGGCGCTTGCCAGCCAGGATTATCTCCAGGCCAAGGCGCACCTCGAGGGCGTCACGGACTCGCTCGTCGCGGCAGCAGAACGAGTTCCGGGATCGCAAGCCCCGCTGCCGCCACACCCCGCCAAACGTCCTCGCTAGGCGAACGCGGCAGACCGCTGCGGCACGCACGCACACGTCGTACGCAATTTTTGAAGTGGATGTCGCGGGCGCGAAGGCCCGCGCTTCAGGATCGGATCACGCTGATCGGATCGACGCGCGCCGCACGACGGGCCGGGATGATCGCCGCCGCCAGTGCCACGGTGAGCAGCAGCGTCACCGCGAAAACGAGCGTCACCGGATCGTACGGCTCGATGCCGTACAAAAACGCGGACAGGACGCGGACGGTCGCCGTGGCCAGCAGCAGTCCGAGCACCACCCCAACCGTGGCCATGCCGAGGGCCTGCGAGAGCACCAGCCGCACGATGTCAATCGGCCGTGCGCCAATCGCGCTTCGCACGCCAATTTCACGCGCCCGCTGCGTCACGCTGTACGACAACACCGCAAAGAGGCCAACACCGGCCACGATGAGCGCCGAGACCGCAAAGGCCGCCAGCAGCAGGGCGTACAGGCGCGGCTCCGCCAGGCTGTCGCGCAGCCGGTCCTCCAGCGTCACAATCGAGTCGAACGCCAGCGAGTCGTCCTGGTCGTGAACCAGTCGCCGGATCGTGTCTCCGAACACCGAAGGCGCGGAGGCCGTCCGAAGCACGAACGTCGCTTCTGACGCGTCGAACCCGTTCGAGAGCTGCCGATAGTCCACGTAAATCTCCGGCTGCAGGCGCTCGTTGATGTCTCGCTGGCGGACGTCCTCGACGACGCCAATCACTTCCCAGTTCTCGGCCTCGCGGTGTCCGTCGCCGAGCGGCAGCAGCCGGCCGACGGGGCGATCTCCGAGGTAGTCGCGAGCGAATGTCCGGTTGACGACGACCACCGGCCGCGAGGTCCGCGTGTCGGACGCATTGAACGTGCGACCAGCGATGACACGAATCCCCAGCGCCGCAAACCAGCCGTCGCTGACGTGACGCTTCGCGGCGCGTACTTCCGCAGGGCCCTTTCCGTCGCCGGATGCCGGCATGGTGAACGCCGTGAGCATCTCACGCTGCGCGAACGGCGGGGTCGTCCCGGTCGCCGCGGCAGTCACGCCTGGCATCGCGCGGAGCCGGTCGAGCGTGCGGTCCAGCAGCGCCATGCGGCGTGCGCCGTCATACGTCGCATCCGGCAGCGTAATCTGGGCGGTGAGCACGTTGACCGGGTCGTAGCCGCGATTCGCCTGCAGCAGCCGGACGAAGCTCTGCGCGAGCAGCAGGCCGCCAATCAGGAGCACCGACGCGATCGCGACCTGCCCGACGATGATCGCTCGCCGCGCGCGGGACGTTGCCGTCCGCGCGCCGCCGCCAGCCGGCGCCAAACCGTCCTCGTTCAAGGCCGCCACAAGATCCACACGGCGTCCCAGGAACGACGGGACGACGCCGAAGACCACCGCGCTCGCGAGCGACACCCCCATCGCAAAGAGAGCAACCGTAAAATCGACGCGGACAGCGTCGAGTCGCGGAAATTGCGGCGGCATGACGAGCGGCAGCACACGATGCAGGGCCGTCGCCAACGCCAGGCCCGCCGTTCCCCCCAGCATCCCAAGGGCGACGCTCTCGACGATCATCGGGCGCGCCAGGCGCCCAACGCCCGCGCCGAGCGCCGTGCGGATCGCGGTATCTCGACGTCGCGCCGCGGCCCGCACCAACTGCAGACTCGCGATATTCGCCGTCGCGGTCAGCACCAGCAGACCGACGGCGGCGAGGAAGAGCAAAAGGGGCTGACGGACCTGTGATGTCATCGCCTCGAGCGCCGGCACGACCTGCACGTCCGCCGGACTCTTGGTTCCGAAGACCGCCATCCCGACCATGTCCAGCGACGGCGCATGCGCGGCGCGCGTGCTGCCCTCCGTCGCCGCCTGCGCCGCCGTCACGCCGGGGCGCAACTTCCCCATCGCCTGGAACAGCTGAAGCTGGCGCGACCCCGGTTCCTTGCCGTAAACGCTGCGGATCAGAAACGGCGTCCACGCGCGCGCGGTCGCGTTCGGGAACTCGAAGCCGGCTGGCATCACGCCGACGACAGTCGTCGCTCCGCCATCGAGACGCACCAGTTTCCCGACGATGTGCGGATCGGACCCGAAGCGCTGCTGCCAGAGGGCGTGTGACAGGACGACAACGGGCGGATGCCCCTCCTGCTCGTCGCCGGGTTTGAAGACCGCCCCGACGATGGCGTCGGCGCGAAGCAGCGGGAACAGGCTGGGCGTGACGGCGACGACATCGATCCGCTCGGGCGCGCCACTCGACGAGGTCAGCGTGACCTTGTCATCCGTCCACGCCGCGATGCCGTCGATCGTGGCCGGTTTCTCGGCCCAGGCGAGAAAGGTGCCATTGGTGAGCGCGCCCGGGAAGTTGCGGGTCGCGCCCTTGCGGGTTTCGGAGACCCGCACGAGGCGGTCGGCGTCGCGCCACGGCAGGGGCCGCAGCAAGACGCCGTTCACCAGGCTGAAGAGGATCGTCGCCGCGCCGACGCCGAGCGCCACGGTGAAGATGGCGATCGCCGCAAAGCCGGGCTCGTGCCGCGCGAGACGCCACGCGTCTCGCAGATCGCTGCGCAGATCCATCGCGTTCTCCTACACGTCCGCCTCGAACGTCCCGTCGCAGATGATCTCGGCCCATCCGGTCAGGCGCACGCCGTCATCGGTCCATTCGACGATCTGGCTGCCGCCGGGGGCGATCACCTCCACTCGACGAGCGGCGCCGCCGTGGACCGCGGCGGCCACGCCGGCGGCGCACGAACCCGTCCCTGAAGACTCGGTCGGCCCCACTCCACGTTCCCAGATGCGAATCCGAACGCGTCCGGGCGATTCCACCATCGCAAACTCGACGTTCGTCCCAGCCGGGAACTCAGTATGCCGCTCGAGCGCCGGCCCTAGCCGCGCGAACCGCTCGTCGCTCGGCAGCGCGCCCAGCACCACGAGTTGCGGGTTCCCCATCGTCAGAACTGTCGCCGTCACGGATTCGTCCGCGACACGCAGCGTCGCCTGACGAATGCCGGCCGGCTGGCCCATGTCCGCCTCGAAGACATAACGGGAGCCGTCCATGGACGTGAGCTGCAGCGTCCGGAGCCCTGCCGTCGTGTCGATTTCGACGATGGAGCGGGCATCTCGGCCTTGGCGACGGCGATCTCGGACGAGCAATGCGGCCAGCCCGCGCAGTCCGTTGCCCGACAACTCCGCCTTGCCGCCGTCGGCGTTGTGGAGCGTCATCGACGCGCCGCGCTCGGTGGGCTGGTAGATGATCAGCCCGTCGGCGCCAATCCCGGCGTGCCGATCGCAGAGACGAATGGCCGCCGGCCCGTACTCGTGCCCCTCGAGGTCCGCGGCGCGCACGTAGAGAAAGTCGTTGCCGTATGCGTGCGCCTTGCTGAACGGGAGCATGCCTATTTCCGGCAGAACGCCAGCAGGTGCCATCCGTAGCGCTCGACCCACGATCGTGGGAGCGCGTTGAACGTGCCGACGAACATCGTGTTGAACGCGAGCCCCTTCCATCCACCGTGAAGCCGGCTCTTGACCGGGAAGCGCTCGAACACCAGCCGCACGTCGCTGAAGCCGCCAAGCAGCGCCCTGAATTCGTCGGGGCTGTATTTGCGGAGCACCGGGGCTCCCTCGTGTTCGAGATCGACACGCATGAGCTTTGACAAGGCGTTGAGCCAGGAGATGCGGTTGTAGACCTGGAAGACGGCCTCGCCGCCGGGCCGCAACACCCGACGCACTTCGTCGACCACGCGCTGGCCGTCGGCGGTGTACTGGACGACGCCATGCGCGAACACGTAGTCCACGGACGCCTCGGCCATTGGTAGACGCTCGCCGTCCCCGACGACGAGCTTCACGGCCAGGGCGCGCTGCGCGAAATTCTGCCGCGCAAGCGCAATGGCCGCGTCGGCTAGGTCCACTCCAATCGCGTCGGCGCCACCCTGCGCAAACCGCACCAGGTCCACGCCCGTCCCGCAGCCGACGTCCAGCACGCGCTTGCCACGAAGACCGTCGAACGGCACGAGCTGCACCAGATGATGCAGTTTGTCGAAGTGGTATTCGTCGAGATCGTGGAAAAACCCGGGAGAGCCGACCGGATGGGAGGTGATCGCCAGGTCGTGGATGTGGTCGTTCCAGTAGGCCCGCACGCGCGCGGTGAGGGGCGCTTCGGGCAGGGACGCGCTCGGCACGAGCACTAACTATAATGCACCTGTCCGCGATGCTCCCCGATGGTTCGTGATCTCGACGCCCTCGCCGCCCGGCGATTCGACGTGCTCGTCGTCGGAGGAGGGATCCACGGGTTGATGGCGGCCTGGGACGCGGCGTCCCGCGGGCTGCACGTCGCGCTCGTGGAGCGCCACGACTTCGGCGGCGCGGCCTCCTTTCATCACCACCGTACGCTGCACGGCGGCCTGCGATATCTGCAGACGGCCGATCTGTCGCGCCTCCGCGAATCCGTCCGCGAACGCCGCACATGGGCCCGCATCGCTCCGCAGTTCATCGCGCCCCAGCAGTTCGCGGTCATCGCCGGTGGTCCCGGCGGAAAGGCCGAGGGCCTGTTGCGCGCGGGCTTCGCCGCCGACGCGCTCTTTGCCTGGGATCGCAATCGCGACGTCCCGGAGTCCCTGCATCTGCCGCCCGGGCGCGTGATCGACGCCACGGAACGGCGCGACATCCACACGGGTGCGCTGCTGCCGCCAGGTTCGCTTGGGCTCTGGTACGACTATCGCACGGAGCACGCAGAACGGCTGACGTTCGCGGTGGCGCTGGCCGCAGCCTCGGCGGGTGCCGTGCTCGCGAACTATGTCGATGCCATCGAGCCGATTCGCGAGGGACGGACGGTAGCAGGAATCCTCGCACGCGACAGCGTCGACGGCGCGGCATTGAGGATCGCGGCGCACGTGACGATCAATGCCACCGGCGCGGCCGCAGGACGACTGATGGCGGCCTTCGGCATCCGGTGGTCGCCTCCGCTCGTCAAGGCGATGAACCTCGTGACGACACGTCCTGCGCCCGAAGTCGCATGCGGCGCGACGAGCGCATCGGGACGACTGCTGTTCGCCCTGCCCTGGCAAGGACGGTTGTCCATCGGCACGTGGCACGGCTCGAAGCCTTGCGGCGCCGATGCCAGCATGGTGACGCCCGACGAGCTCGACGGCTTCCTGACGGAGGTCAACCAGGCGTTCCCGTCGCTCGACATCGGCGACCGCGACGTCGCGCTGGTGCAACGCGGCGTCGTGCCGGCGAACGTCCGGCTGGGCAAGGTTGAGCTCGCCGATCGGCCGATCGTGCGCGAGCATCGCGCCGATGGTATCGACGGCGCCATCACACTGATGGGCGTGAAATACACCACGGCGCGAGCGCTGGCCCAGCGGGCCGTCACGCTGGCCATGGCGCAACTCGGCAAGAGCGCCCCACCGATCACGGGCCGAACGCCGTTGCCGGGCTCGTTGCCCGATGAGGCGCCGGCGCCCTTCCCCGAGATCGATGCGCAGGCCTGGGCGCATCTTCAACGACTGTACGGCCCGAGGGCCTCCGAGGTGGCCGGATACGCGCGCGAGCGTCGCGGCCTCGCGGAGCGCATCACTCCGTCGCTGCCAGTCATAGGCGCGCAGGTCGTCGAGGCCATCCGCAACGAGATGGCCATGACACTCGAGGACGTCATCCTCCGACGGACCGGCCTGGGCTCCGCGGGCTATCCGGGTGACGAGGTCGTCCTCAAGCTCGAGGCCATCCTGCGCGATGAATTGGGTTGGACGTCAGCCCGAGTGGCCGACGAGGCGCAATCGCTGAAGGAGTTCTACCTGCCGGTGCACGTGCCGTAGGAGATCACTTGAACGCCTGCTTCACCAGCGTCATGCCGGCGATGACGCCGAAGTCTGGCGACCGTTTCGTGAAGCCAAACAAGACGCCGCCGTCATACCGCAGGCCCCCCCGCATGTAACGCACTCCCGTGCGAACTTCTCCGAGTGGCTCGGCGCCAGGCGGTGGGACGGTGGCAAACCACACCTCTTGGCCCCTGATCTCGCCGACGACGTCGACGGCCCGCGTGACGGCGTACGCGACGGACAGCCCCCCACGAAACGCGTCCGACTGAATCGTCGCGACGAGCGGGTTTCCCAGGATGCCGATGCCCGCGTTGCCGACGATGCGAAACGAGCCGATGGTCTTGCCGGCCAGGATACTGAAAAAGAAATCGGTCGTGTCGAGGCCGAGGCCGCTTTCGTTCGAAGCGTTCGGCAGCCGCGTCTCGAAACGCACGCCAATCGATGGACGATGGCGGCCCTCGGCGAACACCCGCAGCTTGGTCGCGATCATCACGTCGATGATGTCGGACGTACGCGTGATGTCGGCCGGCACGCGAAACGCCAGCGGCGCGTCTTCCCGGCTGTCGATGCCAAGCCAGTTGTAGCCGGTGTCGAGCTGTAACTCGGCATGGCGGCCAATTCCCAGACAGAGACCGACCGGCACCGCGAACCGATCGCCGTGGAGCCCTGACAGCGGATACCAGGCGTTCGAGCCGGTCTCAACTCCGGCCTCCACGAGCAGGCGCCCGTCGCCTATCACCTCGGGATCTTCCGTCGTCAGCGGCCGCTGCTGCGCGCGCGCGAGCGCTCCGGCCTGAAGCCAGACGGCCACGACGACGACCTGAACGAGCAACGCGCGGCGCATCGTGATCAGAACGTCCGCCGGCTGTCGAGGAGGATCGTGACCGGCCCGTCGTTGACCAGAGCGACCTGCATCGTCGCCTGGAACTCGCCGGTCTCGACGCGAAGCCCCGCGTCGCGCAGCGCGCGGACCGTGTCCTCGTACAGCAGTCTGGCCTCGGCTGGCGGCGCTGCCCCGTCGAACGAGGGCCGGCGGCCCTTACGTACGTCGCCGCAGAGCGTGAACTGGGACACCACCAGCACTGCCCCGCCGGCATCGCCTACTGACAGGTTCATCTTGCCCGCGTCGTCGGCGAAGATCCGCACCTCCCGAACCTTCGAGACGATGTAGTCGCGGTCGGAAGGGCCGTCGCCGCGCTCGATGCCGAGGAGGACGAGCAGACCGTGGGCGATCGTGCCAGTCGACCGGCCGTCGACCGTCACGCTGGCGCTCGAAACCCTCTGGACGACGGCGCGCACGATTGAGGGACGTTACCGTCGCAGGGTCGCGACCGGGATCACTGAGACGGCCGCACTGAACTTCGGACCTAGGCGAGTCGGCTCCTCGACGGGCGGTTCCTCGCTGGCCGACGTGACGCCCGTCGCGCCGGCCTTCAGGTCGGCCGTCGACGTCGTCAATCGGCGATCGAGCAGATGCCGCGGCTGTACATTGCCGAGCGACTTCAGGATCGACGACTTCAGATCGGGATGCTCGCGCTCGAGCTCCATCAGCAGTCGCTTGATCCGCTGGCGCTGCAGGCTCAGGTCACCGCAGGCCGGACAGCAGCAGCCGATGATCGGCAACTCGCACGCCTTGGCATAGGCGCGAGCCTCTTCCTCCCAGACGTACGCGAGCGGCCGGATCACGACGTGCCGGCCGTTGTCCGACACGAGACGCGCCGGCATCGCTTTCAGCGCTCCGGCGAAGAACGTGTTCAGAAGGAGCGTCTCGACCATGTCGTCGGCGTGATGTCCGAGCGCGATCTTGGTCGCGCCGACCTCGGTGGCCATTCGATACAGCACGCCCCGTCGCAGGCGGGCGCAGAGGGAGCAGGGCGTGTCGTCCGCATCGAGGACGGCGTCGATCGTGTCGCCGATCGACGTCGGCACATGATGGAACTCCCAGCCGCGATCCGCGCACGTCTGGCGCACGAGCTCGTGCTGATAGCCCTCGTAACCCGAGTCGATGTTCACGGCGACAAGCGAGAAGGCGATCGGCGCGCGGCGACGCAGCACGTCCAGGATCTGGATGAGCGCCCAGCTGTCCTTGCCACCCGAGAGACCGATCATGATGCGGTCGCCGTCCTCGATCAGGCCGAAATCGGCAATCGCCTTGGTCGTCTTCTTCGCGATCCGGGACTCGAGCGGAGTGCGGTACGCCATACCCGACCAGTTTACAGGAGCAGCCGCTTCACGGTGGCCGGCCACGTCAGACCGTCGGACACTCGACGGCCCGCCGTACCGAGGCGCGCGGCCAGATCGCGGTCGTCGATCACTCGCCGGAAGGCGCGCGCAAGGTCGGTCGGCGTCGGGTCGACGACGAGACCGGACTCCTCGTGCCTCACGAGCTCGGCTGGGCCACCACTGTCGCGACATGTGATCACCGGCCGGGACGCCGCGAACGCCTCCACGGTGACGAACCCATAATCTTCGTCCTCCGGCGCGAACACGACCGCGCGGCAGCGGGCAAGGTGCCCGAGCAGATCCGCGTCGTTCAGCCGGCCCGGTAACGTGACGCGCTCGCTCAGGCCTCGGGCTCGGACAAGGGCGGCGATCTCCGCCCGCTGCTCGCCGTCGCCGGCCAGCACCGCACGAATCCCCTGCGCGTCAGGCTGCGCCAGCGCCTCGACGACGAGATCGAGCCGCTTGAGCGGCGTGAAGCGCGACACACTGAACAGATACGGCTCGTAGTCGTCGACGCGATAGTCGCGCGGCGGGGGTGGCGGATAGAGCACCGAGGCGTTGAGCCCTGGCCATGGCAGCCGACGGCGCACCGTCTCGGAGATGGTGAACAGTCTGGTGACCTTCCGTGCGAGCAGATAGTGATCCGCGCCGTGAATCAGCCGCTTGCGCAGACGCTCGCGGAGCCACGCCCGTCGTGGAATCGAGTCGCTGAACCGATCCCACAAGTCGTAGTACTCGCGCATCGTGTGGTTCAGCCAACAGACATGGCGCGGATGGCGGACCGCGTAGCTGGGAAACCGCAGCGAGATCACCTGCTCGACCGGACGGTCGTCCGACGTGCGCCCAACGTCTGTGAGCCAGTTCGCGAGGTACGCGGACCCCTGGCGGGTGAAACGGTTCGCCGGCGTGAGCACGAGGTCGGCGTCGTGGCCCGCCTGCCGGAGGGCCTGCACGAGCGAGCGCGCGATTACGAGGTGCCCGCCTTCCACGAATGGCGGGCTCGAGGTGACGACCGCAACGGTGCTCACGGCACCAGTTCCGGCTTGACCATGACGCCCAGGAAACGGTTGTCGCGGCTGCCTTCGGTGAACATGGGGACGAAGCCGCCCGACACCGACACTGTCGCCGACCATGCCCTGGCGCCCTGGTAGGGGAAGCCGGACGGCAGCGGCAATTCCAGCAGCGCCGACTCACCGGGAGCGAGGTCCTTCGAGATCGACGCCCCTCTGACACTCGCCGTGACATGCACCGCCGTGCTGCCGCCGTTCACCGTCAGCCGTAGTGTCGTCGCGGGCTCGACGGCTTTCAGGACGAGATCCGTACGTGAATCTCCACGCACCCAGAAGGCCTCGCCCTCGCGCGGATACGCGTTGTCGTCGAGGAAGTAGATCTGGAAGCGTGGCGACGCGCCGAACCACACACGCACCCGCTCGCTCCGCGTCGTGATGGGCAGGTTGTTGAGCAGTGTCAACTCCACCGGCAGCAGCCGTTGCGGGCCGCTCTCGGTGTGCGACGCGGGATTGAACGACGAGTAAAACGGGTTCAACGCGATGCGCGCCGTGAAGAGCGCCCCGACGGCCCACGGCACGAGCGCCGTCGCGAGCGACTCGACGGGCGGCATCAGGAACAGCATGAGTCCGTACGTGTTCATGAAGTATCGGTTGCCGATCACGCCGCCGCCGCCGAAGTAGTCGTACGGAATCCAGATGGCGAAGAGCACCACCTCGCACGCGGCGACCGCCACGATCAGCCACTGCCAGAGGAATCGCGTTCGACCGGGCCAGAGAAACGCCGCCAGCGCGAAGAGCCCCGGAAAAAAGTACGGCAGCATCCCGGAGTTGCGACCGACGACGAAGTACACGAGGTTCCAGCCGAGCCGCGACCAGAAGACGTTCGGGTCGAAGATGATGTGCGTGAGGATGATGTCAGTGACTTTGTCGACGCCGATGTCGAACCCCACCTGCGGCGTCTGGAACGGGAACGGCCCGTAGAACGTGTTGCGCTGGCCGCCCTGGAAATTCCAATCGCCCGAGCTCACGAGGTTCGCAACATAGAACGCACCCGCGACGGCGCACACCGCCATGCCGACTGAGATCGCCCGAGCGAAGCGCCTTCGTTGCACCAGCACGGCCAGCATCGGCCCTGCGAACAGGACGTTGGTCGGCTTCGAGAACGTAGCGACTCCCAGCAACACGCCGGCCGCAATGTCCGACCGGTTCGTCCTGAGCCACGCCATCCACTCCGGAAGCCGTGGAGGCGCGACTTCCTTGTAGAGCCAGCAGAAGTACGCGACAGTCACCACCACGAGGTTGAACAACTCAGGCGTGGTCCAGACGACGTAGCCGGGAACAATCGAAGCCAGGAAGAACCCCGACGCGAGCACCGCTGCCAGATCGGACCGCGTGCGCGCTTCGAGGAACAGGTACGCGCAGAAAATCGCGAGCGCCAACAGGATCGCGTGGAGGAACAGGAACCCGCTGGTTCCCATCAGCCAGACGAACGGCGCCGCGACCAGCGGGTAGATGAACGACTTGCCGAAGTACAAGCGAGCGTTGTCCGGGTCAGGGGCGTAGCGGACGTGCACGAAGGGAAATGCGGCATTGACGCGGAAGTTGACCGAGCGTCCGGTCTTCAGGAACACCCCGGTTGGACCCGCTGGAAACTCGTGCCAGACGCGCTCGAGGTCGGCGCGACGATACTCGAGATCGTGGTCGCGTACGAGGCTGTACGTGATCATGTAGTACGTCGCCTCGTCGCTCTGGAACCCGAAGGCGTCGCGCGGGAAGTCGACGGACAGCGCGAAGCCGCCGTACACACAGAGAGCCAGCAGCGACGCCACGAGCCCTGGACGCAGGTCCACCGTGCGGCCGCCGTCGGACACGCGCACCGGCGCCGCAGCCGGCGTCACGCGGGCACCTGCGGACCAAGGAACGAGAGGTCCTGCTCGAGGATGCCGCGGCGATGCGTCGGGCGCGACAGCCGGTGGAGCATGGGATAGAGCCGCTCCATTTTCTGCACGAACGCATTGATGTCGAACGACCGGCCGGCCTCACGCGCCCGCGCGCCCATCGCCGCGCGTTCGTCCGGGTGCTCAATCGCATAGCCGATCCGCTCGGCCAGGCGGGCCGCGTCGCGTCTCGGCACGATCCACGCGGTGTGGTCCGCGTCCAGAATGTCCAGCAGCCCGTCGGCGTCCGTCGCGACAATCGGCTTGCCGGCCGCCAGCGCCTCGAACGCCGTGAGCGGCGTGCCTTCCCACAGCGACGGGAAGACGCTGAGATCGAACGCCGAGAGCGTCTCCGCGACATCCTTTACGAAGCCGGCAAACACGAACCGATCGCCTAGCCCGAGCGACGCGGCCTGCGCTTCGAGCGCGGGACGCAGAGGACCTTCGCCGGCCAGGAAGAACCGCGCGTTCGGGTGACGATCCACGACGTGACGCGCGGCCTCGACGAGATACTCGTTGCCCTTCGAGTCGTGAAGGCGCGTGATCGTGCCTATCGCAAACTCGTCGGGCCGGATGCCGAGGGACGCCCGCGCCGCTGCCACCCTCTCTGGAGTACGCACGGCCCCGAATTCTTCCACGGGAGCGCCCAGATAGACGACGTGGATCTTGTCGGGCCGCACGAGCCGCGCGTCGCGCACGAAGTCTGCCGTGCTGCGCGAAACCGCCAGCGCGATGTCGGTGAACGGCTCGAGTGTGCGATCCGCCACTTTCTGGAACCACGGCGTGTCGGTGAGGTTCGCGTGTTCGTGCAGGATCGTCGGCAGCCGCCGCATCGCGCCCGCCATCCGGCCGAAGGTCGTCGCCCCGTAGCCGTGCAGGTGCAGGACATCGATCTGTCGGCGGTCGATGACCTTGAGCAGCGCGGGCAGGGTCGCCGGATCGAACTTCGAGCGATGCAGGTACTCGATCTCCACGCCGAGCGATTCGAGCGTCTCCTCCGAGAGGTCCTTCTTGCGAAGGCTCACGAGCGACACATTGAAGCGTGTCCGGTCGAAGCGTGGAATCATCCACGCGAACAGCCGCTTCACCCCGTGCATCCGCGAGCCTTCCCAGCCCAGGTGATCGCAGACCTGCAGGATTTTCAGTCGTCGTCCTGGGGCTGGTGAGGTC
>JBKPSY010000017.1:0-6710 GCA_046735235.1 Acidobacteriota bacterium | reverse complement strand
GTATCTCCGTGACATTGGCAGCAGCCGCGTCGCTTATGTGCCATGGGACATCTCGCGGACGTTCTGGGACGTCCTGGCGCCAGACCACGGACGGCTGCTCCGAAATCTCGTGCGATGGACGGCCAACGAGCCTGCGCCAGTCGAGGTCGACGGTCCGGGCATCGTTGACATCACGATCTGGCGGCAGCGAAGCTCGATCACCGTGCACCTGGTGAACCTGACGAACCCGATGATGTTCAAGGGGCCGCTGCGCGAGGTGCTGCCGATTGGGCCGCTTCGCGTGCGCGTCCGGATGCCAGGCGGCCTCGAGCCGCGTGCTGTGCGCCTGCTCACCACAGGCGCCGGCGTTCCGGTGGACCAATCCGGCAACGTGCTATCGGTCGCGGTGCCGTCCGTCGGCGTCCATGAAGTGATTGCCATCGATCTCTAAGGAATCGGAGTCGCATGTCGAACATCGGACGACGCGAGTTTCTGACGACCACGACGCTGGCGCTCACGGCGAGGGCCGTTGGCGCAGCCGCGGCGGGACGCCGGCTTCTCTACGTGGCGGAACCGGGCATTCGCAACTACGTCGACTACGGCGGCGTCGGGGTGCTGGTGTTCGACGTGGGCGCGCACTATCGGTTCGTCCGTCGCATTTCGACGTGGGACGTCGCACAGGGTCAGGATCCCGAGAACGTCAAAGGCATCGCCGCAAGCGCGCGAACGGGCCGTCTCTACGTGACGACGCTGCGCCATGTCGCGTGCTTCGATCTCCTGACGGATCGTCTGCTCTGGGACAAGCAGCCCGAGGGAGGCTGCGATCGCCTCGCGATCTCACCCGATGGCCGGCAGCTGTTCGTGCCGTCGTTCGAGGGGCCGCACTGGAACGTACTGGACGCGGCGACGGGCGAGACGACGGCAAAGATCGTCACGAGCTCCGGCTCGCACAACACGATCTGGTCAAATGACGGCCGGCGTGTGTATCTGGCTGGGATCCACTCGCCCGTGCTCGCCATTGCCGATCCGGCGTCGAACCGTGTCGTGAAGTCGATTGGCCCATTCTCGAACTCCATCCGTCCGTTCACCGTCAACGCGGCGCAGACACGCTGCTACGTCAACGTCAACGAGCTGCTCGGATTTGAGGTCGGCAACCTCACGACTGGCGAAAAGCTGCATCGCGTCGCCGTGCAGGGCGTCTCGCCCGGGCTCGTCAAGCGGCACGGTTGTCCGAGCCACGGAATCGGGCTGACGCCCGACGAGCGCGAGCTGTGGGTGTGCGATGGACACAATCAGGCGGTCCACGTCTTCGACGCGACGGTCGATCCTCCGGCGCAGAAGTCGTCGATCGCGGTCCGCGATCAGCCTGGCTGGATTTCGTTCAGCATCGACGGGCGGCGGGCGTATCCGTCCACGGGCGAGGTCTTCGACGTGAAGACGAAGCAACGAGTGGCCGTCCTCTCCGACGAGACCGGACGCGCCGTCGGCAGCGAGAAATTGCTGGAGGTGATATTCGACGGCCAGAGAGTGACGCGAGTCGGCAACCAGTTCGGCGTGGGCGTGAAGTAGGGCGGGCTTCAGCTCCGCCACTCGTCAAATCCGCACGAAGATCTTCCGCCGGTACATCCAGAAGAGCACCAGCCAGAAGATGGTCAGCACGCTCGCGCCAAGGAGCACGTGCTCGAAGGCAGGGCCGAGGATCGCAAAGGGCGCCTCGCCCAGGTGGCGCTGCAGCGCGGCGCTCACGAACGACTCGATCGTCCAGCTCATCACGTACACGGCAATGGAGTTCGACCCGATGACGGCCAGCGGAAACGTCCAGCGCGTCCATCCCCTCAGGTCAGTCACCGCGTAGATGGCGCTCAGGATCAGCACCACGAGCCCGCCGCTGTAGAGGGTGTAGGACGACGTCCAAATCCGCTTGACGATCGGGCAGAGCCCGAGCCACTGCAAGATGAGACCGGCGAAGGTCAACGCGATGCCGGCGAGCACGAGCCCTTGCATTTTCTGGCTCGGGGTGCGCGATGTTCTCAGCCACTCTCCAGCCCAGAGCCCCAGTATCATCGTCGCCAATGTCGGGATGAAGCTGAGCGTCGACCAGCCGCCTTCGTTGAATCGGAAGGGCGACTCACGCGGGAAGAGGTTCAGGAACCAGACGTCGAACGCCCACGAGAGGTTCGAGTTCTTGTTGAAGTGCGCGAGGAAGCCCGAGTAGAGATGCGGCCAGTCCGCCGGAACGCCGACGCTCGGGTAGTCGAAGGTCGCGGGCGGCGGTGGATAGAGGACGAACGCCGTCCAGAACGCGACGAGGATGGCCGCGAACGCCAGCGCCTGCGCGCGAACGGAGGCGAACGCCAGCAGGAACAGGAACGTGTAGCCGAGGCCGATCTGTGTGAGGGTGTCTTCGAAGGTCCAGTAGGTCTGGTGGTGATCGAGCGACCGCAGAAAGATGCCGAGCGCCATCAGCGCGACGCTGCGCCAGATGGCGTGTCCGATCATGCGGCGGAAGGGCTCGCCGCGCGCGGTACGGCTTGCAATCGAGAACGGCAGCGCCGCGCCGACGAGAAACGAGAACGCGGGCTGAATCAGGTCGTGCAGCGAGCACCCCTGCCACGGCACGTGCGTCGTGTTGTAGGCGACGATCGCCCAGAAGGTGCTCTGCGGAAAGGCGTCGTGCAGCGTCCAGAGACGCATCATCTCCGCGAGCATCAGGAACATCACCAGCCCGCGGAACGCATCGATAGCCGCGATCCGTCCCGTCACAACCCCCAAATCGGCCCCCAAATCGGGGACTGTCCCCAACCCCCCTCTCGTGTTCTGAAATGGCACACGGGTGTCAACTGGAGTTTCCGTTTTCAACCGCGCTCGAAAGCGGCTTCGGCCTTCAGGCTCTCCAGATCCCGATAGACCGTCGCGGTCGCGAGCGCCTTGCCTCCCTTCCGGTACGTGACGGTCGCGTCGTGAGCCTCGAGCGACCCGTCGACCGTCACCGAGTCCCACCGCTCGGCATGTCCGACGTAGTTGATCGTGACGTCGTAGTGCTGGCTCCAGAAGAACGGCACGGCGTCGAACTTCTGCCGCCGGCCCAGGATGTTCCGCGCGGCGGCCTGGCCCTGCCGCTCGGCGACGACCCAGTGCTCGACGCGGATGCGCTCGCCGCTGCGCGCATCCGGCCACCGCGCGACGTCGCCGGCCGCGAAGATGCCGGGGACGCTCGTCTCGAGGTACTCGTTCACCAGGATGCCCTTCTCCTGCGCGAGACCCGCCTGATCCGCCAACGTCGTCGCCGGACGCACACCCACGCCCACCACGATGAAATCAGCGTCCACGCTCTCGCCGCCGCTCAACGTGACGCGACGTCCGTCCACACGCGCGACGGTCTGGCCGAGATGGAACACCACGCCTTTGCTCTCGTGCAGCGACTTGATGAACCGTCCGACGTCGGCGCCCATCACCCGCTCGAGCGGCACGCTCTCCGGGCCGACGACATCCACGTCGATCTCCCGCGTGCGTAGGGACGCGGCCACCTCGAGTCCGATGAAACTCGCGCCCACCACGACCACGCGTTTTGCGTGTGCTGCGCGCTCGATGATCCGCTTGCTGTCATCGAACGAACGCAGATAGTAGACCTGCCCGTCGGCTGCGCCAGGTATGGGCAGGCGTACAGGATCGGCGCCAGTTGCAATGAGCAACGCCCCGAATGGACGTTCGCCGCCCCGATCGAGCGTGACCTTCTTCGCGCCGCTGTCGATTCCGGTGACTCGTGTCTCGAGCAGCAGCTCGATCCGTTGCTCGGCGTAGAATTCCGGCCCCCGTAGCGGAATCCAGTCCTCTTTCGCCGTGCCGGCCAGATAATCCTTCGAGAGGTTGGGCCGATCGACCGGTGACGCGGTGTCGGCGCTGATCATCGTGATCGGCCCCTCGTAGCCTTCGCGCCGCAGGACTTCAGCGGCCGCCAGACCGGCAGCCCCTCCGCCGACAATCACGACTGACGTCGGCGCGCCAGCGACCACTTTCGGCGCCGCGGCCGTCGACTGCTTCTCGCGCACGACGATGCGATCGCCGTCACGCTCGACCTTCCAGCAGTCGATCGGATCGAGCGCCGGCGCGCGCTCGGGCACCCCGGTCCGGAGGCTGAAACACGCGTGATGCCAGGGACACCGAACGGTGTCTCCCACGATCAGGCCGTCGGCGAGGGGCCCGTGATAGTGCGTGCAGTGCGCGCCCACAGCGAAGACGTCGCTGCCCGATCGCGCCACCAGCACCTCGTCGTCGCCCACGCGGCCGACGAGCATACCGCCGTCGGCGATCGTCGACAGCGAGATGCCTTGCGTCAGATCCGGCCCGTCAGTTTTCTTTGAGCTGCCCATGAGCGCATTCTGTCACCGGGATCGTTGGATTTGGTAGGACTCAAAACAAAAAGACACCTGGATTTCGGGATTTCAAGGATTCTTCTGCGTGGGCTGTCTCTTGGTCCGGTTTCTTGAATCCCAGAAATCCCAGAATCCAGGTGTCTCTTTCGATCCACGAAATCCTCGACATCCTGAAATCACTTTGCCGTCGCAATCGCCGCATCCAATTCGCGCCGAATCGCCTCGCGATCGTCGAACATGACGAGGTTGATCGCTCCGTCGAGCTTCACTCCAATCTTCCCGACGACGCCGTTCCAGAGATTGCGGAAGGCCGCCGCGTCAGGGCCTCCGAAGTACTGCTGCACCTCCGAAGCGCGCGCCGGATCGTCCGGCGGAAACGCCGAGCCTGCGCGATCCTTGAAGAGCGTGCTCAGCGCGCGCATCTGATCGCGCCACGCCGGATCGCCAATCTTCGGTCCGTTCGGATCGTCGGCCATCACGGTCGAGACGAACTGAATCATGCCTTGCGATCGGAGGATCGACGGCCCGGCCGGGCTGCTGAGCATCTTCGCCATCGCTGCGGACTGCGCGCCGGGCGCCGTCCGGTCGATTTCGGATTGCAGCATCGCGGTGTAGTCGTCCGAGTCGCCGTACAGGTCGGCGATCCGATCGATCCGTCCCGTGATCACCGATCGTGCCTTCTCCCAGGCCGGGTTCGACGCGTTCCATTTCGCGCCGAGGGCCTTCGCCGACGGCGCGCTCTGAAGCATCTCGTCGATGTTCGGCCGCAACTTCTCCTGCGTGACGAGCCGCGCGACAAACAGCATGGGCTTCTTCACGGCCGCCGCGACGGCCCGGGCCGGCGTCTCGGCAGACACGGACGCCGGAATCGACAGCGGAACCATCAGAGCGATCGCGAGCCGTGCGAGAGAGACACGCGGCATTACCCCTCCTGACCAGCGGTGGACGGACGTCGGAATGGACGTGCCGATTATGCCGGAGTCAGGACGTCGAGGGCGCCGGCCTCGAGCGAGAGCGCCACGGGGGTGTCGGGGTCGATATCCACGATGTAATCGTCCACGTGCAGGCGGTTCCAGCCGCGAATCGTCACCTCGCGCGCGAGCCGGGCCGTCAGGCCCGCCGGACCGGGGTCCTCGGCCTCGCGCGTGCGCAGGTACTCGCGAAGCGCGTCGCGGTCGGCCGGCGTCGCAGTCACGACGGAGAAGCGGCCGTCGGACGAGTCCACGTCGGTCGCCAGCTCCAGTCGCGGTCCGATGGACCGGATGTTCAAGACCTCGACGAGGAGCAGGTGCTCGAAACGCGTCTCTCCATCCACCGACAGGCGGCAGGCGCAAGCCTGGAGACCCTCGAGCGCGTCGCGGTAGGCGCGCAACGCGTCTGGAATTTTTCGGTGCACCGGCGCCGCATCTGCGCCCGGCCGGGACTCGTGCGCGGCGATGCCCGCGGCGATCAGCCCGCCACCGACCGCCTCGAGAAATCTCTCTTCGCGGCCTGGGAGACGGACGCGGCCCAGATCCAGCGGACTCCGTCGCGCGGTGCGCCAAGTCGCCGCCACTGCGTCGGGTCCTCCATCGATGCCGAGACTGCGGGCGACGTTGTTGGCAGTCCCGAGCGGCATGACGCCAAGCGGCACTCCATGCCCCGCGAGCGCGCGCGCAGCTGCCCCGACCGTGCCGTCACCGCCCGCCGCCACGACGAGATCGGCAGGAACGTCCAGCAGCGATTCGGTCCCGTGATGCCGCTCCACGACGTGGACGAGCTTATGGCCAGCGCCGATCACGGCGCGTCGAAGCTGCGCAAGGCCCACTCCGTCCCCCGCCGCCTCACTGTAAAACAGCACCACATCCATGAGAGGTCCACTCAGGCTGTGCTTGCAGGGGCACAGCCCTGCCCCAAAACCGACTTGCAGGGCTAAAGCCCCGCGTCACAACACCACGATTCAAGAAGCTGGCCGTGCCTTTGCACCTGCGTCGCTCGTGCGAATCCTCGTGTCCAACGACGACGGCGTGTATAGCCCAGGCATTCGTGCGCTGGCCGAGGTGGCCGCCGAATTCGGCGAGGTCCGCATCGTCGCGCCCGACGTGGAGCGCTCCGCGATGAGCTCGGCGATCACGGCATCGCGACCGCTGTCGTACCGGCCCACCAGCATCGGCCCCTTCACGGCATTCCGCGTCAACGGCACGCCGGCAGATTGCGTCGCCATCGGCGTGTATCACTGGGAACACGTGGATGTCGTTTTGTCAGGCCTGAACATCGGCTTCAATCTCGGCAATTCGATCTGGCACTCGGGGACCGTGGCGGCCGCCAAGCAGGCAGCGCTCATCGGCGTGCGCGGCATCGCATTGAGTGCGCCGGCAG
>JBKPSY010000016.1:0-28393 GCA_046735235.1 Acidobacteriota bacterium | reverse complement strand
GCACGGTGCTGGGCAAGCACGGCATCAACATCGCCAACTTCGCGCTGGGCCGCAGCGCCGAGGGCGCCATCGGCGTGGTCAGCGTCGACGAAGCGGACCGTGTTACGCAAGCCGTACGCAACGAGCTCGCGGCGATCTCCGCCGTGAAGTCGGTGCAGGTCGTCGAGCTCGGCTGATCTACTTCAGCGGAAGTCGCACGTGTTCTTCGGCGGCGGCGTCAACCAGACTGACGCCGTCGTCGGAGATCGCTTCGACTTTGTAGCGGACGGCCACGGCGTCACCGACGTGCGCCAGCACGAGATCCGCGCCAACGGAGAGGACCGCCGTGCGCACCGGCGGCCTCTCGCTGCCGGTGATGATCCCAATCAATCGCACCGGCGGGCCGACTATCGGCATCGGCAGCGGCAGCTCTGGCAAGCCGTCTGGCGGGGGAAGCGGCGGCAAGGTCTTCGGATCGAGCCGCACGGACGGCGTCACGCCGAAGGCGAACGGGTCGCGTCCGTGCACCGGGGGCGCGTCGGCGGGGCGCTCGACCGACCGAATCGGTTCGACTGGCCTGTCCCGCGCAGGCGTCGTGCGAGGAGCGGCGACATCACGCCTGACCGGCGGGGGTGCCGGCTCGGCGACACACCCGGCGAGCGCGGCTCCCATCGCAAGCGTCAGCCACCGGACATGCGTTCTCGACATGTACGTCCGCCGATCGTAGCATCGGTCGCCGGCACTCCCGCACCTCTGCACTTCCGCGCCCGCGCACTCGCTGCCCTTCCTGTGTTATGATTCGCCGTGCTCCCGGTTCTGTCCCCCGAGCATTCACGCAAGCTCTCCAGCACGGTCGTCATCCCCGCAAGATACGAGTCGACACGTTTCCCCGGAAAGCCATTGGCGCGCCTCGCGGGCAAGCCGATGATCGAGCACGTGTATCGCCGCGCCGCGGACGCGCGCGGCGTTTCTGGCGTCATCGTGGCGACCGACGACACTCGGATTGCCGATGCGGTGCGCGCGTTTGGCGGCCGGGCGGTTATGACGCGTGCGTCGCACGCGACCGGCACCGATCGGCTCGCCGAGGTCGCCGCGCAACTGGACTGTGACCTCGTGATCAACGTGCAGGGCGACGAGCCGCTGGTCGCACCGGAGATGATCGAGCAGGCGATCGCGCCTTTCGCCAGCGATGAGTCGTTGCAGATGACGTCGCTGCGATCCCCGATCCGCGGCGCCGAGGACCTCCACGACCCAAACGTCGTGAAGGTGGTCGTCGACCGCGACGATTTCGCGCTGTACTTCTCGCGCGCACCGATACCCTGGGCGCGCGACACCGGCGGCACGACTGCCATGGACGCCTGGCGGCACATCGGACTTTACGGCTACCGCCGCGCATTCCTGCGGCAGTTTGCGGCCATGGCGCCAACCGCGCTCGAACGGCTCGAGCACCTCGAGCAGTTACGTGCGCTCGAGCACGGCATCAAAATCAAGGTGCTTGCGACCAGTTTCGAGGCGATCGGCGTTGACACGCCGGCCGATCTGGCACGAGTCGAGGCGCTCATGACGGCCGGCGTCGAGTCCGGCGGCTTACGGAGGGCTCCCCACAGCGATGGCTAACCAGGACAGCAGCCGGCCGGTCAAATACATTTTCGTCACCGGCGGCGTGGTCTCTTCCCTCGGGAAGGGACTCGCCGCAGCCTCCATCGGCGCCCTGCTCGAGGGCCACGGCTATCGGGTGACGCTCCAGAAATTCGACCCCTACATCAACGTCGATCCAGGCACCATGAGCCCGTTTCAGCACGGCGAGGTGTTCGTGACCGACGACGGCGCCGAGACGGACCTCGACCTGGGCCACTACGAGCGGTTCACCAACATGGTGCCCTCGCGGAACAACAACTGGACGACCGGCAAGATTTACCTGTCGGTAATCCAAAAGGAACGCCGAGGCGACTACCTGGGACGGACTGTCCAGGTCATCCCGCACATCACCAACGAGATCAAGGACAGCATTCGCGCCGTCGCCCACGACGTCGACATCGTGATCGTCGAGATCGGCGGCACCGTCGGCGACATCGAGAGCCTGCCGTTCCTCGAAGCCATCCGCCAGTTCCGTCAGGACGCCGGCCGCGACAACACCATCTACATACACCTGACGCTGGTGCCGTTCATCGGGACGGCCGGCGAGGTGAAAACCAAGCCGACGCAGCACAGCGTGCGCGACCTCCGGTCCATAGGCATCCAGCCCGACATCCTGCTCTGCCGCACGGATCGGCCACTGCCGCGAGACGTGAAGCAGAAAATCGCGCTCTTCTGCGACGTCGACGAGCACGCCGTCATCACCGCACGCGACGTCGAGACCATCTACGAGGTGCCGCTCGCACTGGCATCGGAAGGCATCGACCAGATCATCCTCAAGCTGCTGCATCTGGGCGAGACGCCGCGCCACACCGAGCCCTGGGAGCAGCTGGTCCACCGAATCAAGCACCCGGAGGACGAGCTCACCATCCACGTCGTCGGGAAGTACGTCGGATACGAGGACTCGTACAAGAGCCTCAACGAGGCGCTGTATCACGGCGGCTTCGCGAACAACGTCAAGATCAACATCCAGTGGGTCGAAGCGGAGGCGCTGGAGGAGCCAGGCGGCGCTCACCTGCTCGACGGCTCGGACGGGATCCTCGTGCCTGGCGGGTTCGGCAACCGGGGCACGCGCGGCATGATGAAGGCGGCCGAGTTCGCGCGGTCCAGCGGCGTACCGTATTTCGGCATCTGTTACGGCTTCCAGTGGGCAACCGTCGAGTTCGCGCGTAATGTCGCCGGCATCGCCGACGCCGACTCCACCGAGTGCGAGCCGGAAACGCCGAACAAGGTGATTTATAAACTGCGCGACTTGCTGGGCGTCGAAGACCTCGGCGGCACCATGAGGCTTGGGCAGTATCAGTGCGAGATCACGCCAGGGTCGCTCGCTCACCACATTTACGGCGCGACGACGATCTCGGAGCGTCACCGGCACCGCTACGAGTTCAACTGCCTGTATGAAAAGGTGCTGACGGACAAGGGCCTGGTGATCTCGGGCAAGTCGCCGGATGGCAAGTTCGTCGAGATCGCGGAGCTGCCCGGCCATCCCTGGTACGTGGCCGTCCAGTTCCACCCCGAGTTCAAGTCAAAGCCGCTGAAGCCGCATCCGCTCTTCGCGAGCTTCGTCGAGGCGAGCTATGGCCACAAGCGGGCGGCGGGCAAGACAGCGGAACTGGTCACCGAAGGTTCATAGGTCCATGGGTGCATGGGTCCATAGGGGTCCATAGGGGTCATCGGCGCACCCATCGACCCCCATGGACTCATGGACCTATGGACGCATGGACCGGTTATGATCCTGAGGTGTCCATTTCGCTTGGCCCGGTGCCGATGGGCGCCGGCGCCCCGCTCGTTCTGATTGCCGGGCCGTGCGTCATCGAGAGCGCCGATCACGCGCTCGGCATCGCGCGTGAGCTGAAGCGGATCACGACGGCGCTCGGCATTCCGCTCGTCTTCAAGGCCTCGTACGACAAGGCGAACCGGACGTCCGTCGAATCCTATCGAGGCCCCGGGCTCGTCGAGGGCCTGAAGGTCCTCGAACGCGTCAAGGCTGAGACCGGCCTTCCGGTCCTGACCGACGTGCACGAGATCGACCAGACCGGACCGGCTGGCGCGATCGCCGACGTGCTGCAGATTCCGGCGTTTCTCTCACGGCAGACGGACCTCATCACGGCCGCGGCCCGGCACGCACGGGCCGTCAACATCAAGAAGGGCCAGTTTCTGGCGCCCAAGGACGTCCGGCACGCGGTCGCCAAGGTGACCGCCGCGGGAAACCCGAACGTGTTCGTCACCGAGCGCGGCTTCACGTTCGGCTACAACAACCTCGTCGTGGACATGCGCGCGTTCCCGATGATCCGGGAGCTCGGCGTGCCAGTCGTCTTTGACGTGACCCACAGCCTGCAGCTCCCGGGTGCCGGCGACGGCGTCACGGCGGGGCTGGCGCAGTACATCTCGCCGCTGGCCCGCGCCGGAGTGGGCGCCGGGGTCGACGGTGTGTTTCTCGAAGTGCATGAAGAGCCGTCGCGCGCGAAGAGCGACGGCCAGAACGCCCTCCGACTCGATCTGGTCGAGCCGCTTCTTCGCCAGCTGGTGCAAATCGATGCCGTCGTCCGAGCCTCGTGAGCCGCGTGCCGTGCTGACGGACCTGTCGCTGGCCCGCAAGGTGCTGCAGACGGAAGCCGCGGCGATTATCGGGCTCATCGACCGCCTCGACGAGCGGTTCGCGCGCGCCGTGGAACTGCTGCGCGACTGCCGCGGCCGCGTGATCGTCACCGGCATGGGCAAGTCGGGCATCATCGCCCGCAAGATCGCGGCGACGCTGGCGAGCACCGGAACCCCGGCCTTCTTCCTGCACCCGGCCGAGGCCATCCATGGCGATCTCGGCGTGGTGACGGGCGACGATGTCGTCGTGGCCCTGTCCCACAGCGGCGAGACGCCGGAAATTCTGCGGCTGCTCGAAACCTTGCGCCGGATTGGCGCCCGGATCGTCGCCCTGACCGGCTCCCCGACGTCGTCGCTCGGTCAGTTCGCGGACGTCGCGCTCGACTGTCACGTGTCGGAGGAGGCGTGCCCGCTGAATCTGGTGCCGACGGCGAGCACGACGGCGTCACTGGCGCTCGGCGACGCGCTGGCGATGACATTGCTCGTCGAGAAAGGCTTCAAGGCCGAGGACTTCGCGAACCTGCACCCGGGCGGCAAGCTCGGGCGAAAGCTGTTGCGCGTCGAGCAGGTGATGCACGCGGGCGACCTGGCTCCGATCGTGGATGTTTCGGCCCTCATGCCGGACGTCATGCACACGATGTCCGACAAGGGCCTCGGCATGACGTGCGTGCTCGACCAGGGCCGGCTGGCAGGAATCATCACCGACGGCGACCTGCGCAGGCGCATGACCGACCGGCCCGACTTCCTGAAGCTCACGGCCGGTGACGTGATGACGGGACGCCCGGTGACCATCACGCGCCATCTGCTCGCGGTCGACGCCCTGAACCTCATGGAGCACCGGAAGATCACCTCGATCATCGTCACGGCGCCGTCGGGTGACGTGGAAGGCGTCGTTCACCTGCACGACCTGTGGGGCACGGAGCTCATCTAGCATGTCGATCGACATCGTCGAGCGTGCCCGGCGTGTTCGCCTGCTGCTGTTTGACGTCGATGGCGTCCTGACCGACGGCAAGATCCTCCTGCACGCCGACGGCAACGAATCCAAGACGTTCGACATCCGCGATGGCACGGCGATCGTGCTTGCACAGCGGGCCGGCCTCCGGACCGGAGTGCTGTCGGCACGTCACTCAGCGGCCACGACTGAACGGGCCGCGCAGCTTCGCATTCCGATCGTCCGACAGGGCTCGGCCGACAAGCTCGAAACACTGGAAGAGATCATCGCGGCTGAAGGGATGTCCGCCGACGAGGTCGCGTTCATGGGCGACGACCTGCTGGACCTGCCGGTCATCGAACGCGTGGGCCTGGGCACCGCCCCGGCCGATGCCGTCGGCGAAGTCCGCAACCGCGCGCACTGGATCGCCACGCGCAGGGGCGGCGACGGCGCGGTGCGCGAGCTCATCGAGATGGTGCTGAAGGCGCAGGGCCGTTGGGACGGGATTGTCGCCTTGTTCATGGAGGCGCCGAGCCGGGCATGACGATCTATTCCATGCTCGTCGGGTTGATTGCGCTGCTGCTGGGCCTGGCCATCGGCAAGGCCTGGGAGCGGTACAAGCTGCGCGACGGCCAGTGGATCGATCGCCGAAAGGCCCGCGAGTCCCCGCACTTCATCGTGGGGCTCGACCTGGTGGTGGCACATCAGATCGACCTGGCGATCGAGGAGCTGTCGCAGGTTGCCTGGCTGGACGAGGATGCGCTCGAGATTCAGCTCGTCCTCGGCAACCTGTATCGCGAGAAGGGGCAGGTCGGCCGCGCCATTCACATTCATCAGCGATTGCTGCAGCGTCCGCGTCTCAAGACCCTGGAGCACGCGTACATCCTGCTCTGCCTGGGCCTCGACTTCCGCCGCAGCGGCTTCGTGGACCGGGCCTACGAAGCGTTCAAGGAAGTACTGCGGCTCGACCCGAAGAACCGCCATGCCCTGGTGCAGCTGGAGAAGCTGCATGAAGAACAGCACCAATGGGCCGAGGCGTACGACGTTCGCCGCCAGCTCGCCGACGTCGACGGCGAGCCGTCCGCCCCGCGTGATCAGGCCATTCTCGCCTTCCTCGAAAACGAGCTGGGCGAAGAGGCGCTGCGGCAGGGCGACGCCACGCGGGCCGCGGAGCGATTCCAGGAAGCAATCGATCGCGACAGGAATGCGACGCCGGCGTACCTCAACCTGGGCGACATCCAGGCGCAAAGCGGTGACTGGGCCTCTGCTCTTCAAACATGGGAGCGGATCGTCGAGATCGCACCAGAGCGCGCGTATCTTGCCTTCGATCGGCTGCAGGAGGCCTGTCAGCGGCTCGGCACGCCGCAGCGCTTCGTGGAGACGTGCCGTCGGCTCGTGGCCGGCAACTCGCAGGACTGGCGCGCCCGGCTCGCCCTGGCCCGGCATCGCGCCACGCTCGGCGACGTGTCAGGCGGGCTCGAGCTCCTCTTCGAGGCGCTCAGCCACAACCCGCACGCGCTCGTGATTCACCAGGAAATCTGGAAGGCTTTTTCGGCGCTCGGCCGTCCGCCGCAGCTGGTCGAGCGCTACCTGGCGCTCACGCGTGACGCGGTGTTCTATCTCGATCCGCACATCTGCGTGCGGTGCCGCTATCGCAGCACCGAGCTGCTCTGGCAGTGCCCGCAATGCCACGAGTGGAACACGTTCATCGAGGAACGCATCGCCCCCGCCAAGGACGACGAGCAGCTCTCCGCGTAGGAATGAAGAATGCAGATTGAAGGCCTCCACGCCAACGCCTTCTTCATCCTTCATTCTTCATTCTTTCATTCTTCATTTGCCGGATGACGTCCTCCACCTTCTCGGACGTCTCGGCCTGCGGTCCCGTCGTCCATACGACGTAGTCGGCCCGGCCGATCTTCTCGTCAATCGGAAGTTGCGCAGCCACGCGTGACCGGGCCTCGGCCTCGGTCAGACCGTCCCTCGTCATCACCCGCCGGATCTGCTCGTCGGGCTCGCACTCCGCGACCACGACGAGGTCGAAATCGCTTTCGTGACCGGTCTCGTAGAGCAGCGGGATGTCCGCGACGGCGAAGGGCGTGGTCGCCGGCAACATCTCGAACCAACGCCGAATAGCGGAATAGACAGCGGGATGGACGATCGCCTCGAGATCGCGCCGGGCGGTGGCGTCGCTGAAGACGACAGCGCCGAGTTTCCGGCGATCGATCTCCCCGTCGGCGCCGACGACGTCGCGGCCGAAGCGTCGCTCGATGGCTTGCGCAGCGGGCGTACCGGCCGCGACGACCGCATGCGCGAGAAGGTCTGCGTCGATCGTCGGAACGCCGCGCGCCGCGAACGCCGCGAGCACGTGGCTCTTGCCCGACGCGATGCCGCCCGTCAGCGCGACATGGACCACGGCGCCCGCCCTTCGGCCGCGGTAACGGTGTTCTTCAGCAGCAGGGCGATCGTGAGTGGCCCGACACCGCCCGGCACCGGGGTCATCGCGCCCGCCACCTGCTCGACCGCGGGATGAACGTCGCCGACGACGAGCGCGCCATTCTTCTCGAAGGCGGCGCGCCGTTTCGAGCTGGCGTCGTAGAGCGACTCGATCATGGCCCGGTCGATGACGCGGTTGATGCCGACGTCGATGACCGTCGCGCCCGGCTTGACCCACTCCTTCTGCACGAACGCGGCGCGCCCGACGGCGGCCACCAGGATGTCGGCTTCGCGGCACACGGCCGGCAAATCCCTGGTCCGCGAATGACAGATCGTCACCGTCGCGCTCTGGTGAAGCAGGAGCATCGCCATCGGCTTGCCGACGATGTCGCTGCGCCCGATGACGACGGCGTGCGCGCCGGCCATCGGGATGGCGGCCCGCTTCAGCAGCTCGATGACACCCGACGGCGTGCAGGGCGCCAGCGCCGCGCGGTTCTGCACGAGGCGTCCGGCGTTCACGGGCGTGAAGCCGTCGACGTCCTTGGCCGGGTCGATCGAGTCGAAGACCGCCTGCGCCGCGCCGGCTCCCATCGTCTCCGGCAGCGGATCCTGGACGAGAATCGCGTCGTGGACCGGGCTGGCATTGAGGTCGGCGACGGCCTCCAACGCCTCGGCCAGCGTCGCGGTTTCGGCCAGCCGCACGAGATCGGCCCGGCAGCCGATGTCCGACGCGGCCTTCAGCTTGTTGCGGACGTAGATCTCCGACGGAGCGTGGGAGCCGACGAGGATGATGCCAAGCCCGGGCGGGCGGCCCGCGCGCGCGGCAAACGCCTCGACAGCGGGTTTCAGCTCTTCGCGAATAGCGGCGGCCACCGCCACGCCATCAAGAACGCGCGCGCTCACGGGCACCCGCCGCCTGTCCCGCCGCCGTTTCGAGTTCCCGAAGGCTGGCGGGGCGGCCCAGCACGACGAGCTGATCGCTGTCCTTCATGACGGCATCGGGCGCCGGGTTGAACTCCATGCGCCCGCCTGCCCGTTGGATGCCGACGACGATGACGCCGAACCGATGGCGGAGATTGGCCTCGATCAAGGTCTGCTCTGCGAGGCTGGACCCGGCCAGCACCCGAATCTGCTCCATCGCCAGATCCAGGTTGCCGGCCTGCGTGGCGAGCTTCACGAAATCCACGACCGCCGGCCGGAGCGCGGTCTGCGCCATCTGCTGCGCGCCGATGGCGTACGGCGACACCACACGGTCGGCGCCAGCGCGGCGGATCTTGCGCTCGGCGTCCTCGGTCTCGGCGCGTCCGACAATGAAGAGTCCCGGAGCCAGAACGCGCGCGGTGAGAATCGTGTAGACGTTCTCGGCGTCGGTGCCGACGGCCGCGACCAGGCCGCGAGCCTTGTCGATGCGCAGCCGCTTCATCGTCTCTTCGCGGCTGGCGTCGGCCTCGACGACGAGAATGCCGCGCTCCAGCGCTTCCTCGACCCGCACCGGATCGCGCTCGACGACGACGAACGGGATGTCCTGCTGCCGGAACTCGTCGGCGATGACGCTGCCGATGCGGCCGAACCCGCACAGGATGAAGTGTCCGTCGAGCTCGTCGATCATGCGGTTGACCCGATGCCGGCGCAGGCGTTTCGCCAGCCCGCCTTCCACGACGATAGTCGCGCCGAGCGTGAACGCATAAAACGCCGTGCCGACCCCCAGGACGAGCAGGATCGAAGTGAACACCTCGCCCGCGCGCGACAGGGTATGGACTTCACGATACCCGACCGTCGTCACGGTGATGATGGTCATGTAGAAGGCGTCCCACCAGGACCACCCCTCCACGACCACGTAGCCGACGGTGCCGCCGGCCGTCACGAGCACCAGCAGGGCGACCGCAAGCAGCGGTCCCGTGAAATGGCGCCGGACTCGATGCAGTCCCCCCCATTTCACGGTGCGACGTCCCCCGGCCTCAGCGCGCGTCGGCTTGCGCCAGCCGGCTGTGCGACCGCCCGTAGCCGAAGTAGAACAGCAGCCCGATGATCAGCCAGATGCCGAGCCGGACCCAGTTCGTCCAGCCGAGCCCGTAGATCATCGAACCGCAGACCACGATCCCGAGGACGGCTACCAGCGGCAGCGCCGGGACCACGAACCCGCGAGGTACCTCGGGCCGCCTCACGCGCATGATCCAGACGCCCGCGCAGACCAGGATGAACGCGAACAGCGTCCCGATGCTGGTCATCTCGCCGACGACGCTCTCGGGCAGGAACCCGGCAAAGAGAGACGTGAACACGAAGAAGATCATGTTCGACTTCCACGGCGTCTTGTAGGTCGGATGGATCTCCGCAAACACGGGCGGCACGAGGCCGTCGTGCGCCATCGAGTAGAAGACGCGTGACTGGCCGAGCAACATCACCAGGATCACCGACGAGAACCCGAACAGGATGGCGACCGTGACGAACTTCGCGAGCCATTCGTACCCATGCATGTAGGTCTGAATGGCGTACGTGACGGAGGCTTCCTTGCCCACGGTGCGGAAGTCCTGCACGGTGGCCACACCGCTGAGCACGTACGAGAACGCCACATAGAGCAGCGTGCAGACGACGAGCGAGCCGAGAATGCCGATCGGCATGTCGCGCTTGGGGTTCTTCGCTTCCTGCGCCGCCGTCGACACGGCGTCGAAACCGATGAACGCGAAGAAGACCACGCCAGCCGCCCCCAGAATGCCAAGGATCCCGCCGTAGGGATGCGTGATCCCCTGCGACGTCGTGTACGTCGTCGGCGCCGGGATGAACGGCGTGTGGTTGGCCGGGTTGATGTAGCCCCACCCGATCAGAATCACCAGGATCACGATGCTGACCTTGGTGATGACGATGATGTTGTTGACGGTGGCCGACTCCTTGATGCCCCGAATCAGGAGCGCCGAGAGCGCGCCCAGGATGACGATGGCCGGGATGTTGATGATCCCGTGCACGCCTGCGGACGACACTTCGAGCGGCGAGTGATACCACTGATAGGGAATTTCTATGCCTATGAACTGGAGAATCTTGTTGAAGTACTCGCTCCACGCGATGGCCACCGTGGCGGCGCCGAGCGCGTACTCCAGGACGAGGTCCCAGCCGATGATCCACGCAATCAGCTCCCCCATCGTCGCGTAGGAATAGGTGTAGGCGCTCCCGGCGATCGGGATCATCGACGCGAACTCCGCGTAGCAGAGGCCCGCGAAGGCGCAGCCGATACCGGCGACCAGAAACGCGAGCACGACCGACGGGCCCGACCGCTCCGCGATGGCCGCCGCCGTCCGGACGAACAGGCCTGCCCCGATGATGCCGCCGATGCCGAGCGCCACCAGAGCCGGCGCGGTGAGGGTTCGCTTGAGCCCGCTCTCGCCGGTGTGACTCGCCACGGCCAGCAGGCTGTCGATCGATTTCAGGCGAAACAGTGATCCGGCCACTAGGTCCCTCTCAATCGTGCGTTCCCGAGAAACGGGCCGCTCTCGCGGACCGGTTGCTGTTGTCGTCGTCCGGGTCGTGCAGAGCCTCGCGACAATATATGGCGATCACCGGCGATTCATCAACGACCGAGGCACTGCAGATACTCGCGCACGCGACCCGCCGGATCGCCTGTCGCGACGAGATCGCTGATGACCGCGACCGAGCTGGCGCCAGCCGCAATCACCTCCGGCGCCGTTTCCAGGGTGATGCCGCCGATCGCCACCACCGGCCACCGGTTGTGCTGGGCGGCATGCCGCACGCGCTCGATGCCGACCGCCGAATAGCCCGTGTCTTTCGTGAGGGTGTCGAACACGGGACCGACCGCGAGATAGTCGATCGGCGCGCCCGCGGCCGCGGCGACTTGTTCCGGCGTGTGAGTGGACAAGCCAACCAGACCCGAGTCGCCGACGATCGCGCGCGCGTCTACCGGTTCGAGATCATCTTGTCCGACGTGCACGCCCGACGCACCCGCCAGCCGTGCGACATCAGCCCGGTCGTTGACGACAATCCGCGCCTGCACAGGCTCGGCCAGGCGCACCAGTGACTCCGTGAGGGTGAGAACGGTTCGAAGATCCGAAGACTTGGCGCGAAGCTGGATCAGGCGGGCGCCGCCGTCGAGGAAAGCGCGGGCCAGATCGAGGACCTCCCAGCCGCGAGCCGCGGCCACGCCGGCGTCGAGCACGGCGTAGAGCCGCGGAAGGCTCACACGGCTTCCCGCAGTCCGCCCTTGGAGCCGGCCGCCGGCTGGAACCGTTCCATGAAGGCCGTGCTGAGACGTCCGGCCTGGAAATCCGGTTCCGCGAGGATCTTGAGATGCAGCGGAATCGTCGTCTTGATGCCTTCGATGACGGTCATCTCGAGCGTACGGCGCATCCGCGCGATGGCTTCCTGTCGATCGCGGCCCCAGGTGATGACCTTGGCGATCATCGAGTCGTAGTACGGCGGGATCGTGCACTCGGTGTGCGCGGCGGTGTCGAAGCGCACGCCCGGCCCTCCCGGCACGCTGAACGCGTGAATGGTGCCCGGCGACGGCGTGAACGTCTCGGGATCCTCCGCGTTGATGCGGCACTCTATCGCATGGCCGGTGAACGTGATTTCGCTCTGTTTGAACGACAGCCGCTCGCCCGCCGCGATCCGGATCTGCTCCTTGACGATGTCGATACCGGTCACCATCTCCGTAACTGGGTGCTCGACCTGAAGGCGCGTGTTCACTTCCATGAAGTAGAACCGCCCGTCCTTGTCCATCAGGAACTCGAACGTGCCGGCGTTGGCGTACTGCACGGCGCGCGCGGCGTCAACGACGATGCCGCCCATCTTCCTGCGCATCTTCTCGGTCAGCGCGACCGACGGCGATTCTTCGATGAGCTTCTGATGCCGGCGCTGAATCGAGCACTCGCGCTCGCCGAGCGAGACGACGCCGCCGTAGTGGTCGCCGAGCACCTGAAACTCGATGTGCCGCGGGGCGACGACGTATTTCTCGATGTAGACGCTGCCGATGCCGAATGCCGCCTCGGCCTCGCGCTGCGCGGTCTTCAACGACTGCGCGAAGTCCGCCGGTGACTGGACCACGCGCATCCCGCGGCCGCCTCCGCCGGCGACCGCCTTGATGATGACCGGATATCCGATTTCCTTCGCGATCTTGAGCGCCTGCTCCTCGCCCTCGACCGGGCCGTCGCTGCCGGGCAGGATCGGGACGCCCGCCTTCTTCATCGCGCGGCGCGCACGCGCCTTGTCGCCCATCAGCCGGATGACGTTCGGATCGGGCCCGATGAAACGGATGTGGCAAGCCTCGCAGACTTCGGCGAGATACGCGCTCTCGGACAGGAAGCCGTAGCCGGGATGGATGGCGTCGGCACCGGTGATCTCCGCGGCGCTGATGATCGCCGGGACGCTGAGATAGCTCTCGGCGCTTCGCGGCGGACCGATGCAGATGTCCTCGTCCGCGAACCGGACATGAAGGGCGTGCTCATCGGCCTCGGAGTAGACCGCGACCGTCTTGATGCCGAGCTCGCGGCACGCGTGGATGACGCGCAGCGCAATCTCGCCCCGGTTGGCAATCAGGATCTTCTTGAACATGGCTACTTGGCCCTGATCGCGAACAGCCGCTCGCCGTATTGCACCGCCTGGCCGTTCTCGACGTAGACCTTCACCACTTCCCCGTCGTACTCGGAGTCGATCTCGTTCATCAGCTTCATCGCTTCGATGATGCAGAGCACCTGGCCCTTCTTCACGATGTCGCCGACTTCGGCGAAGGACCGGGCGCCCGGCTCCGAGGCTCGATAGAACGTCCCGACGATGGGAGATTTCACGATGGCGAACTCGAGCTCGCCTTCGTCTGCCGCCGGCGCGGCGGAGGGCGCGGTGGCCTGCGCGAGCGGTGCGGCCACCGGGGACTGCGCCACCGGTGGGGCGACGGCCACGACCGGCGGGGCGACGCTGTCCTTCCTGATGCGGATCTTGAAGCCCTGGTGCTCAAGCTCGAACTCGGCGAGCTCGTGCTCCTTCACCATGGCGAGAATCCGTTGAATCTCGTCGAAATCCATCCGTCTCCGGTGTGCTCAGAGGCCGCCGGCCGCGTCAGTCGAGGACGAGCGTGGTCGGCACGCTGGTCAGGACTTCCACGCCGGATGCCGTGACCAGCACGTCATCCTCTATCCGAACGCCGCCCCGGCCAGGCACGTAGACCCCCGGTTCGACAGTGAACACCATACCCGGCTGCAACCGATCGGGCATGGGCGCGTTTCCGGCTTCAGGTACGCGCGACATGGTGCGCGCAGGCCCCACGCGGGGCGCCTCGTGCACCTCGAGTCCGAGTCCATGTCCAGTGCCGTGCGTGAACCGATCGAGCAGCCCACCGCGCTCGATCACTTCCCGGGCGGCTCGATCGACCGCCTCGGGCGCGATCCCCGGCGCCGCCAGGCCGATGGCGGCGCGTTGGGCGGCCAGCACGCAGCTGTGCCAGTGCCGCACCTCGTCGCCAGGCTCCCCGCAGGCGACGGTCCGCGTCAAATCGACGCAGTATCCGCCGTAGATGCCGCCAAAGTCCAGCACGACGGCCTCTCCCGGCTGGATCGTCCGGTCCGACGGGCGCCCGTGTGGCAGGGCGGCGCGGGGACCGGAAGCCACAATGGTATCAAAAGCTGGACCGTAGAACCCCGCCCGGCGCAATCCGGCCTCCACCGCCTGCGCGACGTCCTGCTCTCGAAGGCCCGGCCGAATGTCCGCCAATACTCCCACCGCCACGGCCGAGAGCCGGGCGGCCGCCTCGCGAAGAAGGCCGATTTCCCAGGCATCCTTCACAATTCTGCACGACTCCACGATGCCCGACGTAGGGATGAACCCGGCGGACGGCCAACCGGCAGCCTCCAGTGTGGCGGCGTACCAGCGATACCTGGACACCGGCATCACGTCCGCCTCGAAACCGACCTGTGGCGGTTCGCCCACAATCGCCGCAGCCACCGTTTCTTCGTAGGTCTTCTCAACGATCAGCGGGCGCACCAGGCCGGCTGTACTGTCAGCCAGATCCCCGGCCTCCTGGCCGTATCGCCCGTCGGTCACCAGCAGCACGTGGTCGGCCCGCACCAGCGCGGCGCCGGTGGAGCCCCCGAAGCCCGTGAGGTACTGGAGGTTCTTGGCGGCGCTCACCAGGAGCGTCGTGATGCCCAGGTCGGCCATCAGGGCGCGCACCCGGTCGTGTCGGTCGGCCAGTCGTTCCCGGGGCGGACGCACGTCAGGGCCCGGCGGTCCGCCGGTGGCGGTCATCAACCACCGCGGCCAGGAACCGTTCGAGTTGGCGGACTGTCTCGCGGTCGCGTTCGTGGCCGCCCGGCGCGTGGTGCGCCTCCGGCGAGACCTCCACGGCGTCCTCCGGCCGCTGCCGTTCGAGCTGGTGGATGATCCGCTGCAGCTCCGGATCGCGCCCCGCCAAGGACAGCGCCAGCCGATATTTGGCGAGCGCTTCCTCCAGGTCGCCGCGCAGTTCGTGGATTTCGGCCACGCCCTTGAGCGCTGTGAGGTTCTCGGGCGCGCCGCCAAGAACCGTCGACAGCTCGATCAACGCCGAGTCGAGATCGCCGGCCTCGAACAGCGCGCGACCGAGCGTGGCGCGAGCGGAGAGATATTCGGGATGGAGGGCGAGACCTGCCTGACAGACCTTGATGGCTTCGGCCGTCTGGCCGGCGCGCCGCAATTCTTCTGCGAGCGGCGCGAACGCGAGCGTCGCCGGATCCTGCTCGACCCGGCGACGCAATTCCTGAATGCGGGCGCTGTCCGCCACGGGGACAGTCTAGCTTAGCTAACGGTCTGCGTATGGCTGACGCTGGCGCTTCCGCCTCCGCTGAACGTGACCGTCAGAGTCACTGTGTATGTGTTGGCGACCCCGTAGACATGGCTGGCTCCCGTCGGCGTCGTGAAGCTGAATAGCGTCGCGGTGTCGCCGTAGGTCCACAAATAGTTGGTGATGGTCTCTCCACTTGGCGGCGACGATGCGCTCGCGTCGAAGGTGACCGTCGCGCCTGCGGTCGAGGGGTTCGGCAGCGCACTGAATTCAGCCGTTCCGCCTGAACCCCCGGACGCTTGGACCTCGACCTCCTCCGATACCGTGTTCTTGTTGCCGGCATCGTCGGTGACCGTCAGCGTGACGTTGTACTTCCCTGCCGTGTCGTAGCTCTTCGACACGATCATGCCGGTCGCCGAGCGGCCCGTGCCGAACTGCCACTCGTAGCTGACGATCTGCCGCGGCGCCGTCGCGATGGACTGCGAAGCATCGAACACGATCGTGTCGCCGACGACTGGCTCCGACGGCGAGAAGACAAAGGCCGCCGTCGGCAGACTCCCGGCTCCGATCGTCAGGCTCTTGGACCGGGATCCCTTGTTGCCGCCGGTGTCGGTGACCGTGAGCGTGACCGAGTAGACGCCGCCGCTGCGGTACTGGTGTGAAACGTTCCGGCCGGATCCGGTGCTGCCGTCGCCGAAGTCCCACAGGTAACCAACCAGCTTGGCGTCCAGCGTCGGATCGGAGGCGTCGAAGGTCACCGACTCGAGCACGTTTGCCGGGGTCGGCGAAATCTGGAAATCCGGCACCTGGGTGAGTCCGCCGGATACGGTGCCCGTGGGGACGAGCCGGATCTGCACGGTCCTCGCGAAGTCAGCATGCGCATCGCCCGACAGAGGAGTCACGGCGATCGTCACCATGGTGCCGCGATCCTGGCTGTCCACCGAGGCCGGCGCCTTGTACACCACGCTGGCGCGCCCGTCCGCGCCTGTGGCCACGTTCTTGGTCGAAAGCTGCCCGAAGTCGGTGACGACGCCGTTGACCTCGATGTCCGCGCGGAGCGACAGGCCTTTCAGCGGCTGCCCATTGCTGTCGCGGGCGAGGATCGTGATCGCCGACGTGCTCTGCCCATCCTGGTTGAGGATATCGGGGCTGGCGGTCAGCGAGATCGATGTCGCCAGCTCGGACGGACCCGACAGGTCGGGCGCCTCCGTCTTCTTCGTCGTGCACCCCGTGACGAGGAGCGCCGCCGCGACAATCAGCGATGAGCGAAAGGTCAGAGCCATGAGAGTCTCGTCTGCGGCCGTTACTGGGGGTCGGCCCAGTCGGCGAAGTTCACACTGATCGAGCCGGTCGCCTGCACTTCGTTGCCGGCCTGGTCCGTCCCGTAGAAGGTCACGTCGGCAATCGTCGAGATGACGGCGGCTCCCCCGTGTCCGACGAGGTTGATGAGCGGCGCCTCGAGCTTCGCCTGCAGCCGCACCAGCGTGAACGTGAAGCTGGTCGCCGAGTCGGTGATGGTGGCCGTGCTCGCGCCATCGAAGGCGAACGGCACGTCCACGCCCTGCGTGTTGCGGCCGTCGGAGCGGCGGTACTGCACGTGATACCGCGTCAGCGTCACGAAGTTGTTCGTCGTCGGCGCCGCCGGATTCGCCGGAGGACCGATGTCCTTGAGCGCCAGCGTCATGGTCGCCTGGCCGGAATCGGAGTAGACGGCGCTCTTCGTCGAGACGTCTGACGCCAGCGTGTTACCGAACGTCTGATCGGTGCCCGCCGCGGCCAGCACGCTATCGACGATTAGGTAAGCTGGCGAGCGGCCCTCGCGCACGTGCGAGCTGCAGCCCAGCGCGCCGCCGGCCAGGGCGAGGCCCGTCAGCAGGACCAGAGATTTTCGGTAGATGGCAGTAGGCATCGTGCGTCGCTCCGTCGCGCTAGCTCTTGAGAATCCGCGGCGTAATGAAGATGAGCAGCTCGTTGTTCTGATTGTTCGTCAGATCGTCTTTGAACAGCCAGCCGAGCAGCGGGATGTTGTGGAGCACCGGCGTCCGGTTCTGATTGGACTGCTGCGAGCTGAAGTAAATGCCGCCGATGACGGTCGTCTGGCCGTCGCCGATGAGCACCGTGGTGTTGGCCCGCTGCGTGTCGATCGGCGGGATGCCGTTGACGCTCCGGCCGAAGTCGGCCTGCGCGTTCTCGAGCTGAATTTTCATGATCACCGTGTTTGCGGCGGTGATCTGCGGCGTGACGGTCAGCTTCAGCGCGGCGTCTTTGAACTGCACCGTGACGGTGTTGTTCGCGACGACCTGAATCGGGATCTGCGTGCCCTGCGTGATCTCGGCCTCGACGTTGTTCTGCGTCGAGACGCGCGGTGTCGAGATGACGGTCAACTTGCCCTGCTGCTCCAGCGCCGAGATCGCCAGGTCGAGATTGAACGCGCCGTTGACCGCGCCGAGCGCAAGGCCGAGCGCCGAGGTGGCGCCAGGCACGCCGAGGTTCACCGCATTCGGCGCTCCCGGGTTGTTCGTCGCGGCGCCGGTCGTCCCGCCAAGCTGCACGGTGTTCGGGAACGCCAGCGCTGTCGGGTTGCCGAGACGCGCCGACATCTCGCCGCCGAGGCCCAGCTTGGCGCCGACTTCACGACGGAACGACTTGTTCGTGATGACGATCCGCGCTTCGATTTCGACCTGCGGCTGCGGCCGGTCGAGCGTGGAGATCAGGCTCGTCGCCTTGTCGAGTGACGCCTGCAGGTCGGTGAGGATCAGGGTGTTCGACCGCTGGTCCACTTCCACCGTGCCACGCGGCGACAGCGCGCTCTTCAGAAGCAGCCCCTTCAGCTGGTCCGCCGTCGCGTAGCTGAGCGTCATCGTCATGACGTGCAGTTCGCCCGCCAGGGCCTGGGCCTCGGAGAGGGTGCGGCGCTGCTTCTCTTCGTCGGCCAGCACGTTCAGCGGCGCGACGCGGACGATCGTGCCGTCCACCGAGTAACCCAGTTTGTTCGCGCGCAGGATGATGTCGAGCGCCTGATCCCACGGCACATCGCGCAGCGAGACGTCCACGGAGCCCTGCACCGCCGGATCGATGACGATGTTGAGGCCGCTGATCTCCGCGAACGTCCGGAGCACCGCGCGCAGGTCTGCACCCTGGAAGTCGAGGCTGATCGGGTGGCCGGTGTACTGCTTCGCCCCCGACACGGACGCCGCGACAGTCACCGGCGCCGCAGGTCCCTGCATGGCGGCAGGCGCCGCGACAGGTGCGCCTGGTGCCACCTGTGCGGGGGCCGCGAGCTTCCCCACCGGAGGGGCGACCGGGACCGCGGCCGGTGCCATCGGTGCGCTCGGTGCGGTGACGGTCGTTGTTGCGACAGCGGGCGGCGCTTCTGACGCAGGTGGCACGGACGCCACCGGCGCGCTCGCTCCGTCCGCACCGGAGACACCCTGGGCGCCCTGGCCGCCCGACGAGAAGTTGACGCGCACTTCCCGCCAATCGCCCGGCGTCGTGCTGAGCGCATGCGCCGCGTCGCGACTGAGATCGATCACGACGCGCGTGACCAGCGGATCCCGGCTGTTCAAGCCGACGCGAATGCGCTCGATGCCGCCCTTGCCCACCTGTGTCACCGGCGCCACATTCGGCGAGACGCCCGCGAAATCCAGGTAGACGCGACGGGTGCCGGCGCTTTCGATGTTCTTCGCAACCAGACGGCCATCCCCGACGAGGACAACGCTCGTCCCGGCCGGGGTGTATTCGGTCCGGACCGCGCGCAGGCTGTGCGCCAGTGCCTTGCCGGTGTCCGTGGGTACCGTCGCGACGGCGGCGGACGCCGGCACCGTGGTCGTCACGGCTGACGGCGTCGCGTCGCGTTCGAGCTCGACGAAGATCAGGTTTCGCTGGCTGCGGATCTCATGCCCGACTGGCTCCGAGAGCGACACGCGGACGCGCGTGACCTCCGCGCCGTCGTCGCCGCGGGCCGGCTCCACGCTGATCGACCGCACGGGGCTGCCCGCCTCCGGCACGAAGCCGTTGGCGTAACCCGAGGCGGCGACGTTGCGCAGGTCGACCAGGACCGTGAACGGATCGGGCCGCGCGGAGACGTACGCGACCGGCTCGGAGGCCTCGATGAGCACGGCCGGGCGCGCGCCGCTCGTGGTCGAGATCGCGCGCAGCCGCGGTCCGGTCGCCGCGTTGAGTCGCGGGCCGGCGCCCGCCATCGCGGTGACCGCCACCACGCCCAGGACAATGCCGTAACGACGCATGGGTCCTACTTCCCTTCCTCGTTGCCGTGCAGCATCTTGCGAACTTCCTTCTGCTTGACCAGCGACAGCGGGTCGTTGACTTCCTGCAGAATCACGAGCCCCTCAGCCGTAACCGACTTCACGATGCCGTCGAGCAGCTTGTCGTTCTGTCGCACGAGGTACGTCTTCCGGTCGGGACTCTGCACCATCGCCACCAGACCCGTCGGGCTCGAGACGATGCCGCGCACCGTGAGCTCCTCCACCGCGAGACCGGCAACACCTTCGAGGTCCTGACCCGGCCGCGGCACGTGACGCTCGCCGCCCTTCGTCAAGAGGCTGACAAACGGATCGCGCCGGCCGTCCGGGTTGTACGTGAACGTATCGGCCGGAGACAGCGCCGCGGGTACCTGGGCCTGCGCCGGCGCCTGCGTGGCCGGCGCGGGTGTCTGCGGCGCCGCGACCGCCACCGCGGTCACGCCCAGCACGACGAGCGATAGAGCCAGTGTTCTCACGTCAGCTCGCCTTCTTGGCCGGCGCTGCCGGTTTCTTGGCGCCGGCCTTCGGTGCCGGCGCTTCCACGAGCACATAGGTCGTCGCCGTGCAGCTCGCCGTGATCGTGGATCCCGGCTGCGGCTTGTCCTTCGCCTTGATGCGCACGGTCGCCACGTTGATGATTCGCGGGAACTTGCTCACCCGATCGAAGAAGAGCCCGAGGTTGTGGTACGTCCCGTCCAGCTCCAGCTGAATTGGCCACTCCGCGTGCGTCTGCTTCTGGACGATCGGCGCCGGCTTGAAGCCGCGGATCGTCAGGTTCGACTGCGTCGCCAGCGTCTGCAGGCGCCGCAACAGATCGCCCACGTCCTTTTCCTCCGGCAGCACCGCGCGCAAGTTGTCGAGCCGCGCGCTCAACTCCGCCACCTGCGACTGAAATCCTTTGAGCTGCCGCGCCGTGGCGTTGGCCTTCGCGGCCTCGGCGAGCATCCCATCGAGCTTCTTCTGCTGGGTCGCGATCGTGTCCTGTGCGCCCTGGACGTAGTACCAGTAGAAGCCGCCGAGCGCGGCCACCGCGACGGCCAGGAACACCCCGACCTGCACTTTCCACGGCAGCTTGTTCAACCCGAGTTCCATCGATGTCTCTGGTTCCTATCGGGCCGATGCGGGCCCGCTTTACGTTTGTTGCCTACTTCTTTCCGCTCTTGCCGGACGCGGGCACCGGATCGCTGCCCGGCAGCGCGTAGGTCGCCTTGAGGGAGAACTTGATCAGCTCGCCCGCATTGGCCGCCTGCGCCGTCGGATCCACCTGGCTGTCGAGAATCTCGACGGGCCGCCGGAAGTACGGACTGTGCTCGATGTTGCCGACGAAGTCAGAAAGCGCTGTCAGCGACGTGCAGCGGCCGTCGATCGTGAGCTCGCCGCCGTCCTGCTTCAGATCGCTGAGCCAGAGCATGTCGGGGACGGCCTTGCTCACTTCGTCCACCATGTGGACGGCGCCCGGCTGGCCCTTGCGCAGCTCCTCGATGAGCGCGACGCGCTCCTGCAGCTGCTGCTTCTGTTTGTCGAACGTCGCCACCTGCTTGAGGATCGTCTTCAGGTGTGCCATCTCGCGCTCGGCGTTTTCCGTCTGCGTCGCCAGATCCGTCTGCTTCTTGTTGAGCGCCCACCACCACCACCCGATGCCGAGGGCGGTGACGACGAGAATCAGGCTGCAGACGAGCGTGACCTTCTGGCCGATGTCGAACGCGACGCCGCCGCGCTTCTTCGGCTTTTCCCGCTCGACGGCGAGGAGGTTGATGCGAATCATCGGTCCCCCGCCTTCCGAAGCGCGAGGCCGAGGGCCACGGCGGCCGTCGCGGCGATCTCATCCGACGACTCCACGCCAAGCGCCGCGCCGTCGAACGTGATCGTCTTGAACGGGTCCAGCCGCTCGATGGGCGTGTCGAAGCGCTCGGCGATGAGGTCGGTGAACCCCTCCACCTGCGACGCCCCGCCGCAGACGAGCACGCGATCGATCCGATCCGCGGAGGTCGTCGCCTTGAAGAAGTCGAACGTCTTCTGAATTTCGAGCAGCAGGCCCTCGCTGACCGTTCGCAGGACCGCCTGGACATCCTCGGCGGCCGCGCCGTCGATGGCCTGCCCGCGCTTGGCCTGCTCCGCCGCCTCGAACGTGAGACCGAATTCCTTCTGGACGGCCTCGGTGTAGGCGTTGCCGCCGACCGAGATGTCGCGCGTGAACAGCGACTGGTCGCCGCTGACGATGTTGACGTTGATGGCTGACGCGCCGGCGTTGAGGAGCACCGTCACGCCCGAGTCGACCCCGTAGTTGGCCTCGAAGCAGTTCTGGACCGCGAACGCATCGACGTCCATCACGACAGGGGTGCGGCCGGCCTGTGCGATGACGCCGGCGTAGTCCGCGATCTTGTCCTTCTTCGCCGCAACGAGCAGCACGTCCATCGTCTGCTTGCCGGATTCGGCGCCGCCGGCGTCCAGGACCTGGTAATCGATATTGACGTCCTGGATGTCGAACGGGATGTACTGCTCGGCCTCCCAGTGAATGGACTCAGCCAGTTCGGCCTCCGTCATCACTGGCAGGGCAATCTTCTTGACGATGACGGAACTGCCCGATAGCGACGCGATGACCTCCGTCGCCTTGAACCGCTTGGAGTCGAAGATCCGACGGATGGCGTCGGCCACGGCGACAGCGTCGATGATGGCGCCGTCGACGATGGTGTCGGGCGGCACGGGCTCGCTCGCGTAGGCCACGACCTTGAACCCGTTTCTCCCCAGCGGTTTGAGCTCAATAGCCTTCACCGCGCTCGAGCCGATGTCGAGGCCGACGACCGATTTGGGTTTCTTGAACAGCGAAAAGTCCATGCTCTAGACCGTGTCGTGGCCGGCCAGGGGCAAAGGCGGTACCGCCTCTGCCGGACTGCCGGCGCCTGTTGGAGTCCCGCCAAAACCGAGATCGCCGTCAACCGGCCGTCCCGGCCGCGCCGGACGGGATGACGAAACCGTCATCCGATTACGATTTTGTCATCGCGGTACGCGTCTGCGGGCCCGCTCAGGGGTTGTTATCGGACGCATGGCGGGCCCGCATGAGCCGGGTCCCGGAAGCCGTGCGCAAGAGAGGGCGGCGTAACCTTGACAGTCCCCCAAGTACCACGTATGATTTGGGTTTGCCGTCACACGGCTGAGAGCTGGAGAGGGACCAGGGAATGCGTACGTATGTCGCCACGGCCCAGGATGCGGGCGCCAAGTGGCATGTCATTGATGCCAACGAGCAGGTGCTCGGCCGGATCGCGACCGTCGCGGCGCGTCTGCTGCAGGGCAAGCACAAGGCGGCGTATACGCCGTTCATTGATACGGGCGACCACGTCGTCGTCGTCAACGCTCAGAAGGTTCGGCTGACCGGCCGAAAGGAAGAGCAGAAGATCTACCGCCAGCACAGCGGTTACGAGGGTGGCCTGCGCGAGGAACGCGCCAAGGTCGTCCGCCAGAAGGCCCCGGCCCGCCTGGTCGAAGAGGCCGTTCGCGGGATGCTGCCGAAGACCAAGATGGGCGACGCGATGTACCGGAAGCTCAAGGTGTACGCGGGTCCCGATCATCCGCACTCGGCTCAGAAACCGTCGTCTCTCGAGGTCTAGGACAAACGTGGCATCGACTCAGTACTACAGCACCGGCCGTCGCAAGACATCGATCGCGCGGGTTTACCTGCGCCCCGGCAGCGGCACCATCACGGTGAACCACCGCGCCTTCGAACAGTTCTTCCCCACCGAAGCGCTGCGCACTCAGATTCAGCAGGCGTTCGCCGTGACCGAGCGCACGGGCCAGTACGACGTGCTGGCGACCGTGAGTGGCGGGGGCGTGGCGGGACAGGCGGGCGCTCTGCGCCTCGGCATCGCGCGGGCCCTCTGCGTCGTCGACGGCGAGTTGCGTCGGCCGCTGAAGACCGCGGGGTTCCTGACGCGCGATGCGCGGGCCAAGGAACGCAAGAAGTACGGCATGGCGGGAGCGCGCAAGCGTTTCCAGTTCAGCAAGCGCTAGTGAGTGGAGGGAGCTTGACCGGAATCTCGATGCAGGAACTGTTGGAGGCCGGCGTTCATTTCGGCCACCAGACCAAGCGTTGGAACCCGAAGATGAAAGAGTACATCTTCGGCGAGCGCAACGGCATTTACATCATCGACCTCGGCAAGACGGTCAAGCTGTTCCGCCAGGCGGAAGAGTTCGTCACGTCATTGGCTAACGACGGTCGGACCGTGCTCTTCGTCGGCACCAAGCGCCAGGCGCAGGATGTGGTGGCCGAGGAAGCGCTGCGCTGCAACATGTTCTACGTGAACCAGCGCTGGCTCGGTGGGCTGCTGACGAACTTCACGACCATTCAGCGCAGCCTGGGCCGCCTGCGGGATCTCGAGGCGATGGCAACCGACGGCCGGTACGACACGCTGTCGAAGAAGGAAATCGCCCGCAACGAGAAAGAGAAGAAGAAGCTTCAGAAGAACCTCGACGGCATCCGGAACATGGGTCGCCTGCCCGACGCCATCTTCGTGGTAGACACGAAGAAGGAAAAGATCGCGGTGGACGAGGCACGGAAGCTGAAGATTCCGGTCATCGGCGTGGTCGACACCAACTGCGATCCGGACGAAGTCGACTTCGTCATCCCCGGCAACGACGACGCGCTGCGCGCGATTCGGCTGTTCGCGGCGAAGATCGCCGATGCCGTGCTGAACGGCCGCGGCATGCGCGAAGCCGCGGCGGCGGAAGAGCCCGCGGACGGGCCGGACGGCGGCGATCGTCAGGCGCGCCCGGCGCGTCGGCCGCGCCAGGAACCGGCGCCCTCGCCAGCCTCGGCGTAGAGCCTCAGCAACGGAACGCTCACCGCGCCGGCCGGGCGAGCCCCGCGCCGGCGCGCGTTTTGTACAGCCCACTCGGTTATTCCCGGAGAACGACGCGTCATGGCAACGATTACGGCAGATCAGGTCAAGCAGCTGCGCGAGAAGACGGGCGCAGGGATGATGGAGTGCAAGTCCGCCCTCACGGAGGCCGACGGCGATCAGGACAAGGCCGTCGACCTGCTCCGCAAGAAGGGCCTCGCCTCGGCCGCCAAGCGAGCCGGCCGCGCCACGAGCAACGGCGTGGTCGGCAGCTACATCCACATGGGCGGCAAGGTTGGCGTCCTGGTGGAGGTCAACTGCGAGACCGACTTCGTGGCCCGCACGGACGACTTCCAGACGCTCGTGAAGGAGGTGGCGCTGCATATCGCCGCCGCCGACCCGCGCTACGCCCGTCGTGAGGACGTGCCGGCCGACGTGCTCGAGAAGGAGAAGGAAATCTACCGCGCGCAGTTCGCCGACTCGGGCAAGCCGGCGCCGGTCGTCGAGAAGATCGTCGAAGGCAAGCTCGGTTCGTTCTACTCGCAGGTGGTGCTGGTCGATCAGCCGTACGTGCGGGATCCGAATGTCACCATCTCGCAGCTCATCGCGCAGGCCACGGCCAAGACGGGCGAGCACATCACCGTCAGCCGCTTCGCGCGGTTCAAGGTGGGAGAAGGCGGCGAATAAACACACCGGGTGCGTGGGGTGCGGGAGGTGCGAAGGGTGCGGGGGGTGCGCACCCGGCACCTTACGAATCCCACCCCTCCGCCCTTACGCACCTCGCACCCTGCGCACCTCGCGCACCCTACGCACCCAACGCACCCGTTCTATAATCTCCCTCTGTGTCCGACCCCGCCTACAAACGCGTCCTCCTGAAGCTCTCGGGCGAAGCCCTGATGGGCGAGAAGCAATACGGCATCGATCCGGCCGTCACCGCCCAAATCGCCAGGGACGTCAAAGAGATCCAGCACCTCGGTGTCGAGACGGCCATCGTGATTGGCGGCGGCAATATCTTTCGGGGCCTGGCCGCCAGCTCGCGCGGAATGGATCGCGCCAGCGGCGACTACATGGGCATGCTGGCCACGGTGATCAACGCCCTGGCCCTGCAGGACGCGCTCGAGCAGAACGGCGTCGTCACGCGCGTGATGTCCGCGATCGAGATGCGCGCCGTCGCCGAGCCGTTCATCCGGCGTCGCGCGATTCGGCACCTCGAGAAAGGGCGCGCCGTGATCTTCGCGGCCGGCACGGGCAATCCGTACTTCACCACCGATACGGCCGCCGCCCTGCGCGCGATGGAGATCCGCGCGAGCGTGATCATGAAGGCGACCAAGGTGGACGGCATCTACTCGGCCGATCCGATGAAGGATCCCACCGCCACGCGCTACGACACGATCTCCTACCTTGAAGTGCTCGAGAAGCGGCTGCAGGTCATGGATGCGACCGCCATCTCGCTCTGCATGGACAACCAGCTGCCTATCCTGGTGTTCAACCTACGCACGCCGGGTAACCTGCGGCGCGCGGTCCTCGGCGAGTCGATTGGCTCGGTTGTCAAGGCCTGACCCGTCGCGGTCTTTCGGAGCTCCCAATGGAAGCGAATGATCTGAAGGGACTATTCGTCGAAATCAAGCAGCGCATGGACGCTGGTGTCGAGCACGTCCGGAAGGAGCTGGCCAACGTCCGTACCGGCCGCGCTTCAACAGGCCTGCTCGAGAGCGTGCAGGTCGAGGCCTACGGCTCCAAGATGCCGCTGAACCAGCTGGCCGTTCTCTCGATCCCTGAACCGAGCATGATCCTCGTGCAGCCGTTCGACCCGTCGACGATGGCGGTGATCGAGAAAGCCATCCGCTCGTCGGATCTTGGGCTGAATCCGGCATCGGACGGCAAACTGGTGCGCGTTCCGATTCCCGCGCTCACGGAGGAACGGCGCAAAGAGCTCTCGCGTCACGTCCACAAGCAGGCCGAGGAAGGCCGGAACGCGCTGCGCCAGGTGCGGCGCGACGCGAACGAGCGGCTGAAGAAGCTGCTGAAGGACCACACGATCTCCGAAGACGACGAGCGACGCGGCCTCGAGGAGATCCAGAAGATCACCGACGGCCACACGAAGCTTGTTGACGATCTACAAAAGAAGAAGGACCAGGAGCTGCTCGGACACTGAGCTCGAGCTGTCGGCTGGCAGCTGACGGCTGGCAGCACTGACCCGCGTGTCGTACTTCACCCATCTCGACTGCTCGCGCCCCTGTGGCGCTGGACCGTTTGACGCACGCGAGCGGCACCACCTGTGCCGCTGTGGCGCGCCGCTGCTCGCGCGGTACGATCTCGACCGCCTTCGCGGGTGGTCCCGCGACAGCCTGAAGGACCGTGCGTCCACGCTCTGGCGCTACCGCGAGCTGCTGCCGATCTTCGACGGCGAGACGCCGATCTCTCTGGGCGAGGGCTGGACTCCCCTGCTCCATGCGAAGCGCCTCGGCGCCTCGCTCGGCCTCGAAAGCGTCCTGGTGAAGGATGAGGGGCCGAACCCCACGAACTCCTTCAAGGCGCGCGGTCAGTCCACGGCCGTCACCCGCGCGAAGGCACTCGGCGCAAAGACCCTCTCGGTTCCGACCGCCGGCAACGCGGGCTGTGCCCTGGCGGCGTACGCGTCGGCTGCAGGCCTCGAGGCGCGGGTCTTCATGCCGCGTGACGTGAAGGGCGCGTTCATCGCGGAGTGCGAGCTGTACGGCGCAACAGTGGAGCTGGTCGACGGGCTGATCACGGACGCCGGTCGCATCGCCGCCGAGCGCGGCGGCAAGCTCGGCTGGTACGACGTTTCGACGCTGAAAGAACCCTACCGCCTCGAAGGCAAGAAGACCATGGCGTTCGAGCTGGCCGAGCAGCTGCACTGGCGCTGGCCCGACTGGATTATCTATCCCACCGGCGGCGGCACCGGTCTGATCGGCATGTGGAAGGGATTCGAGGAGCTGGAGACGATCGGCTGGGTGCCGCGGGGGAAACGTCCGCGCATGGTCTCGGTGCAGGCGGAGGGCTGCGCGCCAATCGTCCGTGCCTTCGCACAGGGGGCGGACCACGCCGATCTGTTCCCGAACGCGCACACGTTCGCAGACGGTCTGCGCGTGCCCAAAGCCGTGGGCGACTTCCTGATGCTCCGCGCGATTCGCGAGAGTGGCGGGACGGCGATTGCCGTCACCGATCAGCAGATGATCGAGGCAGCGCGGCGCCTGGGCCGGATGGAAGGGATCAGCGCGGCGCCGGAAGGCGGAGCCGCAGTCGCGGGGCTCGACGCGCTCGTCGAATCGGGTCAGGTGCGCGCCGACGATGTCGTGGTGCTGTTCAACACCGGCGGCGCACTGAAATACTTGCAGGGCTGAAGCCCTGCCCCACGGACAGCGCTGAAGCATCCGTAGCGCAGGCCTTCAGGCCTGCCAGCCTAGTCGCCGAGCGATACGCCAATCGCGCGTGCCGTCTGGACGACGTCGAAATCCAGGGGCACGGTGCGCGTCTTGCCGACGATGTCGGCGAGGGGCACCGACCCGATCGACGGCGGATGGAAGGCGACCATCCGATCGGTCTCTCCCCGCATCAACAGCTCCACGGCCTTGCCGCCGAACCGCGTCGCCAGGACGCGGTCGAATGCGGTCGGCGAGCCGCCGCGCTGCAGGTGACCGAGCACGACCGTGCGCGTCTCCTTGCCCGTCATCTCTTCGAGCGCAGCCGCCACCCGGTGGCCCATCCCGCCGACGCGCTCGGCGCGCCCGAGACTGGCTTCCTTGATCAGCGACGTGCTGCCGCCAACCGGCTTGGCGCCTTCGGCGACGACGACGATCGAGAAGTGCGCGCCCCAGGCGTCGCGATCCTGAATCTGCTGCGCGACGTGCTTCAGATCGAACGGGATCTCAGGAATCAGGATCGCGTCGGCCCCGCCGCCCAGGCCCGAGTAGAGGGCAATCCACCCGGTGTACCGGCCCATCAC
>JBKPSY010000015.1:0-5315 GCA_046735235.1 Acidobacteriota bacterium | reverse complement strand
GGCAGCACCTCTACGTTGACTACGAGGTGTACGAGCCGGCGCCGGCCGCGGCGCCAGGAGCGATTCGCCTGCTCACGAGTCTGGTGTTCTTCCGCAATGGCGCCCGCGTCTACGAAACGCCGGTCACGGAAGCCACGACGGTGACCGAGCCGTCGCGGAAGGCCGCGGTGTTCAGGTTCGATCTGCCGGTCTCGACGCTGAAGCCGGGCCACTACCTGTGCCAGGTGAACGTCATCGACGACGTGGCGGGGACGTTTGCGTTCCCGCGCCTGACGCTGTACGTCGCGAAGTAGGGCCGAACTTCAGTTCAGCCAACCCGCGCACAGGCTACGCTAAGGGCTTGCGTACCACATCCGCCTTCACACTCGTTCTGCTCCTCGTCGCGAACCTGACAGCCGCGCAGGACGCCGCAGATCCGCTGAAGCTCGTAACTCAAGGCCGTCGCCTCAACGCCGCCGGGAAACAGCCCGAAGCCATCAAGTTGTACGAGCAGGCTCTGGCGATCGATCCGAATCTCTTCGAGGGCCATCTCGCGATGGGGATTGCGCTCGATCTCGAGGGACGGTACGCCGACGCGCGCGGGCATCTCACGCGCGCCGTTGCCCTCGCGCCTCCTGAGAGCAAGATCACCTCGCTGAACGCGATGGCCGTGTCGTACGCGTTCGAGCGAAAGGCGGACCAGGGCGCCGAGTTCTACCGGCAGGCCTACGACCTCGAATCGGCCGAGCGCCCGGCGTCGGCGGCTGAAGCGGCCAATGCCCTGGGGCGCCTCTACCTGGAATCGGGCAACACAAAGCAGGCGCGGCGTTGGTACGAGACTGGGTACGAAACGGCGCGCCGACAGCGCGATGAGCCGGCATCGCAGCTCGATCTCTGGCAGTTCCGCTGGCTGCACGCGCAGGCGCGCATCGCGGCACGCGACGGCCACCGTCGCGACGCCCGTACGAAGCTGGCCGAGGCGCAGGCACTCGTCGCGAAATCACCGTCGCTGCAGGATCAGGCCACGGCCCTCGCGTATCTCACCGGCTACGTCGAGTTGTACGCCGGCGACGCGCATGCGTCGCTCGCGGCGCTGGCCGGCGCCGATCAGCAGGATCCATTCGTGGCGATGCTCGAGGCGAAGGCGGCCGAGAAGACGGGCGACCACGCGAAGGCGCAGGATTTCTGGCGGACGGTGTTGACGTTCAACGGGCACTCGCTGCAGAACGCGTTTGCAAGGCCCGAGGCGCGCGAACGGATACGCCACTAGCCGCCGTGCGAAGCACGGCCCTGCCGGCGACGCCGGCCCTCCCCGAGCGCAGCGAGGGCCTGCCTCGACCCGCCTGTCGAGCTCAGTTCGGCCGCGCAGCGAGCTTCGCATGGCGCGCGGTCCAATCCCTCGCTGCAGCTTGTCCTTTCGCGACGTCCACTCGCGCCAGGAGCACTGCCCCGACGACGAAGAACCCGATGACCGAGAGGATCGCGTGGCGGCTCGATCCGGTCAGCTGGACCGTGATTGCGAATAGCGCTGGTCCGAAGATCCCCGCGAACTTCTCGAAGACGCCGAAGAAGCCGAAGAACTCCGACGACTTCTCCTTGGGGATCATGCTCGCGAAGAGCGACCGCGAGAGCGCCTGGCTTCCGCCCTGCACCATGGCCACCATGAACGACAGCAGCCAGAACTGCCACGCGGACGTCATGAAGTAGCCGACGATGCTGATGCCGACGTAGACGATGAGGGCGAGAAAGATCGCGCGCTTGGCGCCGATGCGATCGGCCAGCGCGCCGAACGCGAAGGCGAACGGGATGCCGACGAACTGGACCATCACGAACGCGCTGATGAGGGCGTTCTCCGGCAGCCCGATCTCCTGGCCGTACGGACCGGCCATGCGGATGATCGTGCCGATGCCGTCGTTGTAGATCAGGAAGGCCACCAGCATCAGGAAGGCGTCGCGGAACCGGCGCAGCTCCCGGATGGTCGCCCCGAGTTGCTGGAACGACGCGCGCACCGGACCGATGCCCGGAGGCAGATCCGAGGGCCGCACCGACGGCTCAGGCACGCGGCGGAACAGCGGAATCGAGAAGAGCAGCCACCAGACCGCGACGCTGACGAACGACACGCGCGACGCCACACCTGAATCGCGGAGACCGAACATCTGCGGCTTGAGGATCCAGGCCAGGTTGATCGCCAGCAGCAGGCCGCCGCCCAGATAGCCGAGTGCGTAACCCGCGCTCGAGACGCGATCCATCTCCTCGCCGTCGGCGATGTGTGGCAGCAGCGAGTCGTAGAAGACGAAGCTCGCCGAGATGCAGATGTTCGAGGCGATGAACAGCCACGCCGCGAGCTTCCAGTCCCCGGGCCCGATGAGATACATCGCGGCGGTGGCGATGACGCCGAGGCCGAGGAAGACGCCGAGCAGGCGCTTCTTCACGCCCGCGTAATCCGCGTAAGCGCCAAGCACCGGCGCCAGAATCGCCGTCACCGTCAGGGCGACCGTCGTCGCCATCGCGAACCGCGCGGTGGCCAGCGCGTCGGGCATGCCCTCGGCGGCGACCTTGGCGAAGTAGATCGGGAAGACGGCGGTGATGATCGTGCACTGGAACGCGGAGTTGGCCCAGTCGTACATCGCCCACGCGCGCTGCTCCCGAGTGCGCAGCCCGAGGCGCGCCAGCCAGCCGCCCGCCATCAAAACGTCCTCCGCGCGATCCACTCGCGCATCAGTGAATCCACCACCACCCAGCGATCGTCCTCGCGCGTCACGACGTCCTGGCGCTGCAGCGCCGCCAGCGCCGCCTGCACGGACGAGGCGCCGCCGAGGCGATACCGCGCGCGCACGTCGGCGCCGAGCAGGCCGACGCCGTCCTCGAGCACGAGCGCGCGGAGGGCCGCGCGCTGCGGGAGCGTGAGCCGCTGCCAGGTCGCCTCGAAGAACACGGCCTGCTCTGCGAGCAGCCGTCGCAGCGTGATGTGGAGGTGCTCGAGGCCGACCCGCTTCATGCCACCGGCCCGGGCATCGTCCCAGGTCTCGTGCGCGAGGCGCTGGACGTCGTACGGCAGGTGACCGGCGAGATCGAGGACGGCCATCCCGAAGCCGTCCTCGGGACGGATCCCTGTCTTCGCGAAGCGCTGCTCGATGAACGAGGCGAACGGCTCGGCCGGGATCTTCTGCAGGCGCATCACCGGCCCGGCCTTGTAGAATGGCCGCCGCGGCCCGAGCATCGCCTCCATCAGCGACGGTTCCGATCCGGCGAAGACGTAGCCGACCTGGCGCTGGTGCTGCACCGCCGCGCGCAGCGCTTCCTCGACGCTGCCGCCGTTGAAGCTGCCGATGGCCTGGAACTCGTCGAGGGCCACGACGACACGCCGGCGCCGCGCGTCGGCGAGACGGGCGGGCAGCGCAAAGACTTCGGGCGCCAGGCGCGCGACGTCGCGGGCGGAACGGACCGCAGGGAAGGAGACGGCGACGCCGGCCGATCCCTGCGGATCCGTCTCGAGGCGAATCTCGGGTCGCGTGGCGCCGATGGCCTCGCGCAGCCAGGCCACGGCCTTGGACCAGCGCGTCTCGGCGGCGAGCACGGCACGGGCATAGCCTTCGAGGAACGAGAGGTACGAGCTGTAGCTGCTGACGGTGACTTCGACCGTGAGCAGCCCGCGGCGCGCGGCGTTGGCGAGCGCGCGCGAGATGAGCGACGACTTGCCGTAGCGGCGCGGCGAGATGAGAAACACCTTCTGGCCCGCCACCAGGTCGGCCGCCAGGCGCTTCAACTCGTCGTGGCGGTCGACGAAGGCGCCGGCCGGCACGACCTCGCCGTAGACGAACGGGTTCTCCATGGCAGCGTCTCCGTTACGCGATTCGGCGTAATGGCTACGTAGTTTAACGTAACGGCGGCTCCGGCGGATCGAGCCGGGCGCGGGGAGGGCACATGCGGTGGAGGGACTGGGCGGGGCTGGCGATTGTGGCGGCCCTGGCAAGCAGCGTGGTCCGCGGGCAGACGGCGGCGCCGGCGCTGCGCGACACCCATGAGAACCTCCACGGCGTGCTGTGGATGCAGACGGCGGCGGAATACCAGGCCATCACGCGCGGCCTTTACCGTCTGGCCGCGGTCCAGCTCGACCGTGGGCTGCAGGAGCCGCGCTGGACCGCGATCCCCGAGCAGGCCGGCCAGGCTGACCTGGCGTTCCTGAAGCCCGCCGTCATCCTCGATGTGGACGAGACCGTCCTCGACAACTCGCCCGAGGAGGGCCAGCGAGTGCGCGACCGCGTGGCCTACGCGCCGGACCTCTTTCGCCTGTGGGCCGCGAAGACAGAAGCCGGTACGGTCCCCGGCGCTGCGGATTTTCTGAAATATGCTGCCGCCCGCGATGTCGAGATCTTCCTCGTGACGAATCGAGACCCCGACTGGCGCGACGAGACGATCGAGACCCTCCAGAAGGACGGCATTCCGATCGCCGCAGACCATATGCTCTGCTACGGCGAGCACGCGAAGCCGGACGATCCGGGCGACAAGTCGGGCCGCCGGCAGTTCGTGGCGTCGAACCACCGCGTGCTGCTGCTGGCCGGCGACGACCTGGGCGACTTCGTGGCGATCGCGGACGGTGGCAAGCGTCTGAATCGCGCCGCGCGCGAGGCGCTCGTCGATCGATTCAGCGGGTACTGGGAAGAACGGTGGTTCGTCCTGCCCAATCCAATCTACGGATCCTGGGAGAGAACGTTCTATCCGACTGGGACGGCCGACGCGGACGCGCTCGCGAAGAAGCTGGAAGCGGTGCGGGGGTTCAGGAAGTAGGCCGGCTCACCGCGTTCGCCGGCGGGGGCCGCTCGCTTCGCTCGCGGCGGGGCTGGCGGCTCCGCGCCAGCAAGGGCCGCCTTCGGCAGCAAGAAAGAGCCTTTTCCCTCGCCGCGGCAGCCGCCTTCGCCGGCCGAGGCCGGCCTTTACTTCAGCCGCACATCCCCGCTGAACGTGTGGAACGACAACGACCCGTTGGGCCCCGACGCGAGCTGCGCGTGCAGCGAGCGCTTGGTCTTGCTCTGGAACAGCATCGGCACCGCCGAGCTCATGTCGCCGCTGAACGAATCGAACTCCACCGAGCCCGTCGCTGCGGCCGGCAGCGTCACCTCGATGTCGCCGCTGAAGGTCTTCGCCCGAAGCGTCTGATCCTTCTGCCACGACGCCGGCGCCACATGGATGGCCCCGCTGAAGGTCTCCGCGTCAACCGGCCCGGTGCTGCCGGTCACGGTCAGCTCGGACGAGAAGCCGTGCACGTGATGGCGTCCCGACACCCCAGCCACGCTCACGGCGCTGCTGAACACGTCGACGTCGAGGTTCGCGTTCTT
>JBKPSY010000014.1:0-8894 GCA_046735235.1 Acidobacteriota bacterium | reverse complement strand
ACCGCTCCGCCAAGGCCGATCAGCACCTGTTCGGTCAGCAACTGCCGTGCGATGCGTCCGCGCCCGGCGCCAAGCGCCACGCGGACCGCGATCTCGGTACGGCGCGACGCCGCGCGGCCGACGAGCAGATTCGCGACGTTCATGCACGCGACGAGCAGCACGACCACGACCACCAGTCCGATCGCCTGCGACGCGAGCAGCAGCGTCGGCCGGATGTTGGGATCGACGAGCGCATCGCGAAGCGGCATCAGGTGGACGCTGCGATCGCGGTTGGCCTCTGGGAAGTCGCGCTGGAGCTCGGCCGACAGCGCGTCCAGCTCCCCCTGCACCGCCGGCGCGCCCTCAGCCATCCGTCCAATCATCGCGAACTGGAGCAGCCGCCGCTCGGTCATCGCGTCCTTGATGCCCGGAAGAAACCGGCGGTAGCCGGACATCGGCAGCCAGAGATCGACGCGCAGGCCGACATCCGTGCCCGTGAACTCGCGCGGCAGCACGCCCACGACGTCACAGCGCAGGCCGTTAATCCGCACTGTCCGCCCGACGATGCCTGGGTCGGACGCGAACTGCCTGACCCACAGCCCGTTCGAGAGCACCGCGACCGGTGTTTGTCCCTCGACATGGTCGTCGTCGGGACCAATCAAACGTCCGAGTGCCGGCGCGACGCCAAGCACGCTGAAGTAATTGCCGGTGACGACCGACGCGAGCCCCTGCACCGGCTCGCCGCTGGCCGATATGTTCACCGGCGTGAGCGTGTAGGCGGCCAGGCCCGACAGCCCCTTCACGTGATCGCGGTAGTCGCGATAGTTCGGGAAGGACGTCGGGTTGAATCCAGGGTTACGCGAGTCGACGGTGTACATCGCCACGAGCTGCTCCTCCTGCGGCACAGGGAGCCCGTGAAAGAACACCGCGTCGACGAAGCTGAAGACCGCCGTCGTGGCTCCGATGCCGAGGCCAAGCGACAGAATCGCCGTGATCGTGAACGCCGGCGTCTTGGCGAAGCTGCGGAGCGCGTAGCGGACATCCTGCGCAAGAGAGACCAGGTGTTCGCGCATGGCGACGGGCCCAAGTCCCGCCAGCGCGCGGCCCATCACCGACCAGGCGCCGCCGGACGTCTGCCGCGCCGACTCGAGATCGCTGGCGAAGGCCAGCTCCATCTCGCGCTCGTACTCGCGGCGGAAGTCGAACGGCAGCAGGCGCGACGCGACGCGGAAGAGGCGGTGGGGCAGACGGTCGCGAGGGGGCATGGCGTCACCGTGTCCGGGACTGCGGGATCAGCCGCTTGGCGCGCGCGACGCCGAGCGTGGCCTCGAGACGTCTCGACTCGGCGACGGCCACGGCGCGGCCGAGCTCGGTGAGCTGATAGTAGCGCCGGCGCTCGTCGTCCAGCGCCGGGTCCGGCCGCTCGGCGGACTCCTCGATCAGCTCGTCCTCCACGAGACGCTTGATGATGCCGTAGAGGGTGCTCGTGCCGGGAGCGTCGCCGGTGCGGGCGCGAATCTCCCGCATGATGGCGTACCCGTGCTTCTCGCCGTCAGCCAGGGCGAGCAGGACGTTGAAGACGGTGGGGCCCAGCGGCAGGAACCGGTCGGCAGCTCTCGGCATAGTCGCTCGTGATGTGAGCGACTATATCAGAAAATGGAACAGTCGACCATTCGCCGGCGCAGCATCGACGAGCCGGCCGTCACTCGTCCCAGTTCGCGGCCGGGTCGCCCTTGAGGGCGCGCTGGATGCGGTGCGCGTCGAATCCCTGCCGGAGCAGGTAGCCGTAGAGACGCTGCCGGTGACGCGCGTCCTTCGGAATCGCGGCGCCCCGCAATTTCCGCTGCAGCGCTTCTGCCACCATCCGATCCTCATCCACCTCGTCGAAGGCTGCCGCGACGGCACGGCGGGCGGTCTCGTCGGTGACCCCGAGCGACTGGACCTCACGGAGCACGCGGGCGCGTCCCCGCCGGTGGACGACGACGCCGTGGCGCGCTCGGGCGCCGGCCGCGCGGGCGTCGTCGATCAGCCCTCGTGCGGTCAGACGGTCGATGGCTTCTGCGACGGAGGAGTCCGGATAGCCCTTGCGGAGGAGCCGCTCACGCAGCTGCGAGGTGGTCAGCTCGCGACGGCCGAGAAGAACGAGGCCGGCAGTCATCGCTGACGCTGGACTGGTGTCAGAGGGCGTGCGCGGCTGGCGCGACCGCATGCCCCATGGTAGCGCTGCCGCGGCCACGGAGGCCACAGAGTGGGGCCACAGAGGCACAGAGGGGCCAGAGGCTCGATTCGATGGCCACGAGGCACAGGGAAGCGCAAAGGCTATTCTCTGAGTCTCGTGGCCCCCCAAGACCCTCTGTGCTCTCTGGGTCTCTGTGACGTAGACACCCGGAGGCTTGGTGGCCCGCTCCGTGTACGCGCGTCAGCGCCCGAAACGCGTGACTTGCGGCGTTGACGAGATCGGGAGGCCCGGCTTCTTCTGCGCCGTGAGCGAGCGTGCCATTTCGTCGCGGGTCTCGTCCGACGTCGTCGAGATGCCCTGGACCTTGAGCTTGAACTCGTCCTTGTTCGTGGCCCAGCGCAGCGCCTCGTCGTAGGTCACGAGCTTCTGGTCGTACAGCGCGAAGATCGCCTGGTCGAACGTCTGCATGCCGTACTGCGACGTGCCGGCGGCGATGGCCGAGTGGATCAGGTGCGTCTTTTCCTTGTCGACGATGCAGTCGCGGATGAACGGGGTGGTGATCATCACTTCGCAGGCCGGCGCGCGGCCCTTGCCGTCGGCGCGCGGGATCAGGCGCTGCGAGACGACGGCTTTGAGCACCGCCGCCAGCTGCATGCGGATCTGCTTCTGCTGATGCGGCGGGAAGACCGCGATGATGCGGTTGATCGTCTCCGTCGCGTCGAGCGTGTGCAGCGTCGAGAACACCAGATGGCCGGTCTCCGAGGCGTGGAGCGCCGTCTCGATCGTCTCGTGGTCGCGCATTTCGCCGACGAGGATGACGTCGGGGTCCTGCCGGAGGGCGCTGCGCAGCGCGTGCGCGAACGACCGTGTGTCGACGGAGACCTCGCGCTGGTTGACGATCGACCGGTTGTCGCGGTGGAGGAACTCGATAGGGTCCTCGACCGTGACGACGTGCGAGCATCGCGTCTGGTTCACGTGGTCGACCAGCGCCGCCAGGGTGGTGGACTTGCCGCTGCCGGTCGTGCCCGTCACGAGGACGAGGCCGCGCTCTTCGGACGCTATCGTCTTGAGGATCTGGGGCAGGCCGAGCTCCTCGACGCCCTTCACGCCGATGGGGATGACGCGCAGGACGAGGCCGATCGTGCCGCGCTGCTGGAAGACGTTGCACCGGAAGCGGCCCAGGCCCGGCACGCTGTACGCCAGGTCGATCTCGAGGCTGTCCTTGAATTTCTGGCGCTGCTGCGTGGACATCACCGCGGCGGCCATGCCGACGGTGTCCTCGTGCGTGAGCCGGGCCTCTTCGTTCGCCGGAACGAGATTGCCTCGCACCCGCATCATCGGGTAGCTGCCGACCTTCAGGTGAAGGTCCGAGGCTCCCGCCTCGACGGCGAGCTTCAACAGTTCGTTGACGTGCATTTCCGCGCAGTCCTCCCGATCCACGTTATCGGCGGATGGAGGGACGCGCGTTAATCGGTCGGGGGTTGCGGATTGTGGGTTGGCGGGGCTGAAGCCCCGCCCTACAACTCCGCCCTATTGGCGCGCGGCGACGGCTTTGCCGGCCTCGCGCAGGGGCGCTTCGTCCTCGTACACGAAGGTGAGCCACTTGTGCGTATCGGGCAGTTCGCCGTTCAGGATGTCGAAGAACGTCCGGCGGATGGCCTCGGTGACCGGCCGCTTGCCGGTGCCGATCGCCATCTTGTCCACGCTCCGGATCGGCGTGACTTCCACGGCGGTGCCGCAGAAGAAGGCCTCATCGGCCAGATACAGCATCTCGCGCGGCAGGACTTCTTCACGCACGTCGTAGCCGAGACCGCGGGCGATCGTGATGACCGAGTCCCGGGTGATGCCCCCGAGGATCGAGGAGCTCACTGGCGGCGTGTAAAGCACGTTCTTCCGCACGACGAACAGGTTCTGGCCGCTGCCCTCGCTTACGTAGCCCATCGTGTCGAGCGCGATGCCCTCGGCGTAGCCGTCGAGCACGGCTTCCATCTTGATGAGCACCGAATTGGCGTAGTTCGCCGTCGCCTTGGCCGCCGCGGGGAACGTGTTGGGCGCGATGCGGTTCCACGAGCTGACGCGCACGTCGACGCCGTTCTCGATCGCGTCGGCGCCGAGATAGGCGCCCCATTCCCAGAGCAGCACCGCCGTGTCGACCGGGCACGGCAGCGGGTTCACACCCAGCTGGTTGTATCCGCGATACACGAGCGGGCGGATGTAGCAGGCCTTGTACTTGTTGACGCGGATCGTGTCGAGGATCGCCGACTCCCAGCCCTTGAAGTCGAGCGGCGAGTCCATCCGGTAGATCTTGGCCGAGTCCAGCAGGCGCTCGATGTGCGCATCCAGGCGGAAGCACGCCGAGCCCTTAGGCGTCTCGTAGCAGCGAGCGCCTTCGAAGACGCCTGTGCCGTAGTGGATGACGTGCGATCCGATGTGGATCGTCGCGTCGTTCCAGTTCACGAGACGGCCGTTCATCCAGATCTTGCCGGTGCCAAAACTCATGCGAAACGCTCCTTGCCGGCGGCCCTGGCGGGCCGCCTACGTACTCGCGGCCGCAATGAAGTGCGGCCCTACGTACGACATCGCAGGCCTTAGGGCCTGCTCCACCGTAGGGAAAATTATGGCATCTACTGCGCTTCGCCGCAAAACGGGCAGCGATCGGAGCGGGCGTGGAGCGGTTTTCTGCAGTGCCAGCAGAAGCGCGCCTGCGGCGCTTCACGCGCCCGGAGGCGAGAATGGATGTCCTGCATCGCCTCGGACTGGCCGCTCCCGCTGGACTCACCGGCGGCCACCTGCGCCGGCCTGCGGGCCGAGATGTCGCGCCCCAGGGCCATGATGTCGGCCAGCAGCTCCGACGCGCGCTGGTAACGAACCCCGAGGTCGGGCGCGAGCGCCTTCAGGACGATGTCGTTGACGGCCTTCGGAATCTTGGGGTTCTTCAGCTTCGGCGGAGATACGAGCTCGCCGGTCATCAGCTTCTCGATGTCGCCCGGCGCCGGCGTCTCGTAGGGCAGGACGCCCGTGAGCATCTGGTACATCGTGACGCCGAGCGAGTAGAGGTCCGAGCCGAACACGGCCTTGCCGCGGAACTGCTCGGGCGCCATGTACGGCGGGCTGCCGATCACGGTCGTCCCGTGCGCGGCGATCTCGAGCACCCGCGACGTGCCGAAGTCGGCGACCTTGACGAGCCCCTTCTCCGAGACCAGCACGTTGCCGGGCCGCAGGTCGCGGTGAATGACATTGTTGCGATGCGCATGGTCCACGGCGTTGGCGATCTGCACCGCGAAGTCGAGCGCGCGTTTCAGCTCGATCGCCCCCTCGCGCATGATGATCGTCTCGAGCGTCTCGCCCGCGATGTACTCCATCACGATGAAGAAGACGCCGTCGTGCTTCTCGGCCGTCAGGACCGTGACGACGTTGGGATGGTTGAGGCTGCCGAGAAGGCGCGGCTCGTGGAGCAGCTCGTCGAGGTTGAGGTTCTGCTGCCGGTGCGGGACCTTGAGCGCGACCTTCTTGTCGAGCCACGTGTCTTCCGCGAGATAGACCGTCCCGAACCCCCCGCTGCCGAGGGGCGCGAGGATCTTGTACTTCCCGACGGTTTGGCCGCGGAAGAACATCTTCGGCGAGTATACACGCCGGCACTCGCGCCCGGTGCCGGAGGCGTTACTCGTCGCGCAGCAGCTCCACAGGGTCGAGCTCCGTCGCGCGGCGTGCCGGGAAGTACCCGGCGAACGCCGCGACCGCAAGCAGCACCGCGACGACCCCGGCCAGCGTCGGAGCGTCATGCGGAGAGACCTCGAAGAGGACGCCCTGAAGCAGTCGGCCGATCGCAAGCGCCAGGCCCAATCCGAGCGCGACGCCGAGCCCGCACATCCGCAGCGCCTGATGCAGTACGAGCGCGCGCAGTCGACCAGGCGTAGCCCCTACGGCGTGACGAATCGCCAACTCGCGGCGGCGCTCGCGAACGGATGCGGCGAGCACGGCGTAGAGACCAACCGCAGACAGGAGCACAGCGCCGATCGCGACGACCGTCACCAGCAGCGCGCTCAGACGAGGTGTCGCAAACTCGCCGGCGAACAGGCCGCTCATGGTGCTCGCCTTGAGGACGGTGACATGTCGATCGGTCTGTTGCACCGCGTGTCGGATCGAGGCCAACGCGAGATCCGGGCTCCCATGCGTGCGGACCGCAAGCGTCGTCACGAGAGGGAATACCGCGACGAGCTGGCGCGCCGGGAGGTAGACCGTCGGCGCCGATTGGCGAATTGCGCGATAACGGATCTCCGGCGCGACGCCGATCACGGTGCGCCAGCCGCCTGTCGCATCGCCAAACGCCATTCGCTTGCCCAGTGGACTCTGGTGGGGCCAGAGCTCACGCGCGGCGTCCTCGCTGACGACCGCCACCGGGCCGCTGCCGTCGCGATCCGTGTCGCTGAATCCGCGGCCCTCGCGAAGGCTGATCCCCAGAGTGTCGAAGTAGCGGCTGCCGACGACGGCCAGATTGAAGACCGGCGCGTTCCCCGGGTTCCCGTCGGCGACGAAGCTGCCGTCCCACCCTCCGGTCGCTCCGGTGAACGGCACGACGTTCACGGGCGACGCGGCCGCCACCTCTGGAAGCGATCCGAGCCGTGCCAGCAGCCGCTCATAGAAGGCCGCCACGTCGGACGGCATCGCGAACGTGGCGTCTGGCCAGCTGAGCTCGACGATCGCCAGCCGCTCGACCGTGAATCCGGTCTCGATGGCTCCAAGGTGTTGAAACGTACGAACCAGCAGGCCTGCGACGAACAGCACGAGCACCGCGAGGCCGACCTGAAGCGTCACGATCGCCCTCTGCACCGAAACAACGCCTCGCAAGCCAGTCACGCTGCGGCGACCTGCACGCAGCCACGGCTCGAGGCTGTCGGACAACCAGAATGCCGGCAGCAGGCTCGCGGCGAGCACGGCGGCGCCGGCGACGAGTGTCGCCAGTCCGACGGGCAGCCCCTGGAGTTGGACTTCGTCGATCCGCGGGAGTTCAGGTGGCGCCAGTGCGATGAGACCGCGAAGCAGAAGCATCGCGACCAACACGGCGAACGTCCCTGCGCCAAGCGCAATTGGCACCGTCTCCACGGTCAACTGACGCAGAATTCTGCCGCGGCTGGCGCCCAGGGCGCGGCGGACCGCGATCTCCTGGCGCCGGGAGATGCCGCGCACGAGCAGGAGGCCGCCGACGTTCAGGCACGCAGCGACGAGCAACAGCGCCGCCGCCATCGTGAGCACGAGCAGCGCCGGCCTGACGTCCCCGACCACGAGGCGTCGCACGGGTGTCGCGGCCGCGTTCGCACCCTTGATGCCGCTGCCAGAGGGCTCGTGACTGAACGAGTCTCGAAGTTCCCCCGCGGCGTCTTGTGACGGCACGCCGGGCTTCAGGCGCCCGAGCGGGGTGACCTCTGGCACCGCGAACATGGCGAAAGGCAGCCACACTTCAGTACGCGTGGGATACTCGAGCCCGGGCGGCGCGACGCCGACCACCGTCAGCACCCGCGAATTCTGAAGGGCGATCCGCCGGCCAATCACGTCAGGACTGCCGTGGAACCACCCGCGCCACAACGAATAGCTGATGACCGCCACCGGCCCGGCGCCGACGTGGTCGTCCTCGGCGTCCAGCAGACGACCGACCACCGGCTTCGAACCCAGCACCTGGAAGAAGTTCCCGGTGACCGGCGAGAGGTTCGCCCGGAACGTGCTGTCGCCTTCCCGGACGACCTGGGGCCACGCGCCCACGCTGACCGTGCCCGCCACTTCTTCGAGCGCACGCGCCTCGCGTCGATACCGCTCGAAGTGCTGTGGCGTCAGAGGTATCGTGCGCATGCTGCCGGGCACGGTGCCCCAGAGCGCAACGACTCGGTCCTCGTCGCGAATTGGCAGGGGACGACGTAACACGGTGTCGGCGAGCGTGAAGATGGCAACGGCGAGACCGATGCCGCAGCCCAGGACGAGCACTGAAACGACCGCAGTCCCAGCGCCACGGATTACCCCGCGCCACCCCCACCGCATGTCCTGGCCAGCGTCGGCAAGCCACGCCATGGCTCGATGATACGCGGGACCCATCTGCCTGGTGCGGCCATGGCTAGGTCTTCGAGACCCAGCCGTCTCGGCCGCGGAAGGCGATGTCGGCGAGGACGATCGCGATGAGACCGATCGCGTCGGCACGCCAGGTCGGTCCAGGCAGCGTGACGAGCGTCGCGCCCGCCTGCTCGAACGCGCGAACCTCCTCGGGCGACCAACCGCCCTCAGGGCCGGCGAAGATGAAGGCGGTCGCCGGCGGCTTCGCGACGGAAGAAAGCGCCGAGGGATGCGTCGCGGCTGACGGCTCGACCAGCGCCACGCGCGTCTCGGCGGGCAACGCGAGCGCCGCGTGGAGCCGCAGCGGCGCGCCGATCGGCGGCACGACCGCGCGGCCGGACTGCTTCGCCGATCCGACCGCGATCGTCCGCCAGCGATCTGCGCGGCGTTCGGCGGCGCGAACGGCGGACGGCTCCGTGTGCGCCGTGACAATCGGCTGGATCGCCGACGCCCCCGCCATCGCGGCGTCGCGCACCACGTCGTCCATCTTGTCGCCTTTGAGCAGTGCCTGCGCGAGTGTCAGGTGGACCCGGCTCTCGACGGCCGCAGGGATCGCGGCGCCGAGGTCGAGCGTGACGGCCGCCTTCGACGCCGACGCCACCTGCGCCTCGCGGAGCAGGCCCCGGCCGTCCAGCAC
>JBKPSY010000013.1:0-6784 GCA_046735235.1 Acidobacteriota bacterium | reverse complement strand
GCCCTGGGGTGTCGCGCTCATGCCCGACGGCCGGACGGCATACACGGCCAATGGGCCGTCGAATGATGTCTCGGTCATCGACGTGGGCTCGCGCGAAGTCCGGAAACGGATTCCGGTGGGGACTCGGCCATGGGGGATTGTCACCGCCAGCTACGCGAACCTGCGCGCGATGGAGGCTCGATGATGTCCAGGAACCTCATGCCTCGCGTGCGATGGACGGCCGTCGCGATCGCGTGCGGCGCGACCCTAGCCGCCAATTGCGGCCGGACTCCGCCCAGCGGCGGAGCGACCGCCCCGCCTCCACCGCCGATGGTCGCGGTCGGTCCCGTCCCAGGTCCTGTCGGTTACTCCACGCCGTCCGGTGCGTCAGAGGCTCCGGATACGCCGAATCCGTACCGCGACAATCGGACGGCCATGACCGAAGGGCGGCAGCTGTTCGTCCGCTTCAATTGCTCTGGATGTCACGGCGGCCGGGCAGGCGGAGGTATGGGGCCCAGCTTGCGTGACGTGGACTGGATCCACGGAAGCCGCGACGCGCAGCTCTTCAGCTCCATCGCGGAGGGACGGGCGCATGGGATGCCGTCGTGGCAGCCGCGTCTGACTGCTGATCAGATCTGGAAGCTGGTGGCCTACATCAAATCGCTCCGCACGCGGAATGAGCCGCAGGCGCCCCCACAGTCGTAAAGGACAGGACATGTCTCGCCGTTACATCTTCCTGCTGCTCGTTAGTGCTCTTGGCGTCGGCATGGTGCGTTGCTCGAACCCGTCGGGCACCACTCCGGCAGAGACACAACCCGGTGCCGCAGGCGATCTCAATCGACCACCGCACGCGGGGGCCGCCGCGGCGACCTGTCGCGATCTGCCCTCGGCGGATGACCTGAAGAAGTGGCTGCGAACCGCACCCGGCATCGAAGGCGAAGCAGGCGGACTGTTCTCCGGCAAGATGGAGTGGGCCACGGTCGTCAACCGCCGGGGAGAGATCTGCGCCACGTCGGTGGCGACTGACGACCCGGCCAGTGCCTGGCCAGGCAGCCAGGCCATTTCCAAAGCCAAGGCGTACACGGCCAACGCCTACAGCACCGACGGGTCGCCCTTGTCGACCGCGCGCTTGTATACGCTGACGCAGCCCGGGCACTCGTTGTGGGGAGTTGGTCAGCCGAACCCATTTCGCGCGGACTGTCTCGTCCCGCCGACTGCCATGAACGCGACGGTCGGCAAAGTCTGCGGCGGGTCGATCGCGTTCGGTGGCGGCGTGCCGCTCTACAGGGGAAAGACGCGGGTGGGCGGCCTCGGCGTCAGCGGCGACACGGCCTGCGCCGATCACGAGATCGCGAAGCGGATCCGTCATCTCGCGCAACTCGATCCAGAGAAGGGCGAATTCGCCGACGACATCGTCTTCACGTCGGCGGACGGGCCCTCGCCTTATGCCCATCCTCTGTGCGCGAACACGTGGAGAAACGGCCAGAAGCTCGGAGACGAGGCCAATGCTGCGGGGTATTGACGCGTCGTGAGAAAGATCTTCAATCTGGCCCTCGGCATCGTCACGAGCATCGGGGGCTTCGTCGAAGTCGGCTCCATCTCGACGGCCGCGCAAGCAGGATCCGAATTCGGATTCTCGCTGCTGTGGGCGATCGCCGCCGCGACCCTTTTTCTGGCGGCCCTGACAGAGATGGCGGGACGCATCGCGGCCGTCGGCAAGCGGTCGATAGCGGCCGCCGTCCGTGAGCGATTCGGCTTCCACTTTCAGATTGTTCCGCTAGGGGCGGAGTTCATCATCGATGTGCTCCTCCTGACGGCGGAACTCGGCGGCGCCGCGATTGCGGTCAAGATGCTCACGGGTATCGGCTTCCAGTGGTGGATCGTGCCGATCGGCCTGGCCGCGTGGCTGGTGTTGTGGCTCGGGACCTTCTCGGTCATCGAGAACGGCGTCGGACTCCTCGGCATCATCACGCTGTCGTTCGTCGTTGCGGCCTGGCGGCTACATCCAGACATCGCGCCGCTCGCCCGCGGATTCATCCCGACGCTGCCGCACCACGATCTGACGCGCTATGCGTTCCTGTCGGTCAGCATCGTCGGCGCCACGGTCAGCCCCTATTTGCTGAATTTCTATGCTTCGGGAGCCATCGAGGAGAAATGGACCGAACAGGACCTGTGGATCAACCGCCTGACGGCATTTTTCGGCATGGGCTTCGGAGGGACGGTCGCGATGGGCTGCCTCGTCACGGCGGCTCTCGTGCTCGGCCCTCAGCACGTCAAGGTGGATTCGTACGAGCAGGCCGCCCAGATGTTCGTGCCGATCTTCGGTCGGTGGGCGGTGACCCTCTTCGCCTTGTCGCTGGGTGTCGGATGCTTTGGCGCAGCCGTCGAAATCACGCTGAATGCCGGCTATGTGCTGGGACAGGCGTTCGGGTGGACCTGGGGGATTGGAAGAAGACGTCGCGACGTGGCCCGATTCGTGACCGCCTTTTCGGTCGTGCTCCTACTCGGTGTGTTCATCGCCGTCATCGGGCTCGACCCGCTGCAACTGACGCTCGTGTCTGTCGCCCTCACCGTGGTCATCATGCCGGTAGTCGTGTTGCCGTTCCTCGTCCTCATGAACGAGAAAGACTACGTCAAGGGACATACGAGCGGCCCGATCGGCAACGGGCTCCTGGCGGTATTGACTATCCTCGGGGCCGTCATGGCACTCGTGGTGATTCCGCTCGAAGTCTTCGGAGGGTGACGTGCAGGTGGTCAGAGAAGTGCTCGACAAATCTGTAGTGGACCGGAACGGGCGTGAGATGGGCCGTGCCGACGGAATCGTCCTCGCCCTCCGTGACGGACAGCCGCCACGCCTGGACGCCCTCCTGATTGGGCCTGTCGCCCTCGGTGAGCGGCTGCATCCCTCGATTGGTCGGTTCGTCGGCGTCCTTGAACGAAAGCTGGGTCTCGACCCAGGGCGACCGGTTCGTGTGGAGTTCGACGACATCGAGAGGGTCGAACACAAGGTGAGGGTTCGCCTCGCAGTTGGTGAAACAGCAGCCGGGGCTATCGAGCAACTCCTGCGTGCGTGGGTGTCGAAGCTTCCGGGTGGCCAATGACCTCGAACGCTTCCGGGCGGCCAATGATCTCGAACGTCCGTCTGGATCGTCTACTGGGCCGCGAAGTGCACACCGCCAACAATCGCCGGTTGGGCCGCCTGGAGGAGTTCCGCGCGGAACGGCGTGGAAGGGAGTGGCTCGTCACCGAATACGTCATCGGCGCGGCCGGTCTGGCCGAGCGATTGGGACTGGGGCTGCGCCTGATCCTTGGCATCAGCCGCGCGAGCGGCTACGTGGCCCGCTGGGACCAACTGGATGTCAGCGATCCCAATCGATTGCGCATCTTGTGCCCGGTTACCGATCTCCGACGAGAGTAGACGTCGGGTACTCAAGCTGATGGCGGGCGGATCGGCCGGCGACTCGTCGTTGCTCCGGACTCTGGAGGTCTCGGCGATTGGGCTTCATGGAAAGGTATGCATGTGGCGCACGTCGAGCGGTGCACGGGCTCCAGCTGCCCCCAGGCCGAACCTTGCCAGACCTCAAATGGGAAGTGGTGCGGCCGGACAGGTGACGCTCCGCAATCTGCAGGCACATGGGGTACACCGTGTCTTGGAACACCGTCGAACGGACGTGAGACTGCCCATGTCACGGGTGGAGGGTCAAGCCCGCAGGCGAGGCGATCGCGGGACCGGCCGACGCGCCGCTCTCCAAGGTGGCGTGACGGACCGGCCATGACCGCCACACAGCGGACGCTGCGCTCGGGTCTGCCGGTGTGGATTCGTGATGCCGCCAGCCGCAAACAGCGGTACCCCGCCCTTTCAGGCAGCCACTCGACAGACGTGGCGATTGTGGGTGGCGGGATGACGGGAGCGCTGGTCGCGCACGCCTTCGCTTCCGCTGGAATCTCCACAACCGTGCTGGAAGCCGAGGCCGTCGGGCGCGGCAGCACCGCCGCCAGTTCCGCGCTGCTGCTGCAGGAGCCGGATTTGGAGCTGACGGCCCTCGCGGATCGTTACGGCATGGGTACTGGCCGTCGCATGTGGCAGATGTGCCACGACTCACTTGACGCGCTTGTCATGCTGCTGCGGCGGCTCACGATTGCATGTGACTTGAAGCGCTGCGACGCCATCTATTACGCCACCGACGCGCGGGGTGTCGCGCGGCTTCGCTCCGAGTACGAGCTGCGCAGCCGCTGTGGATTCGACGCGAGGTGGCTCGACCCCGGCGCCTTGCGCGGCACAACGGGGATCTCCGGGCGTGGTGCGATTCGCACGCACGGCAGTTGGCAATTCGACCCATATCGGGCCTGTCTGGGCCTTTTGCGCGCGGCTGTGGCTGCCGGCGCACAAGTGTGCGAACGCTCGAGAGTAAGGCGCATCGTGACCGACCACGAGCGGGTTCGCTTGTGGACGCGTGAGGGTGTGCTCGAGAGCGAGATTGTCGTGATCGCGACCGGATACGCCACGTCCGCGTTTCGGCCGCTTACGGGACGATTCCGAATGTACCGCACCTATGTGCTTGCCACCGAGCCGATCAGCCCTCGCCAGCGTCGCGAGCTGGGCCTGGCGGACGTGATGGTATGGGACACGGAGCGTCCGTATCACTACGCACGATGGACTTCGGATCATCGACTCCTGCTGGGAGGCGGCGACCGCCTCGTACGCCCGGGCGTGCGGCGTCAGCAACAGTTCACGGCGGCCGTAGAAGGGCTGCGCACGTACTTTGAGACGCGATGGCCAGCCGTTTCCGAAATCAGGACGGACCGGGTGTGGGAAGGGCTCTTCGCGATGACGCCAGACAGCCTTCCGTACGTCGGCCCACATCGTCGTTATCCGCGTCACTGGTTCGCGCTGGGCTATGGTGGGAACGGCATGACATTCGGAGCCTTGGCGGCGAGGCTGCTTCTCGAACGATGGCAGCGTACGAACTCACGCGACCATGCCCTGTTCGAATTTGGCCGGATACGTCGACGCTGACCGATTCCGGGCGATGCTGATGATCGTGAGCACGTCGTGTTTGGGATTCGCGGGTGGCAGACCTGACGACGGAACCTCAACGACTTTGCCCCGCGGCTATTTCAGTGAATCTCGGAATCCGGCAATCAGGACGTGTTCGAAGAAAACTCGCGCCCCGGCGTCGACCCATTGCTTTCTTGTCGTGACCCTGAGCGTTGGGGACGCCGCTCCGACGTACCAGGGCGTGTTGACAACTCCGCCGTCACACGGACCTGTCGTCAGATAGAGATCTTGCGCCAATCTCTCGTCAACGAGGCGCGTCGCGGTTGATCGTCCGCCAACAGCCGAGATGCGACGGATGCCGTGCTCGAGGCGTAGATGGTCGATCGACGATGTCAGGCCTGCGTCGGCCAACGGAATGCGCCGGATCCACGGGCGGGCCCGAAGGGCATCAGCATGTCGACGAAAGCACTCCTCCCCGCCGATCAGGAATACCGGAACGTCCGGAACATTGAACAACAGGGACGCGAGATCCACGTGGCCACTCTTTGAGACAACGATCTGCGCCGGGTGCCGCGGAAACCCGAGCGACGCACGCAGCGCGATCAACGCTGGATGCCAGACGGAAAAGAACGCCTCGGAGTGAACGGTTCTGGCGCCGACGAGAACCGCATCAGCAGCCACGCGCGACAACCCTTCGTAGATCAGGTACTTGTCCGTTGCTCCTGCTCCGAACACGGTTGGGTCGGCAGCCTCCGTGTTGCCATCACGCGACTGGACAAAGACCAGGGACACGTTTGTGTGATTCGGCGAAGCGACCACGAGACTGAAATCGCCGCCGTAGTGCCGCCGGGTCCACGGGTTACCAATGCCGCGCAGTGCCGTGCTCTCGTGCCGGTCCAAAATCGTCGTGAGCGTGTGGATCGTTGATCCCGCGGCGTCGTGGAGCTTCTTTTCTACGAAGGCGCTGAAGGTGGCGCGCCGGTGCTCATCCATCTGAACGCGATCAGGAGCGCGCCCTGTAGACCGAGGAAATCTTCTTCGCCACCTCGACGTCCCGGTCCGTGACTTTTCCGCCCAGATCATACCGAGTCAATTCGAAGGTCACTTCGCCGTAGGCGATGTACACGTCGGGATGATGGTCCAATGTTTCGAAATACGCCACCAAGCTGTTCACGAAACTCAGCGATTGCACGAAGTCCTGAAACTCGAACGTTCTCGAGAGCTTGTTTTGCGCCAGCTTCCAGCCCGTCAGCCTGGGCATGATGACGCGCAGCTCTTTCCTGCTCAGGATCTTCGGCTTTTCCATACGAGCCAGTTCCGGCCACGGGCAGCGATACAGCCGCGAGCCCCGACAAATGCAAACGCTGAGCCAGGCTTCGGCCATCTTCTCGCTCACGCCGCGAATCGAAGACCGTCATCGATCTCTCATGGTGTGTTCGTCTCGCAGACATATCGCGACCGACGACTCCAGCGGTTCCCTTGTTCAACAGGGGTTCCAGCGGGTACGCAAAATGCTCCTCGCGACGTCGCAGTCTGCTCTCGGCGCCTCGGCTGTATCGAGGCATCGCCGCCGAGACCGCGCATCGGGCGAGGCAGGAGCCTATCCTTACCCGTTCGGGCCGGGAAGAGCGCGCCCTCAGCGAGAACGGGCAACGCGGGAGATCGGTCCGGTCGGGTGCGTCATGGTCTTGATTCAGCTCCTGTTGCCCACCACGGGCGCTCGCACGATGACGGCACTCGCCGAAACGCGACGCGAATTGGTGGAGAGATTCAAGGGCGTCACGGCCTATGTGCGGTCTCCCGCGA
>JBKPSY010000012.1:0-5419 GCA_046735235.1 Acidobacteriota bacterium | reverse complement strand
GGTCAAAGGATTGCGGACTTCCTGCTGGATCACCCGCGCCAGCGGACGCGCGCCGTAGATCGGATCGAATCCTTTCCGCGCGAGCCACTCGCGGGCCTCCGGCTCCAGCGTGAACGCCACCTTGCGCTCGGCGAGCTGCGCCTCCAGCTGCAGGATGAACTTCTCGACGATCGTCTCCATCGTGGCCTGCGTCAGCGGGCGGAACGTGACGATGGCGTCGAGGCGGTTCCGGAACTCGGGACTGAACAGGCGATCGACGGCCGACTTCGATCGCGTCTGCGACGCTTTCCGGCGCGACTCCTCGCCGCCGTCCACGGCGCCGCCTCCGGCGTCGAATCCGATCGCGGACACGCTCAACTCGCGCGAGCCGGCGTTCGACGTCATGATGAGAATCACGTGGCGGAAGTCGGCCTTGCGGCCGGTGTTGTCCGTGAGCGTCGCGTGATCCATCACCTGCAACAGCACGTTCATGACGTCGGGGTGCGCTTTCTCGATCTCGTCGAGCAGCACCACGTTGTAGGGATGCTGGCGCACGGCGTCCACCAGCAGCCCGCCCTGTTCGAAGCCGACGTATCCAGGGGGCGCGCCGATGAGCCGCGACACGGCGTGCTTCTCCATGTACTCGCTCATGTCGAAGCGGGTGAACTCGTTGCCGAGATGAATCGCCAGCTGTCGTGCGAGCTCCGTCTTGCCCACACCGGTCGGGCCCGTGAACAGGAACGAGCCGGCCGGCCGATCCGGCATGCCGAGGCCAGCGCGAGAGCGCTTGATGGCCCCTGTCACAAGCGCCACCGCCTCGTGCTGTCCGAAGACGACGCGCCCGAGCGACTCTTCGAGCGTCCGGAGCCGCTCCTTGTCAGAGGACGAGGCCTGTCGCGCGGGGATGTTCGCCATCCGCGCCACGACGTGTTCGATCTCTGCCACGTCTACCGCCAGTGTCGGACGCTTCTCGGAGCTCCCGGCCTCCGCCGGCGTCGCCTGCATGCCGGGTTCAGCGCCAACGGCCGCCATCCGGACCATCGCCCCCGCTTCGTCGAGCAGGTCGATCGCCGAATCCGGCAGTCGTGAATCGCGCAGATGACGCGCCGCAAGTTTCGCGGACGCTTCGACCGCCGCCGGCGTGTAGGCGACGTTGTGGTGTTCTTCGTACCGCTTCTGGAGGCCCTGGAGAATGCGAACCGTCTCCTCGACGCTCGGCTCGACCAGCGCGACCTTCTGGAACCGCCGCGACAGCGCACGGTCCTTCTCGATCTGCTTGAACTCGTCGAACGTCGTCGAGCCCACGACCTTCAACGCGCCCGACGCGAGCACTGGCTTCAAGAGCGTCGCGAGATCCATCGTGCCGCCCGTCGTGGCGCCGGCGCCGACGATGCTGTGGAGCTCGTCGATGAAGAGGACGGGGTGCGCGCGCTTCGAGAGCGCGTTGAGCACCGCCTTGAACCGTTCCTCGAAGTCTCCGCGGAAGCGGGTGCCCGCGAGCAACGCCGCAGTGTCGAGCGAGAAGACCTCTGCGCCGCGCAGTGCCTCGGGCACGTCGGGCTGGCGGAGACGCTCGGCGAGCCCCTCGGCCATGGCGGTCTTGCCTACCCCGGCATCCCCGACGAAGACGGGGCCGTTCTTCCGCCGACGGCAGAGGATCTCCATCGTGCGCTGGAGCTCGCGCTGGCGGCCGATGAGCGGGTCGAGGAGCCCGGCGGCGGCGCGCTCCGTGAGGTTGACCGTGTACGCCGAAAGCGGGTCTCTGGCCACCGACGGCAGATCGTCCCCGCCAGGCTCCTCGGGGCGATCCGGAGCGGTTTCGTCCGTCGCTGGCCCGGAGTCTGCCGGGACCTTCCGGATGCCGTGCGAGATGTAGTTGAGGATATCGAGCCGCGTCACGCCCTGGCCGGCGAGGAGCCTGGCCGCGAACGACTTGGTCTCCTGCAGCGCCGCGGCGAGGACGTCGCCCGCTCGGACTTCGGAGCGGCCGGCGCTCTGCACGTGCAGGACGGCCGTCTGCAGCGCGCGCCGGAAGGCGAGTGTCTGCGCGGGTTCCTTCTCGCGGCCGCGCGGGACCTGTTCGACCTCGCTGTTCAAGTACTCGTCGAGATCGCGCCGCAGCTTCGGCAGGTCAGCGCCGCACGCGCCGAGAATGGCTTCGCCGTCCGGATCGTGGGCAAGCGCGTACAGCAGATGCTCGAGCGTCAGATAGGCATGACGCCGCGCGGTCGCCTCTCGGTGGGCGATCGTCAGCACGATCTCGAGCGCCTGGCTGAACATCGTTACGCCTGCTCCATGATGGCCTGCAGCGGATAGCCCGCATCCCTGGCCAGCTCGACCGCGTCGGTCACTTTCGTCTCGGCCACTTCGTGCGTATAAACGCCGGCGATCCCGCTGCCCTGCGTGTGCACCTGCATCATGATCCGGTAGGCCTCGGCCGGGCTTCGATGAAAAATCGACTCGAGGATCTCGATGACGAAATCCATCGGCGTGTAGTCGTCGTTGAGCAGGACGACCTTCCACGAGTCCGGAACTTTCAGCGACTCCTTCTGCTTTTCGAGGATGTCGCCTGTCGTGCGAGGCGTATCGGCGGCCACGCCTTCACTATAGCGTGCGCAGGCCTCAAGGCCGGCCCTACAGACCCGGCGCGCCGCAAAAGACTTTCACAGGCGCGTCAGGCGCCGCGCCGTGGCAAATGCCGCCGCCAGCATCGGCGCGGTCAATTTCCCTGTGTGCGTGTTCTGGCGGCTGGGATGGTAGGCGCAGACGACCGACGTGCCAGACGCCAGTGTCAGTGAGATGCCATGCCCGAACACGGGTTTCGGCTTCGGCAGCCGCTCCCCGCGCGCAGCCAGCTCTTTCCAGCACGCGTCGTAGGCCAGCTTGCCCAGCGCGACGACGACGCGAACCTTCGGCAGCGCGTCCCACTCGGCGGAGAGATGGCTCGCGCATCGCGCAAACTCCTCCGGTGTGGGCTTGTTGTCTGGCGGCGCACAGCGGACGGCCGCTGCGATGAACGCGTCCAGCAGCTGGAGGCCGTCGCCTGGATGGCGCGACGTCGGCTGGTTGGCGAATCCCGCCGCGTGCATGGCCGCCATCAGGAAATCGCCCGAACCGCCGGCGCCGTCACCCGTGAACACGCGGCCCGTGCGGTTGCCCCCATGCGCGGCGGGCGCAAGCCCGACGATGAGGACCCGCGCGTGTGGATCGCCGAAGCCCGGCACCGGGCGTCCCCAATACGTCTGGTCGCGAAACGCCGCTCGCTTGACGCGCGCGATCTCGGCGCAGTAGCGGCGAAGACGTGGACAGCGCTCGCACGTGACGATCGCCTCGTGCACGGGACCGAGCGCCGCGGACGGCGCGTGGTGGGGAAGCAGGAGCGCGTCAGCCGTGCGCGGCCGCGAGCGAGTCGGCCTGCTCGTGGGCATGGTAAGAGCTGCGCACGAGCGGTCCGGACTCGACGTGGCCGAATCCGAGATCCAGCGCGATGCGCTTCAACTCGGCGAACTCGTCCGGATGGTAGTAGCGCTCCATCCGCAGGTGCGTCTCCGTCGGCCGCAGGTACTGGCCGATGGTGAGGATCTGCACGCCGACGCGCCGGAGATCGCCCAGCGTCTCGACGATCTCGTCCCACTCCTCGCCGAGACCGAGAATCAGTCCGGTCTTCGTCGGGATGTGCGGCGCGATCGTGCGCGCGCGGTCGAGCACGTCGAGCGCGCGCGGGTATCGTCCGCCGGGACGTGCGAGCCGATAGAGGCGCGGAACCGTTTCCGTGTTGTGGTTCAGGACGTCGGGACCGGCATCGAGCACGGCGCGCAACGACGCTTCGCTGCCCTGGAAGTCCGGAATCAGGACTTCGATGCGGCAGTCGGGCGTCGAGGATCGAATGGCCGTGATCACCGCGGCGAAGTGCGACGCGCCGCCGTCGGCCACGTCGTCGCGATCGACCGACGTGATGACGACGTACTGCAGCTGCATCGCCGCGACCGTCTCGGCCAGGCGCCGCGGCTCGGCCGCGTCGATTGGCGACGGCATGCCGTGCGGCACCGCGCAGTAGCCGCAGGCGCGGGTGCAGACGTCGCCGAGGATCATGAACGTCGCCGTGCCGTGATGCCAGCACTCGCCGATGTTCGGGCAGCGCGCTTCCTCACAGACGGTGTTGAGGCCGGCGGCCTTCATCAGGCCCTTGATTCGGAGGTAGTTCGGCGATCCGGGCGCGCGCACCTTCAGCCACGCGGGCTTCGGCTCGCGCGACGGGCCCGGACTGATGTCGCGGGGCCTGATGATCCGGAGCGGGGAGACGATGGCGCCGTCGGCCACAGGTCTAACCCTTCGATCATAGCAGAGACGGCCAACCGGCCCGGCCGCGGGCCCGGATCTATACTCGCGGACAGAGGCGCACGCGATGGCACGGCTTGGCATCACCTGGTTGGGGCACGGCACGTTTCATTTCCGCACGCCGGGCGGCAAGCGGGTGGTCGTGGATCCGTTTCTCGAAGACAACCCCAAGTGTCCGGCGGCATGGAAGAAGCCCTCGCCGCTCGACGCGATTCTGATCACGCACGGGCACCGCGATCACGCGGCCGATGCCGCCGGTCTCGCGAAGTCTACCGGCGCGCCCGTCGTCTCGACGCCGGAGATCTGCGGCTGGTTGCGACGCAAGGGCGTGCGCGACGTGCGCGGGATGAACAAAGGCGGTGCGCAGGTCGTCGCTGGCGTGACGATCGCCATGGTCGATGCGCGTCACTCCAGCAGCATCGAGGAGGACGGCGAGTCGATCGCTCTGGGCGAAGCCGCCGGTTTCGTGCTGACCTTCGAGGACGGCCTGGTGCTCTACTTCGCCGGCGACACGTCGCTCTTCGGCGACATGCGCCTGATTGGCGAGTGGTACAAGCCGCTCATCGCCTGCGTGCCCATCGGCGACCACTACACCATGGGGCCCGAGCAGGCGGCGAAAGCCTGTGAATGGCTCGGTGTGAAGCAGGCCATTCCGATGCATTACGGGACGTTTCCCGTCCTCACCGGCACCGTCGAGGCGTTCAGGAAGAGCCTGGCGCCAACAGGGATTGAGGTGCTCGACCTGGAGCCTGGGAAGAGCACCGAGTAGGCGCAGGTCTTACGGAATTCGTAAGTCCTTACGCTGGCTGGATGCCGGGGCTGAAGCCCCGGCCTACTGCATCTTTGGACAGTAGGGCGGGGCCCCCGCCATCAGTCGATCCGGTACTTCGCCAGGTAATAGCTCAGCGCGCGCTGGCTGATGCCGAGCAGTTCGGCGGCATCCTTCTTCACCCCGCGCGATTGATCCAGCGCCCGCCTGACGCTCTCCCGCTCGGCCCATTCCAGGTTCTGGTGAAGTCTGAGGGACGGCAGCGAGGGCGCCTGTGTCGCCGGCGGCGCGAGCACCGAGATGTCGCGATCCGTGATGGTCCGTCCGCCCGAC
>JBKPSY010000011.1:0-6288 GCA_046735235.1 Acidobacteriota bacterium | reverse complement strand
TGCAGGCGGACAGCGCCGGCCTTGGCCAGGGGAGCACATTCACGGTGACGCTGCCGCTCGCTGCCGCGGCCTCGGAGTTGCCGTCCGTGCCAGGCGACGATCACTCGGTCGATCTGCGGGGGCTCAAGGTGCTCGTGGTGGACGACGACGCGGATGCTCGCGAGCCGCTGGAGATGCTGTTGACGTTGTGCGGCGCGAGCGTGCAGGCGGCTGCGTCTGCCTCTGAAGCGATCGAGGTCTACACGCGCGAAGTGCCACACATCCTGATCGCCGACCTGGGCATGCCAGGTGAGGACGGCTTCACGCTGCTCGGCCGTCTGACCGCGCTGGATCCGTCGTTTCCGGTCTATGCGATCGCGCTCAGCGGTTACGCCGGAGAGGAAGATCGGACACGCGCGGCGCGCGCCGGCTTCCGCGAGCACCTGGCCAAGCCACTGGACGTCGGCCGTCTGATGACCACGCTGTCGCGAGCCGCCGAAGCGCAGCGACGACCGAACTGACGTTCGGTCTTACGCGGTCAACTCGCAATCCGCCACCGGCGCTCAGCTCGGGCACTTCGTCGTGACGATCTCGTCACGCTTCGCCTTGAAGGTGCCGACCCACTCGTCCACCGTGGAGGAGTCGCCCGGCGTCTTCAGTGTCCGCTCCGAGAAGCGCGCGACATCGAACAGATCGTGGATTTGTGTATCGGTGAGCTGCACCAGCAGGTCCGCGAGGAACCGGCGGCCGCCCTCGCTGATCAGAGGATCCCCGAGCGTGCCGGTCTGCGACTTCGCCAGGCCGGCGACGCAATGCGCCGGGTCCTTCCAGATGGGCGACGTCGCCCAGTTATGCAAGTTGACGCTGCCGGAACTGTCGCGGTTGAAGATGTTCGCGCGTCCAAACGTCTGCCCGAGATCGTGAATCATCAGGAGCGGATCGGGGCAGGCCTTCGGTGATCCGTCGTTCGGGCAGAGGAGGCGCTGTTGTTCGGGCTTGCTGTCCGTGTGCTGGACGAACACGGCCAGCAGCTTGAGGGCGCTGCGCGCGTCACGTTCGGACGGCGGAGCACCCGGCTCGATTTCGTCGAGCTCTTCCCACGACCAGCCATAGCGTGACCTGGTCTGTATGTCCTGACCTGAATGCAGCTGCTCAATGGTGCCGAAGTCTGTTTCGACGAGCTCTGGCGGACATCCGCGGCACTCGACGCGAACGGGATAGTTGCGTTCGGCGCCGAACCCGAGCGCCCAGAACAACCGGCTGGCGGCGACCTCGGCAAAGACCTCGCCGTTGGTCCTGCCGTATTTCACGTGTACCTTCTGGTCGGGCGGGATGAGGCATGTGAACTTCGCCGAATTGCCGCTGCTCTTCTCGTCGACGTAGTCGCACGCCACGGTCGCTCCGGGAGGGAATGCACCCGGGCCGGCAGGCCCCGACCGGATGTCCATCGAGGGCACGTTGGTCTTCGCCCACACGTGTCCGCGTCGAATGGCCGCCAGGCGTTCCTTGTCGCCCACGTACTCTCGCTCATCTCCGCCTTGCGACACGGCGTACAATTGCCCGGCGGCCATCGCCAGCACGGCCGCGACCGCCATCCCGAATACCTGCCGACGAACCGTTTGTCCGGCCATATGCACCCCACCACATCCTTGCAACCAGGAGGCCAGCCATGTTTCTTATCCGCGACATCATGTTCTGCAAGCCCGGCCAGGCGCGTCCGATGGTGGAGAAGTTCCGGAAGCTCAGCAAGGCGATGCAGCAGATGGGCATGGGCCCGATGCGCGTCATGACCGACCTCACCGCCGAACGCTACTGGACCGTGATCGCCGAGACCGAAGTGCCCGATCTGGGGGAGTACACCAAACAGTCGCGTCAGGCGTCCGAGGCGAAAGAAACGCGCGAGATCATGCAGGGCTACCACGACATCGTGGAGTCTGGCCGCCGCGAGATCTACGTGATCGAACAGTAGGCGGCCGTCACACGGCGAGGGCCTGTCCGGCGATGGTGAAGTAGAAGAGCAACGCCGCCAGGTCGGTCATCGCCAGCACGATAGGCCCGGCGGCGATCTTGGGGTCTGCCTTTGCCAGGCGGAGCAGCGTCGGCAGCACGACGCCGAACGCACAGGCCGTGAACATCGCGGCGGCGATCGATCCCGCGAGTACGACCGCCACCAGCGCCTCACGCTTCCATACCCACGACGCGAGGCCGACGGTGCAGCCGCATGCAATGCCGAGAAACAGGGACGTCATCAACTCGGTCGTCAGAGCGCGGCCGAACTGCTTCCACTGCACCGGACCGTTTTGCATGTTCTGGAGCGTCAGCGTCACCGACTGGATGCTGACGCTCTCGGCCAGCGCCAGCACGACCGGGATGAAGAGCGCCAGCACCACGGCGGCGTTCAGCAGGTGCTCGTAATGGCTCGACAGCGCCGCGCACATGAGGCCGCCGCCGATGTTGCACATGAGCCAGGGAAAACGATCCTTGAACCCTGACCACGGGCTCGCGGCCTGCGTCGCGTGGATGCCCAGCAGCTGGTAGATCCCGTCGAACGACTGCCTCGCCAGCGCGAGCACCTCGTCGGTGAACGCGTTCACGTCGACCACGCCGACGAGCTTGCCGTTGGGTTCGACGACAGGAAATGCCAGCAGGCGATGGTTGACGAAGTATTCCGCCGCGACGAGGACGGTCGCAAACGACGGGATGGCCATGATGTCGTCAACCATCACCGACCGGAGCGGGGCGTCGACGGCGGTGGTGAGCAGGCGCCTGATCGGCACGAAGCCGACGAGCTTGCCGTCCTTGTCCACGCAGTAGCAGTACAGGATGACGTTGGTCGAGGGCACGGCCCGGGCGTGTTCGAGCGCCTGGCCTATGGATTCGTCCGGATCCAGCGTCAGCGCCGGCGGACGGACATAACTCAAGATGGGTTCGTGCAGCTGATCGGGCGTGAGAGGCATCGGCGCAGAAACATATCCCATCCATGGCCGATCCGGAAAAGTGGTCGAACCTCGACCGCCGCATATAATCGGCGGCCATGTACCTCGTGCGGCCGCGGTGCACGCTGCGTGACTGGCGCCTCGAGGACGCGCCGGCGCTCTCGAAACACGCCGACAATCGGAAGATCTGGGCCAACGTCCGCGATCGATTCCCCTCGCCCTACACGATCGAGGACGCCGAGCAGTGGGTGCGGCACTGCGCCCGCGCGTTGCCCGCGACCGACTTCGCGGTCGAGGTCGACGGCGAGGCGGCCGGGGGAATCGGCGTCGTCCTTCAGAGCGATGTCGAGCGAGTCTCGGCCGAGCTCGGCTACTGGCTCGGCGAGCAGGCGTGGGGCCGGGGCATCATGACAGAGGCCGTCGCCGCATTCGTGCCGTGGGCCTTCGAGCGATACAGCCTGACGCGAATCTACGCGCATGTGTTCGACTTCAACGTCGCATCGGCGCGCGTGCTCGAGAAGGCGGGCTTCGCCTGTGAAGGCCGGCTGCGGAAGGCGGTCATCAAAGACGGCCAAGTGCTGGACCAGCTGATGTACGCGAGGATTCGCGAGGACGGTTAATTGGGCGACGTCGCGTCGAGGTAGGCGAGCCAGCGCGCGACCAGCGGGTCCAGAGGCTTTCCGGACGCGGTGACCCGTTCGGCAAACGTCCGGAGCTCGGCGACCGCCGCTGCCTGATCCTTCGCGTCCTTCGCGCCCTGATCCTTCGCGCCAGCCAGACTCGCCACCGCCAGGCGCACAGACAGCGCCATCGCCTCGGGATCCGGTGTCGGACGGTCGAGCCACGGCTTGAGACCGGCCAGCGCTTCCTGGGGGTGTCCGTTCGCAGCGCGGGCGAGCGCGCCCGTGATCGCAAACCGAGAGTCGTCCGGCCACCGCGATCCGGCTTCCTCGAGCAGGCTTGCGGCTTCCTCGGCGTCGCCCAGACGCAGGTAGGCGTCACCGATCATCTGGTAGACCTCGGGACGAGGCTCGTCGCCGGTGAGCGCGGTCTGCCACGCGCCAATGGACTCGCGGATCTTGCCGCCCTTTGCGTAGCACGCGCCCAGATAGAAGACGCCCGGAAGAAAGTCTGGAGACCCACGCACCGCCGCACGGAACTGGTTGGCCGCGTCTTCGATCGAACCGGATTGATAGTTCTGCAGCCCACGCAGGAACGACGACAACACCGACGGCTCGCCGGCCAGACTGCCGGCATTCTTGAGCGCGTCGAGGCGGCCGGCCGCAACCTCCGCCCCGAGCGACTTGGCCGGCTCGGACGCCGCAGCGCCGTCGAGCTCGACGGCCCGTGCCACCGCAGGCCCGAGCAAGGCGGGCGTCAGTACCGACGTGGGATCGAATGCGCCCACCCGATCGTGCAGCTCGCTCTTGAACACGTCGTCGGCGGGGACCGGGCGAATCATCGTGAACTGGCGGAGGCGCGTCACGCTCGACGACCCAGACGTGACGATGGCCCGCGCGTGGTACTTACCCGGCGGCAGCAGGCCGAGCGGCAGGGGTCCTTCTGCGCTGAATCGTCCCTTCTCGCGGCTCTCGCCAATCGGCACGTCGAGGCTCGAGAGCGCCGGCCCGGATTCCGATTCCGCCACTTCCACTCGCACCTTGGCCGCCGACGTCGCTGCCGGGCCGTAGAGCTCGATGTATGCGTCGAGGCTGTCTGCCTCGACGAGCGGAGAGGCCGTCAGACGCACGGTCGAGTCGGAGGTCGTCAGCGGCCGCGTGAGCATCAGGTCGGCAACCTGGAATCCCGCGGCGCCCGCAATTCGCGCCTCGAACGTGCGCTCGACGCTGCCGCGACGGCCGGTGGCGTCGACGATGGCCAGCTTCAGCCGGTACGTGCCGGGCACGAGGTCGATCGCCACGGTCGAATGCACGGCGCCCGGGGTGCCCGGATCGAGCAGGTCGGCCGTGGTCGGCGTGAACGCACTCGCCAGGACCTTTCCTTGCGGGCTTGAGACGACGTACCCGACCGTGGCCTGGAGAGTGGCCGTCTCTTTGCGGCCGATGTCGGAGGCCACGACGACGCGCACCTTGTCGCCGGCTGGTGCGCGCAGACTGTAGGTGGCCACCTTGAGCGGCAGCTCTGTCACGATGAGCGGCGCCTGGAGGACGCCGCGCACCTGTTCCTCGGGCGTGCCATTCCTGCCCCCGGCCGTGGAGGTGGGCACGGTGAACTCGCGGCGCGCTCGCACGGTGGCGCCCGGCTTGAGGACCGTCACCTTGATCTTGTGCCGGTGTCCGTCACGGTCCGAGGGCAGGGCTTCCGCGCCGAGCAGGTAGTACGCGCGCATCTCACGTGAGATCCGCTCGAAGGCGTTGTCTCCGCCGCTGGTCGACGAGAACACCGCACCGCGGGTGACCCCGGCCATGATTTCCAGCCCGTGCACCTTCACCGCACGGTCTTCCATAGCGGTGGGTGAAGGCCGGGACACCGACGCGTCCATCCCCGCGGTAACCGAGTCGATGTGGACGACGTAAACGGTGACGTGCGCGGCTGCCGCGAGGCTGCTGAGTGAGCCGAGGTCGGTGTCGCCTAACGCCATCGGAACGCCGCCCGAGATCCAGATGACGGTCTTCGGGCCATCGATCCTGGCAAGCGAGGCGAGGAGGCCCTCAAACGTCCGCATCGCGACGTTGCTACGCTCGTGGTAGGCCTGTGCAACGGTGCGGGCCTCCATCTCCACTTCCTTGGGGCACGCCGGGTCGCTGGTGGTCCCGCATTCGCGATCGGTCACACGCTGGAGGAGAAACGTGTTCCCGTTCTCGATGTCGTACGATTCAGAGAGCCCGATCGAATGCACGAGCGGCGGGACGGGCGTGCCGACACCAACCACGTGTCTGAGCGCTTCGCGAACAGGGGCCCGGTCCGGCGAAAACGGCACGCTCTGACCTCGGGGCACCTCGACCAGGCCGACTTGATCCGCAGGCGAAAGCTGATCGACGAACGTGCCAGCGGCCATGGCGGCGTTGCGGCCGCCGCCAGGCGCGAGGCCATCCACGTCGAAGGCGAGCAGGACGAGTCGCCCGCCGCCAACGGATTCATTGGAGGTCGCCTCGCTCGCCGCCGACTTGCCGGCGCTGGCGGCGACCCCAGTGGCGGGAGTCGGGTCTTGCCGCACCCACTCTGCGGAGACAACCTGGCGCGGCTTGCCGTCGATCTCCACCTTGAAGTCCGACGCCGTGAGCGCAGGAACGACATCGCCCTTGTCGGTCGTGACCGCAACGTCGATGGCGATCACGTCGGCCCCGGAACGGAACACCGGTGGCGGAGCCTGAGTCGCAGGCGGCTGCGGCGTCGCCGGCTGCTGCGCGAG
>JBKPSY010000010.1:0-3443 GCA_046735235.1 Acidobacteriota bacterium | reverse complement strand
GACCAACCGTCCGATCTGGCCTCAGGGGATGCCACGGCCGACTGACACGCCGGCGGTTCCCGATGGCCTGGACTGGGATCTGTGGATCGGCCCGTCTGCCATGCGCCCCTACAACTCGGCGTATCACCCGTTCAGCTGGCGTGCGTGGCAGGACTTCGGCGCCGGCGCCATGGGCGACATGGCATGTCATGTCATGGACGCCGCCTTCACGGTGCTGAACCTGGGAGCTCCGAGCAGCATCATCGCGACCGAGTCCTACGTCGTGCTGCCCGTCGAGAACGGTTACGGCAAGCGCGTCGACTACAACGACAGCTACCCCCCGTCGACGGTCATCCACGTGTCGTTCCCCGCGCGCGGCGACATGCCGCCCGTGAAGCTGCACTGGTACGACGGCGGCCTGCTGCCTGAGCGTCCGGACGAGCTCGAGCCGGAGCGACGTCTGCCGGAGTCGGGCACGATCTTCGTGGGCGACAAGGGCAAGCTGATGTGCGAGACCTACTCCGAGAGCCCGCGCCTCATCCCCGAGACGGCGATGACGGCGTTCACGCGCCCGCCAAAGACGCTGGCCCGCGTCCCCGGAGGTCGCAGCGGACACGAAAAGAACTGGCTCGACGCGATCCGCACGCACGGGCAGGCGGTCTCGAACTTCGACTACTCCGGGCCGTTCGCGGAGGTCGTGCTGCTCGGCAACGTGTCGCTGCACTACCCGGGCACGCGGTTGATGTGGGACGCCCCGAACATGAAGATCACCAACATGCCTGATGCCGACCAGTACATCCGGCACAACTACCGTCAGGGCTGGACGCTGTAACTGGACTGCGGGTGGCGCGGCTGAAGCCGCGCCTTACTGCCGGTGAGTACAACTGAGAACGCTGGACCTGGAATCGAAGCGCCGCGCGAGCTTGCCGACGTGCGGCGCTTCTCGCACGACGCAATGGCCACGGTGTTCGAAGTCCACGCCGTGCACGACGACGGCAGGTACGCGGAGCAGGCGGCGCAGGCGGCATTCGACCTGGTCGATCGGCTCGAGCGGGAACTGAGCCGCTTCATCCCGAACAGCGACATCGGCCGAATCAACGAGCTGGCGCCGGGCGAGCGCACGCAGGTGGCGCCGACGACGCTCGAGTGTCTCGTGATCGCGCGCCACGCCTTCGAGCTGACCGGCGGCGTGTTCGACGCCTCGATCGGCACGGGGCTCGAAACGCTGGAGCTGGACGCCGACGCGTGCGTGATCGGAGCGACGCGCAGCGGCGTGAAGATCGACCTGGGTGGTGTGGGAAAAGGCTACGCCGTCGACTTGATGGCCGAGCTCCTCGAGGAGTGGGGCGTCGAGCGCGCGCTGGTGCACGGGGGTTTCAGCTCCGTGCTGGCCCTCGAGCCGCCGCCGGGTCACGACGGGTGGCCGCTGACGCTGAGCACACCGGGCGTGAGATCCCGAGTCTTTGCGACCATCTCGCCGCGCCAGACTGCGATGGGCGCGTCGGGCGTCCGCAAGGCCGATCACATCGTGGATCCCCGGACGGGTGAACCGGTGCGCGATCGAATCGCTGCCTGGGTGTCCGTGCCAAGGCCGCGGCCGGCGAGCGACGGGCCGCGCCTGGCGGCCGCCGCGATCAGCGACGCGCTGACGACGGCGTTCATGATGTTGCCGACGGACACGATCGCGGATCTGTGCGACCGGGCTCCGGGCACGGAAGCCTGGATTCTCGAGCACGGGCCAGGCGACGATCCGGTGCTCCACCACATGGGTGGGCGAGACCTGTAGCGCAGGCCTTCAGGCCTGCTGATACGAAGAGGACGGAATGGCCGATCAGGACAAAAAACCAGGCACGCCGCCGAAGGACGAACCGAGAAAGCTCGATCGCCGCGATCTCCTGAAGGGGCTCTCGACCGTCCCGGCACTCGGGCTTTTCGGGTACGCCTGGCACACGCAGCGAGCGTACCAGCAGGCCGCTGCCGAGGCGCAGGTGGCGCCCACGCAGGCGGCGGACGTCCAGACGGTGAACGTCGCGTTGCTCGGGGCGGGGGCTCAGGGCCAGGTCCTGACCGACTCGATGCTCCGCATCCCTGGCCTTCGCTTCCGCGCGGTCTGCGACATCTGGACCGAGTACAACCAGAAGCGCGTGGTCAACACGCTGAAGAAGTTCAAGCACGAGGTGAATGCGTACGAAGACTACCGCGAGATGCTCGACAAGGAGAAAGAGCTCGGCGCGGTCATCATCGCGACGCCAGACTTCTGGCACGCGCAGCACGCGATCGATTGCCTGAAGGCCGGCAAGCACGTCTACTGCGAGAAGGAGATGTCGACCACCGTCGAGGGCGCGCGCAGCATGGTCGTCGCGGCGCGCGAGACGGGCAAGCTCCTGCAGATCGGGCACCAGCGCCGATCGAACCCGCGCTACCTGCACTGCTACAACAAGCTGCTCCTCGAAGCGAAGCTCCTCGGGCGGATCTGCACCGTCAACGGCCAATGGAACCGCGCGGTCACGCCGGACCTCGGCGCGCCCGATCGCTACGCGATTCCGCAGGCGAGGCTGACGCAGTACGGGTTCAAGGACATGCAGCAGTTCCGGAACTGGCGCTGGTACAAAGGCAAGGGCGGCGGGCCCATCGTCGATCTCGGCTCGCACCAGATCGACATCTACAGCTGGTACCTCGGCGCAAACCCGTCACGCGTGATGGCGAGCGGCGGCAATCTCTATTACGACCCGAAGACGCACGAGTGGTACGACACGGTGATGGCGGTCTACGACTACGACACGCCGCTCGGTCCGGCCAAGGGGTACTACTCCACGCAGACGACCAATGGCAGCCAGGGGTATTTCGAGAATTTCATGGGCGACCAGGGCACACTCCTCATCTCGGAGTCCGAGGTGAACTATGCCGGTCAGCTCTATCGCGATCCCAACGCGCCGGCGTGGGACGAGTGGATCCAGAAGGGCTACGTGAGTGCGCCGAAGGAGCAGGAGACGAAGGCGAAGAGCGACTCCGGCGCGATTGCCGACGTGCGCGAGTCGGTCGCGCCGGATCAGCACACCGTGCCGGTGACGCTGCGCGACCCGTATCACCAGCCGCACCTGCAGAACTTCTTCGACGCCGTTCGCGGCAAGGGGACGCTCAATTGCCCCGCCGAGGAAGCGTACCAGACGGCGGTCGCGGTGCTGAAAGTCAACGACGCCATCGAGGCGAAGGCGCCGGTGGCGTTCACGCCCCAGGACTTCAAAGTCTAGAGCGGAGCGCGCACATGGAAGACCTCAAGCTCTCGCGATCGGCGATGATTGCGATCACGCTGTTACGAGTCGTCGTCGGCTGGCACTTTCTCTACGAGGGCATTGCGAAACTGACCTCGCCGTCGTGGTCGGCGGCGGGATACATGAAGGTCTCCCGCGGCCCGTTCGCCGGCCTGTTTCACTGGATCGCGAGCCAGCCGCAGTGGCTCGATA
>JBKPSY010000009.1:0-19208 GCA_046735235.1 Acidobacteriota bacterium | reverse complement strand
AACGTCTGCTGAGCATGGTTCCCTCCAAGAATCAGTCCGCGACTCCAAGTTGCAAGCGGCGGGCCGCCCCAGCGGAGGGACCATGCGTGTGATGGCGAGCGCATTCGCTCGCCACGGACGAGCAGAAATTACCCGGTCTGGACAGCGACTGAACCGCCTCGGTCGTCCTATCTCCTCTGACCCATCTCTTCCGGAGGCCTTGCGATCGCGAGCGCGCCGAGCGCGCCGAGCGCGAGAACGGCGGCGGCATAGAACGCGTACTGGTAGCTCTTCGTCGCGTCGAACACGCGCCCCGCGATGAGCGGGCCGATGACGCCCGCCGTACCCCACGCAGTGAAGAGGCCCCCGTAATTCGCGCCGAGGTTGCGCGTGCCATAGAAGTCCGCCGTCGTCGACGCGAACACGGACAGCTGCGTGCCGTAGCACCAGTAGACGACGGCAACGGCGAGATAGAACAGGACGACCTGGTCGCGCACGGCGAACAGCACCGGCATCGCAATCGCCGAGATCAGTACCATCGTCCGGAGCGTCGCCAGACGTCCCAGCGAATCCGAGAGCCAGCCCGAAAGGATGCGTCCGCCGGCGTTTCCGAACGCGCCGACCGTCAGCGCGTAGGCCGCCGCGGTTGCGCCGAGACCAGCATTGCGCGCCAGCGGCACGAGCTGGCTGATGGTCATGAGCCCTGCCGTCGTGCCGAGGCAGTACGCCGCCCACAGCAGGTAGAACTGTGGCGTGTGCAGCATCTCGCGTGTCGTCATGTCGCGCCGCGACGCCGCGGCGGGCGGCGGCGTCCAGCCTTCGGGCCGATACCCGGCCGGCGGGTTCGACATCAGGAACGCACCCGTCACGCCCATGACGAGAAACGCGACGCCAAGTACCTGGAACGTCGCGCGCCAGCCGATCGACGCGATCAGGTGCGTGGCGAGCGGTCCGATGATTGCCGACCCCGCGCCGTACCCGCCCACCATCATCCCGACGACGAGCCCGCGCTTGTCTGGAAACCACTTCGAGGCGACGGGGATTGGCGTCGCATACCCGAAGCCGTTGCCTGCCCCGACGATGACGCCGAAGACGAGATACAGGTAAGTCAGCGAGCTGGTCGCGCTGGTGAGGAGGAACCCCAGGGAGACGAGCACGGCGCCAATGAGCGCGGCCGGGCGTGGCCCGCGCCGATCCTGGAGCCGGCCGCCAACAATGAATGTAATCGCGAAGGTCACGACCGCGATCGTGAAGACGAGCGACGTCTCCGCGCGCGTCCAGCCGAACTCCTTCTCGAGCGGCGCGACGAACACGCTCCAGGCATAGAGCGATCCGAGCGCCAGGTTCATCAGGACGCCGCCCACCACCACGCGCCATCGGTTCATACGGTTGGTCGCCTCGCGGCCGCCATTAGGTCACGGCCGGCGGGTTCCCGGCAACCTGGCTGAGTCGGACCGAGGCCTGCGGTGAGCCGGTTCGGGCGCCTCCTGCGCATTCCCGATCAGCGGCGACTGCCGCCTGGAGGTCCATCGTGCCAACCCCGTCCGCTCGCGCGCAATCGGCTGGCGCGCACCACGTCCGTCTGAACACCGGATTCCTGGCCGCCGCCGAGAAGAGGCTGCTTGTCGGGATCGCCGGCCGGTTGCCCGCCTGGGTGAACTCCGATCATCTGACGCTTCTCGCCCTCCTCGCGATGGCCGGCACGGGCGCGTCGTTCTGGCTCTCGCGCTACTGGCCGCCGGCGCTCGCCCTGGTCGCCTTTTGTCTTGCGATCAACTGGTTCGGCGACAGTCTCGACGGCACGCTTGCGCGCGTGAGGAAGCACGAGCGGCCGCGCTACGGCTACTACGTCGACCACGTGCTCGACGTGTTCGGCATGGGTCTGCTGGTCGTCGGCATGGCGCTGTCGGGCTACATGACGCCGGTGATCGCGCTGTCGATGCTGGCCGCCTACCTCCTCGTGTCGGCGGAGGTCTACCTCGCAACGACAGTGAGCGGCACGTTCCGCATGGCGTTCCTCAAGGTCGGTCCGACCGAGCTGCGCATCCTGCTGGCCATTGGCGCGCTGATGCTCTTCACGAGAGCTCGCGTGACGCCCTTTGGATTGGGTCCGTACCTGTTGTTCGACATCGGCGGCGTCGTCGCGACCGCCGGGCTGATCGTCGCGTTTCTCACGTCGGCGATTCGAGGCACTCGCGAGCTCTATCGCGCCGAGCCGCTGCCGGGGACGCTCGAGGACGCGGCATGAGGCCGACAACGCGAGCCACCCGGACACTACTGCTCGTCCTCGCGGCGGGCATGACGGCCAGCGCCGCTGACGCCGCGCCGCCGGAGTCGCGGACGATCGCCGCGTGGCAGACGTATGTCGGCGCCACGGAACTGCGGATCAAGAGCGAGCTCGACTCGCCGCGCGGATTCCTCGCCAGCGACTTCACCACCGATCGCGACGAGCTGAGGCGTCAGGTGATGCGCGGTTCGATCGTCCTCGGGCGCGTGACCACGCGCGACACTCACGGCCGCGAGATAGCTATTCCGGGCGGCACCCTGCAGCACTGGCGCGGCGCGGTGTTCCTGCCCGGCGTCAAGCTGACGCCGCTGCTCGACGCGCTGCGGCATCCGCCGGAGCACGGGCCCTTCCAGCCGGACGTGCTGGCCATGCGGGTGGAACGCCGCGACGCGGACGCCCTGGACATGTTCATCCGCATGTCGAGGTCGTCGATCGTGACCGTGACGTACGACACCGAGCACCGCGTGGAGTTCAAGCCGCGAGATGCCGCGCGCGCCTCGACCCGCAGCGTCGCCACTCGCATCACCGAGATGGACCACGCCGGCTCGCCGGGCGAGCGCGCGGTCGCGTCGGACGACGATCACGGCTACCTCTGGCGGATGAATTCGTACTGGCGCTACGAGCAGGTGGAAGGCGGAGTCATCGCGGAGATGGAGTCTCTGACGCTCAGCCGCAACATTCCCTCGGCCGTGCGCTTCCTGGTCGACCCCGTCGTCGACCGGATCGCCCGTGAATCGGTCGAGCGGACGCTTCGGGGCTTCCGGGAGCTATATCTGGCGCGACTGATCTAACATCCAGACGGCATGCCGCCCGCGCCGGGCTCTGACGTCGGGTCATACCGCATCGAGGCGGAGATCGGTCACGGCGGAATGGGTGTCGTGTTCCGGGCGCGCGACAGCCGGCTCGGACGGCCCGTGGCCGTCAAGTTCCTGTCGAGCGCGCTGGCCGATGCGTCCACACGCCGGCGCTTCCAGCGCGAAGCCCAGACGGCGTCCTCGCTGAGCCATCCCCACATCCTCACGGTCCACGACGTCGGGGAGTTCGAAGGCGAGCAGTTCCTCGTCACCGAGCTCGCCTCCGGCGGCACGCTCGCCGACTGGATGCACGGGACCCACGACTGGCGCGAGATCATCGAGCTGATGGTCGGTGTGGCCGACGGCCTTGCGACGGCGCACGAGGCCGGGATCCTGCACCGCGACATCAAGCCCGCAAACATCCTGATTACCGGCAGCGGATACGCGAAGCTCGCGGACTTCGGGCTCGCGAAGGTCCATGAATCAGACGACTCGCTCACGCGCCTGGGCAGCACGCGAACCGTGCCCGGCGTGATTCTCGGGACGGTCGCCTACATGTCGCCGGAGCAGGCAACCGGGCGACCCCTGGACGCGCGCAGCGACGTGTTCTCGTTCGGCATCCTCCTCTTCGAGCTCGTCGCCGGCCGGTTGCCGTTCAGTGGGCCGTCCACCGTCGAGACGATGCACGCGATCATTCACGATGCGCCGCCGCCGGTGCCTGAGACGGTGCCTGCCCCGCTTCGGATGATCATCGACAAAGCGCTCGAGAAAAAGCCGGCCGAGCGCTACCAGTCGATGCGGGATCTGGTGGTGGACATGCGCCGCCTCCTGCGGCAGAGCGGCGAAGGATCTGCCGTCACTGCCGCGCGCTCCACTCGTGTCGTGGCTCCCCGTCGGCTACCGACGATGTGGCTCGCCGCCGGTGCCCTTGCCGCCATCGCGCTCATCGGGTGGCGTCTCGGGTGGTGGGCCGGCTCGACGCCGCCGCTTCACGTGAGCTACACGGCGATCACGAATTTCTCGGACTCGGTCGTCGCGCCCGCGCTCTCGGCAGACGGCAAGATGCTCGCGTTCATCCGGGGCGAAAACACCTTCGACGGACCCGGCGACGTCTACGTGAAGCTGCTCCCGAACGGCGAGCCCGCGCAGCTGACGCACGACCGGTACCGCAAGATGGGGCCGATGACGTTCACTGCAGACAACGCGCGGGTCGTCTACACGAGCAACACCACCAATTCCTGGAGCGTCCCGACGCTCGGCGGCGAGCCGGCGCGCCTGCTCAACAACGCAGCATCGCTCGCATGGATCAAAGCCTCGGACGGTAGCAAGCCACGCGTGCTCTTCACGTCGATGACGGGCGAAGGCCTCCATATGGGCGTGTTCACCGCGGGTGAGGACCGCTCGAACCAGCGGACGATCTATCTGCCCGAGGACAAGAGCGGCATGGCCCACCGCGCCGCGCTGTCGCCCGACGGGCGTTCGGTGCTGGTCGTCGAGATGGACATGGCCGGCTGGCGTCCGTGCCGGCTGGTGCCGTTCGACGGGTCGTCATCCGGCGGACCCGTGGGCCCGAGCCTCTCGCAGTGCACTGACGCGGCGTGGTCACCCGACGGCAAGTGGATGTACCTCTCGGTCAACACCGGCGGCGGCTTTCACATCTGGCGCCAGAGGTTTCCGGACGGCGCTCCTGAGCAAGTCACGTCGGGCGCGACCGAAGAACAGGGCATCGCCGTCGACCCGGACGGCACGTCGATCCTGACGTCGATGGGCGATCGTCAAAGCACGCTCTGGGTGCACCGCGTCGACACGCACCAGCTGACCTTCGAGGGCTTCGCCTACAGCCCGCAGTTCTCCGCCGACGGCAGGCGCCTCTTCTACCTGCAGCGCACGAGTCAGAACCGCCGCTTCGTCAGCGGCGAGCTATGGTCGGCCGATCTCTCCACCGGCAAGCGCGAGCATCTGCTGTCCGACGAGTTGATGGACAGCTACGACGTCTCGCGCGATGGCTCGACGGCAGTGTTCGTGCGAGTGGACGCGAGCGGCCAGTCGTCGGTTTGGGAAGCCACCCTCGACGGCAGCGCCGCGCCGAAGCAGCTCTCCTCGCTTCAGGCGATCCGCGTGCTCTACGGGCCGGCTGACGACGTGTATTTCGTCGGCGGTGAGGCGCCTCCCTTGTACATCCACCGCGTGGCCCGAACCGGTGGGACGCCCACGAAGATCGTGTCCGAAGCCGCCAACTACCTGTACGCCGTCTCGCCCGACGGGAAGTGGCTGGCCGCCTGGATTGGGATGCGCATCGCGTTCCACCCGGTGGACGGCGGCCAGTCGAAGCTGCTCTGCGAACGATGCGGGACCGCCGGCGAAGAGCAGCGCGGTGTGACGCCGTCGCTCGTCCGCTGGTCGTCCGACGGCCGGACGCTATTCCTGTATGCCGTCGGTGCGCGTTCGACCTACGCGGTGACACTCCCGCCTGGCGTCATGGTGCCGCCGCTGCCGGACAAGGGATTCGTGACGGTCGAGGAGGCGGCAAAGGCGCTCGGCGGGAAGCCGATCCCCGACCCGCGCGCCTACCCGAGCGACGACCCCGAGGTGTACGCGTTCCCGAAGGTGTCCAGCCACCGCAACATCTACCGGGTCTCGCTGCAATAGGAGAACGCCTTGACGATCGGCCGCCGTCAGTTCCTCGCCTCGACGCTCGTCGCGCCGCTACTGACCCGACGCACGTTCTCGTGGTCGCCCGACCCGGCGGTGCTCGAGAAGCCCTTCGCGCGCGCGACCAAGGAGGACGAGGGCCTCTACCTCACGCTGGCGAATCCCGCCGGCGGCCCACAGTGCCTGTCGAACGGCGGCGTCCTGGCCGGTCGCGACGCGGTGCTGCTGATCGAAGGCCATATGCAGCCGGCCGGCGCGAGCTTCGAGCTCGAGTTGGCCAAGCTCGTCTCGAACCTGCCGATTCGCGGCGCCGTGAACACGCATTTCCATCCCGACCACGCCTTCGGCGACAGCGCGTACGCCGTGGCGAAGGTGCCGATCATCGCGCAGGACACCGCCCCCGCGCTGATCAAGTCCAAGTACGAGGCCTTGAAGACCGCGGACAGGGCGGCGCTGCTCCGTCCCTACGAGGAGCGCCTCGCCGCCGCGACAACTGAGGCCGCGATCAGGCGCGCCAAAGAAGATATCGGCGCGATGCAGTGGATGTTCTCCGCGATCGACAGCACGGAGCTGATCTATCCGACGGAGCTCCTGTCGATCGACGAGCCGGCGACCCGGATCGATCTGGGCGGGCTCACCGCGGTGCTCGAGTGCCGTCGCGGGCACACGCCCACCGACGTCGTCGTTCGGGTCCAGGAGCGCGAGGTCGTCTTCGTCGGCGACCTGCTCTTCCACCGCGAGTACCCGGTCTGCATCGACGCGGACATGCTCGCGTGGCGCAAGATTCTCGAGCCGATGGCCGCGGAGCCAGCGAGCGTCCGCTTCGTGCCCGGGCACGGCCCCATCTGTGATCGCAGCACGGTGCGAGAGTTCATCGATCTGCTGGACGACCTGCACACGCACGCCGCGAAGATGATCGCGGCCGGCGCGTCGGCCGCCGAGGCCGAGGATCGGTACGCCGTTCCGCAGGCGTTCAAGGACTACCCGAACTACTGGTGGGACTGGCGTATCGGCGCCGCAATGCGCAGCTACTACGCGACGCTGAAGCGCTGAGACGTCGGGTGCGTGGGGTGCGTAGGGTGCGAGGGGTGCGTAAGGTGCCCACCTGGCACCCCTCGCACCTCGCACCTTCCACACCTCTCGCACCCTGCGCACCCAATTCCACTCGCCTGCGTCAGTCTTCTACGAGGATCCGATCCAACCTGTCATAGCTCGCCGCCACGCCCGTTTCCATGCCCGACTTCAACGCCAGGTCGCGGGCTTCCTTCGAGTCGTACGTGATGGTCATCGTCACGGTCGTCTTCCCGGCGTGTTCCGTCATCACGGTCGTGACGATCGCCGTGCCGGGATACCACGACTCGTCGAATTGCTCGGTGGCGACGTAGCGCTCCGGCGGCACGACCTCGCGAAACTCGCCGCCCATACCCATGTCGGGCACCCCGGCCTTGCGCCAGACGTAGCGGTATTTGCCACCTGCGCGGAGGTCGATGTCGCACACGACGAAGGACCAGCCGTCGGGTCCGGTGAGCCAGCGGCGCACGAGCTCGGGCTTCGTGAACGCGTCGAACACGAGCGCGCGCGGGGCGTTGAACACACGCGTCATCGCGATTTCACGATCCGACGGCGTGGTGATCTGCAGCGTCGAGGTGGTGGTCATGATCGGGTTCCTTTGCGAGTACGACGGCGCGAAGTGCCGCCGGCCTTGAGCTCATCCAGCAGCGTGTCGAGTTTCGAGAAGCGCTCTTCCCAGAACCGCCGGTATTCCTGCAGCCAGTCCGTGGCGTCGGCCAGCGGCGCCGCCTCGAGATGGACTGGGCGCCGTTGCGCATCGCGGCTCCGCGACACCAGGCCCGCGCGCTCCAGCACCTTGAGGTGCTTCGAGATCGCCGGCTGGCTCATCGCAAACGGCTTCGTGAGGTCGGCGACGGACAAGTCGCCCTGCGACAGCCGCGCGAGAATCGCGCGTCGCGTCGGGTCGGCCAGCGCGGCGAATGTCGCGTCCAGGTCGACGTTGCTGCGGCGACTGTTCATAACCGATAGGTTATATATAAAGCGTGCCGCCGTCAAGTCCGCATACGATGGCCTGATGGTCCGGAGGTTACAGATGAGATCGATTGTCCTCACCGCCGTTCTGGTTTCCATGTCACACGCAGCGCCGCTGGCCGCTCAGGACATGCCCGCCGACTATCAGCAGGTGTTGAGCACGCTTGGCCGGCAGGGTGACTTCAAGGCCAACGTGCTGAAGGTGAACGTGCCGCGCAACGACCTCAGTGTCACCGTTGCCGGCGTGAAGACGCCGACGCCGTTCGGCTTTGGCGGCTGGGTGGCGTTCACGACAGGCGCGAACGCCGAAGACGTGATGATGGGCGACCTCGTGCTGACGCAGGACGAGGTCAACCCGGTGATGTCGTCGCTGCTCGATCACGGCATCGACGTCACCGCGCTGCACAATCACTTTTTCTGGGACGAGCCGCGGATGTTCTACATGCACGTGCACGGGCACGGCGCCGCAGCGGATCTGGCTGCCCGGCTGAAGCCGGCGCTCGATCTGATCGGCAAGGGCGCGGCGTCGGCGGCCCCGGCGACGGCCTCGAGCACGCTCGACATCGCGAAGATCGCGCAGATCGTCGGACGCCCTGGCGATCAGATAGGCGCCGTCTACAAGATCACCGTCGGCCGCGACGATCTCTCGATCAAGGAGATGGGCGCCACGATCAACGCGCGCATGGGCCTGAACACGTGGGCGGCGTTCGTCGGCACGAACGAGAACGCCGCGATCGCCGGCGACGTCGCGATGCTCGCCGGTGAGGTGACGCCCGTGCTGAAGTCGCTGCGCCGCAGCGGCATTTCAGTCGTGGCAATCCATCACCACATGACTGGCACCGAGCCAGCCATCTACTTCCTGCACTACTGGGGCACGGGATCTGCCGAGACGCTCGCGACCGGCTTCAAGGCCGCACTCGACGTGCTCGGCAAGCCGCCGGCGGCGGCGACGCACTAATCGCGAAGACCGCGGGACGACCCGTCAGCGCAGAACAGGCGCGCCGTTCGGCGTGGCGCTCCCCCGCCGCGCACGCCAGCGCATCACCTCGCGCACGATTTCGTAGAGCGCGATCACGCTCGCGATCCCGAGCGCGATCTGGCACGACAGGTTGGCGATCTCGACGATCTTCTCGACCGGCGGCCCGCCGTGGACGGCGGCGTTCGGGCGGGCCGTCACCCACTCGCCGGCGTGCAGCAGCGCGGCGAAAATCGTGAACGACGTCGCGTGGATTGCGATGCGCGCCGCCGATCGAGCGGGCGTCCAGTACGGCCGCCAGAGGGTTGCGAGCGCTACGGCCGCAGTGGCCACGGTCACCGCGATGAGCGGCAGGTATACCGTGTGCCAGATGGGTGCCGGCGCCAGCACGAGAGCTGCCGGGCCCATCGCCAGCGCCGGCGCGCCTGGAACCAGCAGCAGCCACGCCAGCGCCACCATCGTCGCGATGAACTCGACGGCCGAGTTGAAGCGCGACGCAAAGCTGCCGTTCGGCTGCACGCGCGGCAGCGACTTCGGATCCCAGGTGGCCGCGACCTTCACGCGCGCCAGCGCGTAGTCGAGCACTCCGAATCCCAGCGTCGTCCAGGCAAACACCATCAGCGCGCGGCCGGGATAGGCGAGCAACGCCCGGACGCCCTGGCCGACCGCGTCGCCGTCCATCACGGCGGTCACCGCAGCGATGACCACCGTCACGAGCAGGCAGACGGCGAGCCCCATCGTGAGCACGACGACGTACAGCGGAAAGAACACGGGCCCGATCAAGCGCTGGTGCGACCGGTAGCGACCTGCGACCACCATCGGATGCCCGTGCCGCTTCAGGATGTCCGCCCGCTCGTCGTCGGTCAGCGGCCGCCCGAGCGCCTGCTCGCGGTCGTCCATCTGCGCGCGCAGATCCTCCCCGAGCTCCCGGACGATGTCGTCCTGGTGTCGGCGCGGGAGGAAGAACCTAACGGCCTGCAGATAGCGGTCGAGCAGATCCATGGTCGGACTCCGAGAGAATGCCGGTGAGCGATCGGTCGATGGCCTGCCACTCGGCGAGCAGCAGGTCGAGCATCCGGGCTCCATCGCCCGAGAGCTGGTAGAACCGCTTGGTGCGCTTGTCTTCCTCGCGCCACTCGCTGACGAGAAGGCCCTGAGTTTCGAGGCGTCGCAGCAGCGGGTAGAGCGTGCCTTCCTCCACGAGCAGTCCTTTGTCCTCGAGCATCCGGCGGAGCGTGTAGCCGTACTGCTCGACTCGCAGCGCCGCGAGGACGGCCACCGTGAGGCTGCCGCGACGCAGCTCGAGGCGGAGGTTGTCGAAGAGACCAGGCTCCGACGACTGGTTGCCGTGCGTCATATACTGTCCGTCAAATACTATATATCACACAGTATAAGACGATGAAGCCAAACGCTTGTTCCCGCTTGACATCGCAGTTCTGACATTCATACTAGTCGGTATGTTAGCCGCCGTCTTCCGACAAGCCCGCAACTCCCTTCTCCTGATGTTGGCCCTCGCTGCCACATCCTACGGCCAAGACAACAAGCCCGCGTATCCGGCCATGGCGCCCTTCGAGCAGTACCGAATGGCGGACCGTGACGCCGAGATCGCCCTCGCGCGCACCGCAGCACCGCCGTCGATCTCGGCAGACGCCGACGTGCTCGTGCTCGGCACGAGCGGCTACGAAACCGCCGTCAAGGGCACCAATGGCTTCGTGTGCTTTGTCGAGCGCTCCTGGACGGCCGGGCTCGAGGATCGGGAGTTCTGGAATTCGACGCTGCGGGCGCCGAACTGCTTCAATCCAGAAGCCGCGCGCAGCGTCCTCCCGCAGTACCTGGCACGTGCCCAGTGGGTCGCGGCTGGTGCCACGCGGGAACAGATCATCGAGCGGACACGCGCCGCGCTCGCGGAACACCGATTCACGGCCCCTGAACCGGGCGCGCTGACGTTCATGTTGTCGAGGAACGGATACCTCAGTGACCAGACCGGAGGTCCGTGGCTGCCGCACATGATGTTCTTCGTGCCGCACGGCCAGGGGACCTCCTGGGGAGCCAGTCGCGATGGTTCTCCGGTCATCGGCGGCGATGGCCTCCCGGAGGACGTCACTATTCTGCTGCTCCCGGTTCGTCAGTGGTCCGACGGCACGCCGGCGCCACCTCCCGACGCACCGCACACGCACGAGAAGTAGGCTTCCATGCGGACGACCGACGTCACGCGGCGCAATCCCGACCGCACTCGCGAGCGGCTTCTCGAGGCCGGGTTCATCGAGATCTATAGCCGTGGCTTTCAACCGGCCGGGCTCGACGCCATCGTCGAACGCGCCGAGGTCACCAAGGGCGCGCTCTACCACCACTTTCCCAGCAAGCAGGCGCTCGGCTACGCGGTCCTCGACGAAGTGATTGGCCGGTACACCGATCTGCGGTGGCTCGACCCGATCCGCGCCGCCGCCGATCCGCTCACGGCGATTGCCGGCAGCATGCGCGAAGCGTTCAAGACCGACTTCGAACACGGCTGTCCGCTGAACAACCTGTCGCAGGAGATGTCGCGCGCGGACGAAGGCTTCCATCTGCGCATCGCGGCCCTCTATCGCCGGTGGGAAGGCGGGGTCGCGGCGGCTCTCGCCTCCGGACAGCAGCGCGGCCTGGTCGATCCAGCCGTCAACGTCCACGACGCGGCGACCTTCGTCGTCGCGAGCATCGAAGGCGCCTATAGCCTCGCGAAGGGCCGGCAGGATCGTGCGCCGCTCATAGCCTGTCTCGCCGGTGTCACCCGATTCCTCGAAAGCCTTAGAACCCGGGCGCCGCACGCGTGACCGCCGCGTCACTGACCCGAGGCTCGGTCGAGACGACCGGTCGCGCTGTGGCCGAGCTTGCGCCGGACCGCGGCACGACGCCCGACCGACTTTTTTTGCCGGCCTGTCGATCTGGCCCGTGCCGCTTCGACGTCCAGTTAGAGGGCCGGGTGTCCGGGCTTCGACAGGCTCAGGCGGGAGGACACGATATGCGATTCATGATCATGGTGAAGGGCACCAAAGACAGCGAAGCCGGCGCCATGCCGGACGAATCGTTGATGCACGAAATGGCGGCGTACCACGAGGAACTCGCCAGGGCCGGGGTGCTGCTGGACGCCTCGGGCCTGCAGCCGACCTCGAAAGCCGTGCGCATCAAGTATTCCGGCGGCAAGCGGACGGTGATCGACGGCCCGTTCACCGAGTCGAAGGAAATCATCGCCGGCTACACCATCATCCAGGTCAAGACCCGTGAAGAAGGCCTCGAGTGGGCGCGTCGCTTCCCCGCGCCGGTTCCTGGAGGCGAAGGTGAGATCGAAGTCCGTCAGCTGTTCGAGCTCGAAGATTTCGAGCCGAACTCCGCGGTGGAACGGTTCAGCAAAATAGTGAATAGGGAATAGGGAGAGACCCATGCCCACCACTCGCTCGAAAGACGGCACCTCGATCGCCTTCGAGAGGCAGGGCCAGGGGCCGCCAATGCTTCTCGTCGACGGCGCCCTCTGTCATCGTGGCTTCGGGCCGATGAAGGGAATCGCGGCCCTCCTGAACAACCGCTTCACGGTCTACATCTACGATCGCCGCGGCCGTGGCGAGAGCGGCGATACGGCGCCCTGGGCGCTCGATCGCGAGGTCGAGGACATCGAGGCGCTGCTTCGCGAAGCCGGCGGCTCCGCGTTCGTGATGGGTCTGTCGTCGGGCGCCGCGCTCTCGCTCGAAGCCGCCCGCCGCGGCGCGCCAATCCGTCGCCTTGCGCTCTTCGAGGCGCCGTTTGTCGTGGACGGCGAGTATCCGCCAATCGGCAGCGACTACCTGCCGACGCTGAAATCGCTCGTTGCGGCCGACAAGCGCGGCGCCGCCGTGAAGCATTTCATGCGGCGCGTCGGCGTGCCGCGGCTGATGCTGGGCGTCATGCCGCTGATGCCGATGTGGAAGAAGCTCACGGCCGTCGCGCACACCCTCGTCTACGACATCAGCATCGTCGAGCCCTTCCAGCACGGACGTGCGCTGCCGGCCAACCGGTGGGTGAATATGACCGTGCCGACTCTGGTCATCGACGGCGGCAAGAGCCCGGCCTGGATGCGCAATGGCATGCGGGCGCTCGCGTCGGCCATCCCCGGCGCTCGGTACGAAACACTGCCCGGGCAGACGCACATGGTGAAGGCCGCCGTGCTGGCGCCTGTGCTGTCGGGGTTCTTCGGCGGCGAGCTCCCACACGTGGCCGAATTCGTGGGGTCGGCCGCAGCCGGCGCCGCGTCGGCCGATCTATGATTCCTGGCTTCGGAACACTTTCGAGGACGCCATGGGCCTTCTGACCGATCTCCGCTTCGCGCTGCGCTCCCTCTTGCGGGTCAAGGGACTCGCCATCACGGTCATCGTCACGCTCGCGCTCGGCATCGGCGCCAACGCGGCGATCTTCAGCGTCGTGCGCGGCGTGCTGCTGCGTCCGCTGGTGAACCGCGATGAGGCGCGCCTGATCTACATCCGTCAGAGCGCTCCTGGCCTCGGCGCGGACAACGCCGCCTTCTCGGTGCCGGAGATCCAGGATCTGCGCGCGGGTGTGAAGTCGATCTCCACGTTCGGCGACTTCTCGCAGATCGGCTTCACGATGGTCGGCCTTGGCGAGCCGCGTGTCGTGCGCGCGGGCGTGGTCGGCGGCAACTACTTCGAGGTGATGGGTCTCAAGCCCGTGATGGGCCGGCTGATCGGACCGAAGGACGACGGGCCGAATGCTCCTGGCGTGGCGGTGCTGACGTATCGGTACTGGACGTCTGGCCTCGGCAGCGACCCGAACGTGCTCGGCAAGGTCGTGCGCCTCGACGAGCGCTCGGCCACGATCATCGGCGTGCTCGAGCCGTCGGTGCCCTACCCGGCCGAGACCGAGATCATCGCGAACATCGTGACCAGCCCGCACCATCTCTCCGCGACGATGGTCACGGGGCGCGTGCACCGGATGACGGAGCTCTTCGGACGGCTCGCCCCAGGCGCCACACTCGACAGCGCGCGTGCCGAGCTCTCCACGGTGCACTCCACGATGGTGCGCTCGCACCCCGAGTCGTACTCGCCGAAAGCGAACTTCAAGATCGAGGCACGGCCGCTGCGCGAGGAGATCGCCGCGCCAGCCCGCACGGTCCTGCTGATCCTGCTCGCGGCGTCCGGCCTCGTGTTCCTGATCGCCTGCTCCAACGTCGCGAACCTGATCCTCGCGCGGTCCGTTCGCCGCGAGGGCGAGCTCGCCGTCCGGGCGGCGCTCGGCGCGAGCACCGCGGCGCTGCGCCGGACGCTGCTCGCCGAGAGCCTCGTGCTCTGCGGCGCGGGCGCCGTCCTCGGCGTCTTGATCGCCCGGCCGATGGTCGCCATCCTCGCGCAGTACGCGTCACGGTTCTCGGTGCGTGCGCTCGACCTCACCATCGACGCGAGCCTGCTCTGGGTCGGCGTCGGTCTCGCGACGCTCGCCGCGGTGCTGCTCGCCTTCGTGCCGCGCCTGCCGGGCGCCGATGCGACCAGCGGCGTGAGCCTGTCCAGCGGCAGCCTGCGCATCACGACCAGCACGAACCGCCGCCTGCGGCTCTTCGCCGTGACCCAGATTGCCGCGTCGTTCGTCCTGCTTGCAGGCTCCGGGATGCTGTTGACGACCCTGATGGCGCTGCAGTCGACGCCGACCGGTTTCGACATGGATCGCGTGCTCGCCGTGAACGTTCCCGTGATGACGTACGGCAGGACGCCGGACCAGGTGCTCGGCTTCTACAAGGAGGCGATGCGGCGGATCACGGGCCTCCCCGGCGTCGAGCGCGTGGCCGTCGGCACGGTCGTGCCGTGGCGCGACAAGGGCGCCTTCGGCCCGGGCTTCGAGTTCTCGGTACAGGGCTATCCACGCGCCAGCGGAGAAGAAGATCCGCGTGCGCGATTCCGCACCGTCTCACCCGGCTTCTTCGCGGCGCTCGGCGTGCCGCTCATCGCAGGCCGCGACTTCACGGAGGCCGACCACAAGGACGGCGAGAAGGTCGTGATCATCAGCCAGAGCGTCGCCCGCCGCATGTTCAACAACGGCGACGCGATCAACCACTACTTCATGTGGACCGACCCGGTGATGCAGTTCATCGACGTCAGCACGAAGCCGCGCCGCATCGTCGGCATCGCGGCCGATATCGACGACGAGGACGTCGTGCCCGGGCAGGCCATGAGCATCTACCAGCCGATGGACCAGGAGATCGGCGGCGGCCGGCTGTTCGTGCACACGAAGAGCGATCCGTACGCGCTCGTGCCCGAGATTCGTCAGATCATCCGCTCCCTCTCACCGGACCAGCCCGTCGAGAAGCCCGCGACGCTCACGGATGTCCGCGCGGAAGTGCTCGCGCCCGAGCGGCTGAATGCCCTGGTGTTCGGCGTGTTCGCCGGCGTGGCGCTGCTGATTGCCGTCGTCGGCGTGGCCGGGGTGCTGGCGTTCTCGGTGAGCGCCAGGACGCGCGAGTTCGGTGTGCGCCTCGCGATTGGCTCGGCGCCAAGCCAGCTGCTCGTGCGCGTGCTCTCGGAAGGGGCCGTCATCGCCGGCCTCGGGATCGTGGCCGGCGTGCTCGGCGGTCTGCTGCTGGCGCGTCTGGTCGGGGCGTACGTCACCGAAGTCAAGATGCCGGGCGCGTTGCCGATTGCCGCGGCCGGGCTGCTGCTCGTCACGGCAGCCGTGCTGGCGTCCCTCATGCCGGCCGCCAGGGCGTCGCGCGTGGATGTGATTCAGGCACTGCGATCTGAATAAGCAGTAGGGCGCGGCTTCAGCCGCGCCGAGGGAGAACACCGCATGAGCGGAGTCCGCGTGCTTGTGGGAACTCGGAAGGGCGCCTTCGTCCTGACCTGCGATGGACGGCGCGAGGACTGGACCGTGTCGGGCCCGCATTTCGCCGGCTGGGAGATCTATCACCTCAAGGGATCTCCGGCTCAGCCGGATCGGCTCTACGCGTCGCAGTCGAGCGGCTGGTTCGGTCAAGTCATCCAGCGCTCCAACGATGGCGGAGCGACGTGGGAACCTGTCGGCAACAAGTTCACCTATGACGGCGTTCCCGGCACACACCAGTGGTACGACGGCACGCCGCATCCGTGGGAGTTCAAGCGGGTCTGGCACCTCGAGCCGTCGCTGAGCGATCCGGAGACCGTGTACGCCGGCGTCGAAGACGCGGCGATGTTCAGGTCCACCGATGGCGGGCAGACCTGGCACGAGTTGCCCGGACTGCGCGGTCACGGCTCGGGATCGCGCTGGCAGCCTGGCGCGGGCGGACTCTGCCTCCACACGATCGTCCTCGATCCCACGAATCCGAAGCGGATGTACATCGCCATCTCCGCCGCCGGCGCGTTCCGGACAGACGACAGCGGTCAGACCTGGCGCGCGATCAACCACGGCCTGAGGTCAGAGGGGATCCCCGATCCCGACGCCGAAGTCGGCCACTGCGTGCATCGGATAGCGATGCACCCGTCACGTCCCTCCGTGCTGTTCATGCAGAAGCACTGGGACGTCATGCGCACCGACGACGCTGGCGAGTCGTGGCGAGAGGTGAGCGGCAACCTGCCGACCGATTTCGGCTTCGCCATCGACGTGCACGCGCACGAACCCGACACCATCTTCGTCGTGCCGATCAAGAGCGACTCCGAGCATTTCCCTCCCGACGGCAAGCTGCGGGTGTTTCGCAGCCGGACCGGCGGTGATGACTGGGAGGCGCTCACCGACGGACTTCCCCAGCGCGACTGCTACGTCAACGTGCTGCGGAACGCGATGGCCGTGGACCAGCTCGATCCGTGCGGGGTGTACTTCGGCACGACTGGCGGCCAGGTCTACGTGTCTCCGAACGGCGGCGACCGGTGGCACGCCATCGTCCGAGACCTGCCTCCCGTGCTGTCCGTCGAGGTGCAGTCGCTGTGATCCGTGTCGTGCTGCCGGCGCACTTGCGGACGCTCGCGCGCGTGAGCGACGAGGTGGCGCTCGAGGTCGAGGGCCGTGCGACGCTCGCGTCCGTGCTCGACGCACTCGAGGCCAGGTATCCGGTGCTGTGCGGGACGATTCGCGATCACGACACCCATCAGCGCCGCGCCTTCGTGCGGTTCTTTGCCTGCGAAGAAGACTTCTCCCACGAGACTCCCGACACGCCTCTTCCGGAGGCGATCGTTAGCGGCGCCGAACCGCTGCTCGTCGTCGGCGCGATGGCCGGCGGATGAAAGTCGCTGTCGTTCTTGGAATCAGCCTGGCGCTTCTCGCGCTGCAGGCGCAGGATCGGCGACAGCCGGGCAACCCGCTCGATCACCTGCCGTCGAACGTCGAGATGCTGACGCATTTCGGCGAACGCGCGGACATCTCGTCAGACAACCAACGCGTGGCGTTCATGGCCAAGAGTTTCGGCGACGCGATGGTGATCGACCTGGCCACGCGGACCATCCGATGCCTGACCTGCAACGTCCCCGCGGCAGCATTCCTCCGGGTGATGCATCTCGTCTCCGGCGATTACATCCTCATCGGCCCCGATCACTTCGAAGACATCCGCACCAGCCGAACGCGCGATAACGAGCTCTGGTACCTGTCGAAGGCGCCCGGCTCGAAGCCGGTGAAGTTCCACGAGAAGATGAGCGAGGGCGTCGCGATCTCGAAGGCGTCGATGACGGTCGCCTACTCGCAGATTCACGCGCAGGTTCCGGAGATCCCCGAAGGCGCCTCGCGGTTGATCGTCGCCGACGTGAAGATCGCCGACGGCGTCGCGACGCTCGAGAACCGCCGCACCGTCTACGAGAGCCGGAACGAGAGCTGCACGCTCGAGGCGCAGGACTTCTTCGATCGTGATACGAAGATGACGGCGACCTGCTACGAGCCGGGCGGCCTCGCGTCCGTGATGGTGCTGGATTTGGCCACCGGCGCGATGACGAACATGTCCAAGGCGCCCGGGACGTATAACGAAGTCGAAGGCATCTTCCCCGGCGGCGAGTACACCTGCGTCGAAGGCGATCGACAGGTCGCCGAGCTCGGCGGCACGCACGGCTCCGGCAACATCGACATCTGGAAGCTGAAGATCGACGGTACCGGCAACGACTTCGTTCGCTTGACGCGCTTCAACGACTACGAAGGCGGGAAGGCCTCGAATCCGGTCGTATCCACCGACGGTCGCTTCCTTGCCTTCCAGGCCGCCCGCACCTCGGACCCCGCCGGCGTCGGCTACGGCATCTTGCTCTATTGGTTCGACAAGGCGTCGAAGAAAGACTAGGTCACATTCAGCGCGCGCGCCCTCGATGAGCAAACGTGACTCGCCCATGACCTTCGAGAGAGGTCAGCGGTAGACAGGCGCGCTCGTTTCCCCGCGTGGTGTCGCACGTGTGCTCCTGGCATGCTCCTTGGTCCGAATTCCGCTGGGCCCAGGTATAGCGCAGGCTCCAAGCCTGCCAGGCCCAAGGAAGGGGTTGCGTGATGAGACGCGTGTTACGCGCATTCTTACCACCCACGGTTCTTGCGATGGCGCTCGGCGCGACGGCGAGTGGCGCCGAGGCTTCAACTCAGGTCTACGTACGCATTGGGCCTCCGGCACGTGTGGTCGAGGTCCGGCCGGCACGACCCGGCGCACGTTACGTCTGGAGAGACGGGTACCACCGCTGGAATGGCCACCACTACGTCTGGACGCACGGTTACTGGGCGGTGCCGCCACGGGCGCACGCGCATTGGGTGCCCGCACATTGGGCGCACAACGGGCACGGGTATTACCTCGTGCGCGGCCATTGGCAGTACTAGCGGCCGAACTGAAGTTCGGCCCTACTGTCGAAACGCATAGACTTTGCCGTCCACGCCGCCAATGACGACGAGGTCGCCGATGAGCGCCGGCGAGGCGGGAAATCCGTAGGTCCCGTCCGCCGGCGCCTCCAACTGGTACCGCCACGCCACGCGCCCCGTTCCGCGGTCGACACCCAGCATTCCTGGCTGGTGCCGGACGGGATACTTCGCCATACCCGCCGTCCCGATGTAGACGCGCGTGTCGCTCACTGCCGGTTGTCCCCACGCCCAGCCCATGACGTCGAGGGCCCACCGCGAGCGTCCGTTCGATGCATCGAATGCGGAGAGCACTGCCGCATCCGACGATCCGACAAACGCCGTGTCGTCGCGCACGGTGGCCGGCGATTCGATCCACGAGAACCAGAGGTACCGCGTCCACGCTGGCGTGCCCGTGCGTGCGTCGAGCGCGAGCAGATCGTAGCTGCGGCTGCCGACGATGACGTGACTCTGGTGGATGGCGGGAGACGAGACGACCGCGCCGCCGGTGTCGTGCTTCCACGCAAGCGCGCCGGTGTCGGCGTTCAGCGCGTAGACGTTCCGATCGAAGCTGCCGACGTAGAGACGGTCGCCGTCGAGTGCCGGAGTGGAGTCCACGGCGTCGCCCGCAGCGAACGACCAGACGCGCGCGCCCGTCGCCGGATCAAGCGCCAGGACGTGGCCGTCGCCGGTGCCGAGATACAGG
>JBKPSY010000008.1:0-5916 GCA_046735235.1 Acidobacteriota bacterium | reverse complement strand
GCGAAAGTGCAGGCGGTCGAAAGTGCAGGGGGGCGAAGGTGCAGAGGGTACAGAGTCTGTCCTGCACCCTGCGCTCTGCCCCGCGAAAGCTACGCTGCGCGACCGGCCGGCTCGCGCCGACCTTGACCGCCGGCTCGCGCCGCTCGGTTTGCGCATCCACGAGCCGCGGCCTGGAGAGGGCGCGCCACCCGGCGCGCCGTGGCGTGACGGAATGACTGCCAATCTGTCTGCCGCTACCCCACGCAGCGGCCTACAGGTAATCGACGGTCGACGGCGGGTGACGACCCTTGAACGGACGGGAAACCGACGGAAATTACGGTGTCTTCGGCGGTTCGACGTGCCCGCCGAACTGCTTGCGCATGGCCGACAGGAGCTTTTCGGCGAACGTGTGATCCTGGCGCGACCGGAACCGCGCGTAGAGCGAGGCCGACAGCACGTCGGCCGGGACGGCTTCCTCGATGGCCGCCAGCAGCGTCCAGCGGCCTTCACCCGAGTCCTGAACGAAGCCGGTATAGGTCTCGAGGCGCGGGTCTTCGGCCAGCGCGATGGCCGTCAGGTCCAGCAGCCACGACGCGACGACGCTGCCGCGACGCCAGAGCTCGGCGACGTCGGCGAGATCGAAGTTGTAGCGGTGATCGGCCTGGACCGAGTCGTCGCCGGCGTGGCGCAGGATATCGAAGCCCTCGGCGTACGCCTGCATCAGGCCGTACTCGATGCCGTTGTGGATCATCTTGACGAAATGGCCGGCGCCCGACGGACCACAGTGGAGGTATCCAAGCTGCGCGGTGCTGGCCTTGCCGTCGCGTCCTCGCGAATTCGGAATGCCCGACTCGCCTGGCGCGAGGCTGCGAAAGATCGGCTCGAGCCGCGAGACGGCTTCCTTCGGCCCGCCGACCATCAGGCAATAGCCACGCTCGGCGCCCCACACGCCGCCGCTCGTGCCGGCGTCGACGTAGTGGACGCCTTTCGGCATGAGCGCCTTGGCGCGCCGCACGTCGTCTTTGAACCAGGAGTTGCCGCCGTCGATGATCGCGTCGCCCGGGCTCAGGAGATCGCCGAGCGTCGTCACGGTCTTCTCCGTCGGATCACCGGCGGGCACCATCACCCACACCGCGCGGGGAGGGGCGAGCGCCTTGACGAGGTCGGCCAGCGACGCGGCTCCGGTCGCGCCTTCCTTCGCGAGGCCTTCAATCGCCGACGGATTCAGATCGGTGACCGCGCACTCGTGTCCGGCCTGCATGAGGCGCCGCACCATGTTGGCGCCCATCCTTCCGAGTCCGACCATGCCGAGCTGCATCGGGCGATCCTTGAAATAGGGAATAGGGAATAACGAATAGGGAAAGGCACCCGGCGCGATATGTAGAAGCCCTAGGTATCGGCGGGGGCCAGCACTCCGACGACGAGTCGGTCCAGCGTCTCCAGCCCCGCGAGCACGTCGGCTCCGAGGTGGACGCGCAGCGCGCGACGTTTGCGATCGACGAGGACCTGGAAGTCTCCGCGCGCCTGCGCGGACTTCACGGTGCCGAACGAGTACCGGGCGCCAGGCACCGGCAGGTCGTGGGCATCGTCGCACGTCACCTGCAGGAAGACCCCCGTATTCGGGCCGCCCTTGTAGGCCTGCCCCGTCGAGTGCAGGAAGCGCGGGCCAAAGCCGAGGCACGTGGCGACGCCCGCGTGCTCGCGCACGCGGTGACGCAGGCGGCTCAAGACGGCCTCGTGGGCCGGCGTCATGGGCACGTAGGCGAGCAGCGCGAAATAATCACCGGCGCCGAGCCGCGAGAGATGGGCGGCCAGCCACGCCGAGGCACTCGGGGACGTGGCGCTCGACGCGAGCGCTTCGTGATTCGCCGCGTCGGTGAAAAAGCGCAGGCCCTCATCGACGACGGCGGGCGTTTCGGCGGGCAGGCGGCCTGTCGCCTCGAAGTCCGTCGTCAGCTTGCGCGTTTCGATCTTGCTGGCCTCGACGTCCGGCTGATCGAACGGGTTGATGTCCATCACGGACCCGGCGACAGCCGTCGCGATCTCCCACCGGAAGAACTCCCCCGCCAGCGCGTACGGCTCGGCGACGTCGAGGCGCACGACGGGACGTCCCGCGGTCACCAGGCCCTCGACGGCGGCATCCTGCTCGTCCTCGGGCGCCGAGGCGAGACGCACGTACGCAAACACACGATCAGTGCTGTAGTGCGACGGGGCCTGCAGCGTCTCGCGATCGACGGGAATGATCGCGCGCCCGTTCTTGCCGGTGGACTCCGCGATGAGCTGCTCGAGCCAGGCGCCGAAGTCGTAGATGCGCGGCGAGACGATCAGCGTGAGCTTGTCGACGCCGCGCACGGCGCAGCTGCCGAGCAGCAGCCCAAGCGAGACGCCTGGGTTCAGCATCGCCGGGCGATCGGCCCGACATGCCTCGGCCATCGCAGCCGCGCTCGCGTGCCAGCGGTTGAGGTCGAGTCCCATCGCCGCCGCGGGCACCGAGCCGAAGGGTGAGAGCGCGGAATAGCGGCCGCCGATGCTCGGCACACCCGCGAAGGTGCGGCGGAAGCCGTCGCGCGCGGCGACGGTCTCGAGCTTCGATCCGGGATCGGTAATCGCGATGAAGTGCCGTCCGGCATTCGCGGCGCCGACGGTCTCCACCATGCGGTGATAGAAGTACGCGTGAAAGATGTTGGGCTCGAGCGTCGATCCCGACTTGCTGGCGACGATCACGAGGGTGCTCGAGAGGTCGACGCTCGCATCGACCGCGGCGACCTGCGCAGGATCGGTCGAGTCGAGCACGTGGACGCGAGGACCGCCGGGCAGCTGTCCGAATGTCTCGCTGAGCACCTCGGGACACAGACTCGATCCGCCCATCCCGAGCAGGAGCACGTGTGCGAGCCCGTCGCTGCGCACCTGGGTACCGAAGGCGTGCAGCGATGCCAGCTCGCGGGCGAGATCCTCGGGCGCGCTCAGCCAGCCGAGCCACTTGCTCTCGTCGGCGCTCGTCCAGAGCGAGGCGTCCTTCTTCCAGAGCCGTGCCGTGTTGTTCGATGCGTCCCACGCGGCGGCGGCCGCGACGAGCTCGCCACGCAGCGGCTCGGCGATGGTATCGAATGTGCCGCTCATCGCGAGGCGCCTTCCTCGATTTCGAGCGCGTGGACCTTCTGCAACCGGCGCACGTGCCGCTCGGCGCCGGTGAAGCGCGCGTTGAGAAATGCCGTGACGAGGGCTTCGGCGAGTGCGGGACCTATCACGCGCGCGCCGAGCACGAGCACGTTCGCGTCGTCGTGCAGCACGCCCTGCGCGGCCGAGTACGTGTCGTGGCAGAGGCCTGCGCGAACACCACGCAGCTTGTTGGCGGCAATCGCAGCGCCGACGCCGCTGCCGCAGACGACGAGCCCGCGCTCGACGCGGCCGTCAACGACCGCGCGACCGACCGCCGCCGCGAAGTCGGGGTAATCCACCGGCGCGGTCGAGTCGGTGCCGAAGTCGGTGATCTCGTGCCCCTGCTCGCGCAGCCACCGCGCGAGGTGCTGCTTCATCTCGAAGCCTGCGTGGTCGGCGCCAACTCCGATGCGCATCGTCTGGGGAGGATAGCATGAGCGCCCGGCGCGACGCGGCCGGCTGCGCTACACTCGCCGCGTGACGCGTGACGAGGTCGCAGCCGAGGCGGCCGCCGCATTTGGCGTGCGTGTGACGGAGACGCTGCAGCGTCAGCCGCGATTCGCCGTTGCCGTGCCCGGGGGATCCGTGGCGACGGCCATCTTCCCGCGACTGGCCGAGCTCTCGCTCCCGTGGGATCGCGTCGATCTCACGTTCGTCGACGAGCGCGTCGTGCCCGCATCGGATCCCGACTCGAACCACGGCGCCGCCAGGACCTGGTGGATCGATCGCCTCGGCGCGACACGGCCTCGGGTCATCGCGCCGCCTGTGGACCGCGTCGATCCCGATGTCGTCGCTGCAAGCTGGCAGTTGTCGCTGGTCGACGCGCTGGGATCACCGCCGCGTCTCGACCTCGCGATCCTGGGCATGGGATCCGACGGTCACGTCGCCTCCCTGTTCGCGGGCCATCCGCTGCTCGACCGCCGAGGCGCGTGGACGGCCGGCCTTACGGACTCGCCGAAGCCGCCGCCGGCGCGCGTCACGCTGACGCTCGACGCGCTGGCCGCTGCCTCGGAGATCTGGGTAGTCGCGTTCGGTCGCGAGAAAGCCGCCGCAGTCGCCGACGCGCGCGACAACCCGGCGAGTCAGTTGCCGGTCGCCATCGTCGCGCGCGGCGCACGCCACCTGCAGTGGTTCCTGGACGGGGCCGCCACCGGCGCGTGAACACGCTGTGATCTTGCCGGGGCTGAAGCCCCGGCCTACTGCGCGCCCCTTCGGTACTTAGGCCGGGGCTTCAGCCCGGGCGTCGTCATGCGGATCGTACGTAGGCCGGGGCTTCAGCCCCGGCATCGTCATGCTCGCGCCTTCAGCAAATCCCGAATCTCGGCGAGCAGCCGTTCCTGTGGCGGCGGCTCGGCCGGCGGAGGCGGCGTCGTGCGCCGGGCGGCATTCATGCCCTTCACGAGAACGAACATCGCGAGCGCGACGAAGACGAAGTTGATGATCGTGTTGATGAACACCCCGATGTTGAGGGTGACGGCCTCGGCGGCTTTGGCGGCGGCAACGGTGGCGTACGGCGGCGGCGCTTTCGCGCCCGCCTTGAGCAGCACGAACAGGTTCGCGAAGTCCACGCCGCCGAGCAGCATGCCGACGGGCGGCATGATGACGTCGTTCACGAACGAGGTGACGATCGCTCCGAAGGCGGCGCCGAGAATCAGGCCGACGGCCAGATCGACGACATTTCCGCGCATCGCGAACTCGCGAAATTCCTTCAGCATGCGGCTCCTCCTCGAAACGGTCGCGGTATGCCCGCCGGATCACCCGACGTGCGCGGGCACCGATGCCAGGTACTCGGCGAATCGTTCGTTGTACAGTGCTCCCGGCCTGCGTGCCCGCAGCCGCTCGACGGCGGCCGGACCGTCGAACCCGAGTTCGGTCAAAATGAGCCCGGCGACCAGCGCCGAGCGGTTGTACCCCATGCTGCAGTGCGCGAGCACTTTCTGGCCCGAGCGAATCAACCGCGCGCCCAGCGACGCGATGGCGTGCAGCCGGGTCAGATCGGGCAGATCTTCGTCGTAGATGTGATGGTAGATGTACAGGATGTGGCCGGGCCTCGTGGAAACGCCGGCGTCGAGCGTGCCTTCCAGGTCGATGATGACCTCGATGCCCAGGGCATGGACCGGCGCCCAGTCGGTGATCACCGGCGAGATGAACAGCTTCCCTTCGTCGTCGATCGGGACGAGCTCGGTGGCGAGCGGATCGATCATGCGGCCTCGGACCGGATCGTGACCGTCCGGCGTCGGTCAGTGTATACCGGCCGTCGCAGGCCGTCGTGGATCCTCGCGCTGGCGTGGCTCGCCGCTTGCCTCAGCTGGGGCGCCCCGGCCCAGGCCGAAGACGCCTGGCCGCTCGTGACGCTGCCCGGCGGCCGCGCAACGCTGCTGCCGTCGCTCGGTCTCGCCGCTGATCTGCCGCGCGCGATGGTGGTCGGCGAGATCATCCGCACGGTCTATCCCGCTCGCGACGCGCGAGGCCGCCTGCACGTGGCCTTGACGACATACTTCGCGACGCCGCCGACGGAAGGCGACGAGACGGTGCCGCTGCCGATGCCGCTCGAGTTCTGGCAGAAGCAAGTCATCGGACGCGCGGTGCCTGAACGCGATTTGCTGGGCGCCATCCTGTCGGACCGCCGCGCCTCGCTCATCTGCTATGGCCTGCTCGGCGTGGACGCCGAGACGCGCGCCTTCATCCTGGCGACGCCGTCAGTCGTCACAGGCATGACCGAGCGCGACGCCAGCGGGTTTGCGTCGTTCGCCAATATCGTCCGCGTCAGGAACGGCG
>JBKPSY010000007.1:0-12937 GCA_046735235.1 Acidobacteriota bacterium | reverse complement strand
GTCCGGGACTTCAGACGACAGACTTCAGACATCGGACCCCGGACCCCGGACTTTCAGGCGCGGGCGAAGTTCAGCCTGCTTGCGAGGCTCGAAAAGGGCGGCAGTTCCTCATCTGAAGTCGGTAATTCGAAGCCCGTAGTTCCTTAGGTCTTCCAACCCACAACCAAGTCCGCAAACCTTCCACAGGCAGGTTCTGCGGGGCATTCCCACTGAGTCTGATAACAAGTGTTATGTAAACTTAAGGCAGGTCTGCAGACGTGGAAAGGTTGGGTCGCCAGGGTCTGGAGGTCGGTCGGGTCTCTGGATGTCCCCCGTCGCAATGCGAAGCTAGCCTGAGAGTTCGTCGGCCTGTGATTGGTTCGATCGACCTGGCAGATCTCTGATGTGGACTCGGCGGAGGACCTGATCGACCGTGATCGGGACCTACGCGATCGACGTGGCTGACCTGATCGACCCGACTGACCTGTTCCTACTTGGCCTTCCGGAGGTCGCGGATGATGCCCTCGAGCGCCTCGATGATCTCTTCGCGGTCGGCTTTGGACTTGGTGAAGCTGAGTCTCAGCTTGAAGGCCTTGTTGTCGGGGCGATAGCTGAAGGTGAAGGCCTTGGGCCGGCCGCGGGTGGGTTTAGCGGCCGCTTTTCGGGCGTCTTCGCGAGTCATGCCGCCCTGCGTGGCGATCTTCTCAATCAGGGCAGCCATTTTCTCGAAATCTCCTTGCCTAACTACCTGCAAGAGCAACGACTTAGAGGTAATGTCGGCCAGCCGACAAAGATTCTTGATCTCGTCGGGCATGCCCTGGAGGGCAAGAGATTCGGTCACAGCCACACGGGACTTCCCCAGCTTCTTGGCGAGCATCTCGTGCGTGTACCCACACCGCTGCGCCAGCGACGCCATGGCTTCCGACTCCTCGAAAGGCGTCAGATCCTTGCGCTGGATGTTCTCGACGAGCGCGACCTCGAGAACTTCGTTGTCGTCGCCATCCCGCAGAACACCGGGGAGCTCCCGGAGGCCGACCTGGACGGCCGCCTGGTACCGGCGCTCGCCTGCGATGATCTGGAAGCGGTCGCCACGCTGGCGCAGGATGAGAGGCTCGATGACGCCCTTCTCGGCGATGGATGCCATGAGCTCGGACAGGTCGCCCATCACCTGCCGCGGCTGGTTCGGGTTCGGGTCGATGAGATCGATGGGCACCATCCGGCCGACCGGCGCGCCGCCCGGCACGGTAATGGCGTCTACATAGTGGGCGTCATGACGCATCCGCAGGGTGTCTGGAAGCCCTCGCTTAGGCACGGTCGATCACCTCTTCACAGAGCATGTAGTACTCGCTCGCCCCGGTGGAGTCGGGCGCGAACGTGAAAATCGATTCCTTGTAGGCCGGGCTCTCCTCGAGGCGCACGCTCTTGGAGATGGTGGTCCGGAAGACCTTGGCGCCGAATACCTGCTGAATCTGGTCGCGGATGTCCCGCGCCAGGGACGTCCGGCGGTCGTGCATCGTGATGACGACCCCCAGGATCTGCAGCGCAGGGTTGGCGCGGGTCCGGACCTTTTCAATCGTCTCGAGAAGGTCGTCCGTGCCCTCGAGGGCGAAATACGAGGACTGGATCGGCACCAGCAGGTGGCTGGCAGCCACCAGCGCGTTCACCGTCAGCAGGCCCAGCGTGGGCGGGCAGTCGATGACGATGGCCTGGAAGCGATCCCGGACAGCGTCGATCCGCTCCTTGAGGCGGAAGTGCGCGTCGATCTCCCCTACCAGGCGCGCCTCCAGCTTGGCGAGAGCGATGCGGGACGGCGCAATTGAGAGGTTCGCGACGGGCGACTGCACGATGACGTCTTCGATGCGGCCGGTGGTCTCGGCGATGACGTCGTACATGGACCGGCTGACCTGTCGCATGTCGAGGAACGACATGGTGCTGTTGGCCTGCGGGTCGAGATCGATCAGGAGCGTCTGGCGGCCCCGAAGGGCGAGAGCCGCCGCAAGATTGATGGCGGTCGTCGTCTTGCCGACGCCGCCCTTCTGGTTCGCGATGGCGACAATCATTCGACGGCGGCCATCTTAACACCGCCGTATCAGCTGAGGCGGGATTACATCTTGTACTTGCCGAGATCGTCGCTGTCGAGGCTCTCGAGCCACTTCTGGAGGCGCTGAGCGGTGGCCCGTTCAGGCACGGCTTCGCTGGTCCGGGCGTGCTCGATCACCGCTTCCTCGACGAAGATCGGCGCCCGCACCCGCAGCGCGAGCGCGATCGCGTCGCTCGGCCTGGCGTCGATCGCCACCGGTTCGCCCCGGACGGTCAGGTGGATGAGCGCGTAGAACGTGTTGTCCTTGAGATCGCAGACGACGACCTTGTCTACGGCGCCGTCGAGCGCCTGGATGACGTCGCGCAGGAGGTCGTGCGTCAGCGGGCGTTGCGGGACGACGTTTTCAATCTGCAGGCCGATGGCGTTGGCCTCCGCCGCGCCTACCCAGATCGGCAGCACGCGCTGGCCGTCCTGGTCACGAAGGATGATGATCGGATCGTTCGTGACGGGGTCGAGTATCAGGCCCTTGATGGTCATTTCGACTTGCATCGGCCAGCCTTCCCGGCAGGCCTCGAGGCCTGCGCTACACAAAAAGTTGCCGGGCCTGAAGGCCCCGGCCTACGGCGATTACAGCCCCTGAAGGCCCGTGCTACGCCTGAACCTCGCCCCACAGGCTGTTGGGGCCCGCGCGGCGGATTGTGACAGGGACTGTCCGGCCAATCCAGTCGGACTCCCCCGGTAGATTTACGACGGTGTTTCCCGGCGTCCGGCCTGAGACTTCAGTCACATGGCGGCGGCTTGCGGCGTCCACGAGCACGTCAATGGTGGACCCGATCAGCGCGTCGTGAAGCTGCAGCTGAATCTCGCGTTGCCGTTGCTGCAGGGCGACGATGCGCCGGGTCTTCTCGGCGTCGTCCACGGCATCCGGATAGCGCTTGGATGCCAGCGTGTTCGGCCGCTCGGAATACTTGAACGAGAACATGCTGGTGTACCGCACGTGCTCGACCAGCGTCATCGTGTCCTCGAAGTCCTCGGCGGTCTCGCCAGGGAACCCGACGATCATGTCCGTCGAGATGGCCAGGTCTGGTATCTCCCCGCGAAGCCGGTCGATGAGTGCGACATACGACTCCCGCGTGTATCGTCGCCGCATGGCGTTCAAGACGCGCGTCGAGCCCGATTGGACCGGCAGGTGGAGGTGCTTGCAGACCTTCGGGAGGTCGCGCAGCGCGGCGACGAGCCGGTCGGTCACATGCCGGGGGTGCGGGCTGGCAAATCGGATTCGCTCGATTCCCGGCACCTCGTGGACGGATTCCAGCAGCCCCGCGAAGTCGCAGCTGGCGTCATCCGGCGCCTGATAGTGGTTGACGATTTGGCCGAGGAGCTGGACCTCGCGGAGCCCTTCGGCGGCCGCGGCTCGCACCTCGTCGAGGATCTCGGCCTTCGGACGCATCCGCTCGTGGCCGCGCGTGTACGGCACGACGCAGAAGCTGCAGTACTCGTTGCAGCCCTCGATGATCGTGACCCAGGCGCGGACCGGATCGTCGCGCCGGGTCAGGCCGAACGGGAACGCGACGTTGTCGTGGGCGCCGAGGTCGATTCGGGGACGCTGGGCGGCCCGAGATTCCTCGATGAGGAGGGGCAGCATGCGAGTGCGCCGAGTGCCGACGACGACGTCAACCATTGAAGAGCGCTTGAGGAGCGACTGCCCTTCCTGCTGCGCGACGCATCCGGCGACAGCCACCAGGGGGTCGCGGCCGGTCTCCTCGCCCAGCACGCGCAGCTCGCCCAGTCGCGTGTAGAGCTTGTCCTCGGCGTGCTCGCGCACGCTGCAGGTGTTGATGACGACGACGTCCGCGTCGCGATCGTCCTCCGTGCGGTCGTAGCCGGCCGCTTCGAGCAGGCCAGCCATCTGCTCGGAGTCGTGGTAGTTCATCTGGCAGCCGTAGGTCTCGATCAGGTACTTGCGGCTCACGTGCGCCCCTTCGCCCGGCGACCTTCGCTTTCGCCTTTCGCCTTGTATTCGTCTTTCGCCCTCCGACGGGCCGCCAGCATTTCCGCGGCGCTGGCGCGGACACCGTCGGTCACGCCGGCGCCGACAATCATCCTGGCGAGCTCCAACTCGCGGTTGGCGCCGTCCAGTCGCGCGACCTTCGTCGTCGTGCGCCCGTCGCGGACCTGCTTGGTGATCTGGAACTGGACGTCGCCGTGTGCGGCAATCTGCGGAAGGTGGGTGATGCAGAGCACCTGCGATGCGTCGCCGAGTTGCTGAAGCCGCTTCCCCACCGCGTCGGCTGCGTGGCCCCCGATTCCGGCGTCGACCTCGTCGAAGATGAGGCTCATCCCGCGGTCTCGGCGGCCGGTCAGACTGCGGATTCCGAGCATCAGCCGAGAGAGCTCACCGCCGGAGACGATCTTTGCCAGCGGGCGCAAGTCCTCGCCAGGATTTGGCGAGACAAAGAACTCTGCAGTATCAACTCCACGCGGGCCCCACGCTGCCGGCGGCACCGGCGTGTCGTTGAACCGGATTTCAAACCGGGTGCGGTCCATCGCGAGCCCCGCCACCACGGCGACGAGTTCGCGTGCGAATCGCTTCGCGTGTGTCCGGCGCTCCCCGCCCAGCGCGGAGGCCGCCTCGAGGTACTCGCGCTCCGCGCGCTCGACGAGGGTCTGTATCTCCGCGGCCCGTTCATCCGAGGCGGCGAGCGCGGCCAGCTGGCGATCGCAGTCATCGAGATGCGCGAGGACGGCGTCCAAGTCCTGACCGTACTTCCGTTTCAGCCGGTCGAGCAGGGCGATCCGATCCTCCACCTCCTGCAGCCGCCCAGGTGAGGCATCGATTTGCTCGCCGTAGTCCCTCAGAAAGAACGCTAGGTCTTTCAGCTGAGAGTCGATCGCTGCCCGGCTTTCGGCGTACGGCGCCACGCGCGGGTCGAGCGCGGCCAGATCGCCGACTCGCTTCCAGACCGTCGCGAGCGCGTCGAGTACCGCACCGTCCTGTTCGTACAGCAGCTGATATGCCTCGGAGCTGGCGGCCAGCAGGCGTTCCGCGTTGGCGAGAACGGCCCGCTCCGCGGCAAGCGCCTGGTCCTCGCCAGGCTTTGGCGCCGCGTGCCTGATCTCGTCGCGCTGGAACGTCAGTAGGTCGATGCGTGCGAGCTTCTGCCGCTCGTCAAGCCGCAGGGTATCGAGCTCAGCCTTCAACGCGCCGAGTCGGTGGAAGGCGTCCGCGACGTTCGTGCGGGCTGGCTCGAGGCCGGCGTACGCGTCGAGGAGGTCGAGATGGCTGTCGGGCTCGAGGAGTCCCTGGTGATCGTGCTGGCCGTGCAGCTCGATCAGACGCGACGCGAGATCGCGAAGCGTCGCCGCGGTGGCGAGTGCGCCGTTCACGAACGCGCGGCTGCGTCCCTGCGCCGTGAGCTCGCGGCGGACGATCACTTCGCCGTCGCCGGCGTCGAAGATCGCCTGGATGGTCGCGACGTCTTCGCCCGTCCGCACGAGATCGCTCGACGCGCGCGCGCCAAGCAGCAGTCCGACGGCTTCGACGAGGATCGACTTGCCGGCCCCCGTTTCGCCCGTCAGGACGTTCAAGCCGGGTTCGAACTCGATCTCGACTTTGTCGATGACCGCGAGGTGCTCGATGCTCAGGAAGCGCAGCATGGCGCGCCGAACTTGGGAGGAGGCGTCGGTGTGCGGGCTGACTGCCCGTCACCTGTCGCGCAGGCCGTCGGACCTGCCAATCGCCGCAAGTTCCATCGTAGCATACCCTTGAAAGGATTCCGGTCGAGTGTTACGCTACGGGGCATCGCGCTGTCCCAGCGGCGCACAACTATGTGGCGGAGGGTTCGTTGCGCGTGCTCGGCATGTACGTCCTTGCACTACAGGTGCAGGGTGCGGCAGGGTCTGACGCGGCGGCCGGCCAGGATGTGTTTGAGCTGGTCGCGCGCTCGAGTCCGATTAGTAAGCTCGTCCTGCTCGTTCTGATCCTCTTCTCGGTCACGTCCTGGGGGATCATTCTTTTCAAGCTCTGGGCTCTGAACCGCGCCGAACGCCAGTCGACCGCGTTTCTTGACATCTTCCGCCGCAGCGCGAAGTTCTCCGAGGTGCAGGCCGTCTGCAAGAACCTCTCGGAGAGCCCGCTCGTCGGTATCTTCCAGGCCGGCTACGCCGAGCTCAACACGCAGCTCCGTCAGGGCGTCCCCACGCAGACGGGCGCGACCGTCGCGGCGCGCGTGACGCTCAAGAGCCTGCCTGCCCTCGATCGCGCCCTGCTGCGCGCGGCGGGCGTCGAGGTGAACAAGCTCGAGAGCCGCGTCTCGTTCCTCGCGACGACTGCGAGCATCACGCCGTACATCGGTCTGTTCGGCACCGTCTGGGGCATCATGGCCGCCTTCCAGGGCATCGGCCAGACGGGCTCGACCAATCTCGCGGTCGTGGCGCCCGGCATCGCCGACGCGCTCATCGCGACGGCCGCGGGACTCTTCGCGGCGATTCCGGCGGTCTACTTCTACAACCACCTCGCGTCGCGCGTGAAGTTGCTGGCGTCCGAGATGGACGACTTCTCGCTCGAGTTCTTGAACATCTCGGAACGCAACTTCACGTAACGCGCCGCCGAGACCGTCATGCCCAAGCTTCAAGCGCTCGAATCGGGCGCCGGCCACCGCCGCGGCCGCGGCCGTCGGGTTTCGACCGTCCTGGCCGAGATCAACGTCGTCCCCCTCGTGGACGTCATGCTCGTGCTGCTCATCATCTTCATGGTGGCGGCGCCGATGATGCAGCGTGGCTTCGACGTGAACCTCCCCGTGGCGCGCCGCGCCGAGCCCAAGGAGGGAGAGCGGATCTTCGTGAACGTCCCACTCGCCTATCGGACGAACAAGATCGTCTATATCGGTGACAAGGCCGTGCGGATCGAAGTGCTCACCGAACGTGTGCGGCAGGAGCTGCTGACCAATCCGACGAAGGACGTCTTCCTTCGCGGGGACGGCGCCGTGCAGTTGCAGGAGCTCATGGATGTGATGGATCGACTGAAGGACGCCGGCGTCCAGAAGGTCGGCATCGTCGCCAAGCTGCCCGGGGAGCGCTGAGCCGCACCATGGACGCAGTCAGCCCCATCCTCGTCGATCGCGCGCGTGAGCCGCAGGGCCTGCGCACGACGGTCGTCGTGTCGCTGGTCGTCCACGGCCTGGTGGCGCTGATTCTGTTGTTCGGTCCGCCGCTCGTGCCGGTCGACACGACGCCGCATACGGTAATGACGATCAGCCTTGGCGGCGCAGTCGGCGCGAAGACCGGCGGAGCGACGCCCATGGCGGGAGCGACGACGCAGAAGGCCGAGCCAGACACCAAGCCGTCTCCCGCTCCGCCGGCAGCTGCCAAGCCGGAGATGGTGATCCCGAAAACGACGACGAAGGCGGTGCCGCCGCCGAAGGCCACAGCGCAGATCCTGCAGGACGAGAAGCCCAGGGCTCTGCCGAAAGCGGCGCAGGCGTCGACGGGGGACGCGCGCATTCAGACGTCGTCGCGCACCTTTGGATCGGGCCTCACAACCGGCGGTGCCGGGACTGGCGGCTACCTCGACGTTCAGAATTTCTGCTGCCCCGAATACCTCACCACCATGGTCCAGTTGATTCAGCGGAACTGGAACGGCCAGCAGGATGTCGCCGGACAGACGCTGATGAAGTTCACCGTCCTGCGTGATGGGCGAATCAGCGGGATACAAGTTGAACGGGGAAGCGGCTATTTTGCGCTCGATCAGGGCGCCCAGCGCGCCTTGATCGCGACCCGTCAGCTGCCGCCTCTGCCCCCGCAGTTCCCGGATCAGAGCTTGGCCGTTCACCTCAACTTCCAATACGTGACCCACTGATGCGCCTACGATTCATGCTCGCCCTGTCCGTCGCCGCCGCCGCGCTCGGAGCCGTCGTCATCGCGAGCCAGCAGGCTCCGACGCCACAGCCCCAGCAAGGCGAGGTGCGCCTGAACATCAACGGCGCGCCAGGGATGCCGCCGAAGTACGCGGTCCCCGACTTCATCGCGCTGTCGCCGGACCCCGACGTGCAGGCCGCGGCGAAAGTGCTCGGCCAGGTGCTGTGGGACGACCTGAACTTCGAGCGCGAGTTCTACATGATCCCGCGCGACACGTACGCGTCGATTCCGGCCGCGAAGTCGATCGATGCCGTGCCGTACGATCGCTGGAAGGAGCTCGGCGCGGATGCCGTCGTGTCCGGCACCGTGACCAAAGACGGCGCCAACCTGAAGATCCAGGTGAAGCTGTTCGGCGTGCAGGCGCAACAGTCGGCGTTCTCGCGCGAGTACTCGGGCCCGGCCGGGAATCCGCGGGCATTCGCGCACACGATGGCCGACGAGATCCACAAGCAGCAGCGCGGCCTGGACGGCGTCGCCCGCACGAAGCTGACCTTCTCCTCGGATCGTGACAAGGAGAAGCTTTCCGGCACCGTCGAGAACCGCGAGGTGAAGGAGGTCTACATCGCCGACTACGACGGCGAGAACCAGCGGCGCATCACGGTGAACCGCGTGCTGAACATCACGCCGAAGTGGTCGCCCGACGGGCGGTCGATCGCGTACACGTCGTATGCGCGCGGCTTCCCCACCATCTTCATCTCCCTCATCTACGAGGGCCGGCGGATCGAGCCGTCCACGCCGGGCACGCAGAACTGGCTGCCGGTCTGGTCGCCGGACGGCACGAAGATCCTGTTCACTTCGAACCGCGACGGCAACCCCGAGCTCTACGTGATGAACCGCGACGGCTCCAACGTGCACCGGCTGACGAACAACCCGGCGATCGACACGACGCCGACCTGGTCGCCCAACGGCAACCAGATCGCGTTCACGTCGGACCGCTCAGGTACGCCGGCCATCTACGTGATGGGCGCTGACGGGCTCAACCTCCGCCGTATCTCCAGCGAGGGCTACTGCGACCGCGCGACGTGGAACAGCTCGTCGGCGTTCAACGAAATCGCCTACGTCTGCGGCCGGGGCGGGTACGATATCAAGGTGTACGACCTCGCCAGCGGCGAGATCCGGCAGATCACCAACGGCGAAGGCAGCAATGAGAGCCCGGCCTTCGCGCCTAACGGCCGCCACATCGCGTTCACCTCGACGCGTGCCGGCGGCAGAACCCAAGTGTTCGTGATCAGCCGCGACGGCAAGGACGTGCGGCAGATCACGCGCGCTGGCAACAACTACACGCCGGACTGGTCGCGCTGACCTTGGGTCCGCGTTTACTCGGAAGGAGTCTCACGACATGACATCCCGCCTCGGATCCCGCTCGGGCCTGCTCGCCGCGATGGTCGCGCTGAGCCTTGTGGCCGGTGCGTGCCACAAGAAGCAGCCGCCAATCGCTCGTCCGCTGCCGCCGCCTCCGCCGATGCCCGCGGAACCGGGGCGTCCGCCGGCTCCGCCCGAGCCGGCCAATGCCGGCGCGACGACGCCGGTCACGCCGCCGGCCGAGGACGCGATCGCCTCGGCGTCGCTCGACGACCTGAATCGCAACTCGCCGCTGAAGCCTGTCTTCTACAGCCTCGACAATGCGGACGTGGATCAGGCCGGTCAGCAGGCCCTGCAGGCCAACGCCGATGTGCTCAAGAAATACACCACGTGGCAGGTGACGATCGAGGGACACTGCGACGAGCGCGGGACCGCGGAGTACAACCTGGCCCTCGGCGAGCGCCGCGCGACCGCCGCCCGCACCTATCTGCTGTCGCTTGGCGTGTCTGCCGATCGGATCAAGATCGTGAGCTACGGCAAGGAGTTCCCGTTCGATCCCGGCCACGACGAAGCGGCCTGGTCGAAAAATCGCCGCGCGCATTTCGTGGTGACCGCCAAGTAGCGGCGTGCCTTCAGGCGCGCCAAGAAGTAGCCGGAGTACGGACATGCGATCTACGAGGATCATGCTCGCCGCCCTGCTGCTCGTGGGCGCGACCTCGCCGCTCGGGGCGGCCAACCGCGAGCACGAGCAGTTGATGGCCGACATCCGCATGCTGCAGGAGCAGAACCAGCGCCTGCAGCAGGCGCTCGTCAGCCTGGCTGATACGTTGAAGACCGTGACGGCGCGCCTGGACGAACAGGGCGCCGCCACGCGCAAGGGGTTCGCGGATCAGAAGCTCGTCGTGGATTCCGTCGCGGGCGACCTGCGCGTCCTCCGCGAGAAGCTCGACGAGACGAACGTGCGCCTCACCTCCCTGTCGCAGGACGTCGACGGCGTCCGCGACATGATTCCGAAACTGGCGGCGCAGCCGGCGCCGCTGACCTCCACGGATCCAAGCGCGGCCCCCGCGCCGCCGCTGTCGGCCGGCACGGCCCCGGCTCCCGCGGGAGGGACGCCGCCGGCGCCCGCGCCGAGCGGGGCGAATGCGACGGGCACAACCCCGCGGCGCCTGTACGAAACGGCCTACGCCGATTACACGGCCGGCCAGTGGTCTCTGGCCGTCCAGGGATTTGAAACGTACCTGAAGACCTATCCGAAGTCCGATCTTGCCGACGACGCGCAGTACTACATCGGTGAGTCGTACAGCGGCGACAGCCGGTTCCGCGAGGCGGCGGCCGCCTACGAACGGGTGATCTCGGACTACCCGCAAAGCGATATCCTTCCAGAGGCGTATTACAAGGTCGGGATCACCTACGAGCGGCTCGGACAGCCGGATCGCGCGCGCACCGCGTACGAGTACGCCGTGAAGGCCTTTCCAGACACAGACGCGGGCCGCCTCGCGAAGCAGCGGCTCGATGGTCTGAACCGGCGGTCCCGCTAGAGGCGGCCGCTGTTTACGCCCGCGGGGGACGCGGGCGAACCGAAGGACGGAACGTCAATGGGCAGCGTGAACAAAGTCATCCTGGTCGGCAACCTCGGACGCGACGCGGAGCTCCGCTACACGCCTGGCGGCGCCGCGGTCGCCACTCTCAACCTGGCCACGACGGAAACGTGGAACGACAAGGAAGGCCAGCGCCAGGAGAAGACCGAGTGGCACCGCGTCATCCTATGGGGCAAGCAGGCCGAGACGCTCAACCAGTACCTGCAGAAGGGCAAGCAGATTTACATCGAGGGGCGACTGCAGACGCGCCAGTGGGACGACAAGGACGGCAACAAGCGCTACACCACCGAGGTTCGCGGCGATCGCGTCGTGCTCTTGAGCGGAGGCGGCGGTGGCGGCGGCGGACAGCGGCAGCAGACGCGCGGCGAGTCCACGTCGCACCCCGAGCCGATGGACGTCGGCCCGGAGCTGAGCGAGGACGATATTCCGTTCTGAGGAAGGTTCATGGGTCCATGGGTTCATGGGTCCATAGGGGTCATGGGCGGCGCACGGCTACCCCATGGACCTATGGACCCATGGACCTATGGACCTATGGACTTTGAAGGAGACCCTGCGTGTCTGAGATTCCGCGCGTCGAGAAGCCCTGGGGTTACGAAATCCATTGGGCGAAGACCGACCGCTACGTCGGCAAGATCATCCACATCAACAAGGGCCACGCCCTGAGCCTTCAGTACCACAACAAGAAGGACGAGACGATCCTCCTGTGGTCGGGGAAGCTGCTCTTCGAGATTCAGCAGGACGGCGAGCTGCGGAAGCATGAAGTGAAGCCGGGCGAGCGCTTCCACGTCACGCCGGGCACCGTCCACCGCATGACGGCAATCGAAGACTGCGACGTCGTCGAAGTCTCGACGCCGGAGCTCGACGATGTCGTCCGTCTCGAAGATCGCTACGGACGTTCGGACAAGAAGTAGGCCGGGACTTCAGCCCAGGCACCCGAGTTTTCGCTACCGCCGCACGGTCGAGGCGCCCGCCAGATAAGCCTCGACAGGCGCGAGCGTGCCCGTTGCGGCGGCCTCGCGGGCCGCGATCGCGAGCTCATGGCTGTCGGAGTCCGCGAGGACGCGCCACGCGCCTGGCAGCGCCGCGGGCGTCATGCTGAACTCGCGGACGCCGAAGCCGACGAGCAGCGACAGCAACACCGGATCCGACGCCAGCTCTCCACAGACCGACAGCGGGACGTGGCGACGGCCGGCGAGCCGCGGGAGCCGTCGCAGCACGCGCAGCAGCGCCGGATGAAACGGTTCCGCGATGGCTGCGACGCGCTCGTCGGTGCGATCGACCGCCAGCAAGTACTGCGCGAGATCGTTCGTGCCGAGCGCGAGGAACTCCGCTTCGACCGCGAGCAGATCGGCGGTCAACGCCGCCGCCGGGACCTCGATCATCGCGCCCAGCGGCACCTCGGGCGTGGACACCCCTTCGGCGCGCAGCGCCTCCCTGGCCGCTTCCAGTTTCACGCGCGCCGCGCGCACTTCCGAGGCGCTCGTGACGAACGGCAGCAGAATCCGGACGTGGCCCTTCGAGGCGACGCGCAGAATGGCGCGGAATTGCGTGTCGAGAATCGTCGGCTGCGCCAGGCCCAGCCGGATGCCGCGCAGCCCCAGCGGCCGATGCCGTTCGAGCGCCGGATGCGACGGCACCCCCGACGTCAGCGCCGCGGCCTGCGCGAGATCGATGTCGAACGTGCGAATCGTCACCGGCGCCGGCGCGAAGGCGGCGATCACGCGGCCGTACGCCTCCGCCTGTTGCGCCTCGCTGGCGGGGCCGGCCAGGCCCTGCACGGTGCCGTTGAGCAAGAGCGACTCGGAACGGAACAGGCCGACGCCGTCGGCGCCGGCATTGAGCGCGCTGGCAACGTCCTCGAACCGATCCACGTTGGCTTCGAGGCGAACGCGCACGCCGTCGCGCGTCGCCGAGGTCCCGGGACCCGCGGGCCGCGCAGGGTATGGCTCGCTCGTTCGCGTGGCCTGCCGGCGGGCCATCGCGGCCAACTCGAGCTCGTCAGGCCCGATGACCAACACGCCGTCTTCCCCGTCGAGCGCGACCATCTCGCCGGGCGTCACCTGCTTTGAGGCGTCGCCGAGCCCAACCACCGTCGGGA
>JBKPSY010000006.1:0-9168 GCA_046735235.1 Acidobacteriota bacterium | reverse complement strand
CCTGGTCCCACCAGGCCACCGCCCAGAAGCCGTGCACCGCCGCCTCGGTTCCGATTCCGGTCACGAAGGCGAAGGTGACGCTCACCGAAAGCCAGGAAGCCGATCTCGGCGACGCGATGGCCGAGCAGATGGAGCGCGCGTACGGCGTTGTCCACGACAACGCGAACGACTACCTGCAACGAATCGGCAATCGGATCGTCGCCCAGCTGCCTCCGGGCGATATCCGGTATCGCTTCACGCTCGTGAACGTTCCCGCCGTCAACGCCTTCGCCACACCTGGCGGTCGCATCTACGTGACCCGCAAGCTGGTCGCCTTCGCGACCAGCGAGGACGAGCTCGCCGGCGTGCTCGGCCATGAGATCGGGCACATCATCACGCGGCAGCTCGCCGCCGAAGTCAGCGACGCCTTTCGCCAGACGATCAAGGTCACGACGTTCGGCGATCGACAGGACATCTTCGAGAAATACCATCGGCTGATCGAGGCGGCCTCCTCCTCGACGCGAGAGACGTCGCACGGCGAGTCGGATCAGTACGAAGCGGACCGCGTCGGGCTCATCGCCGTCGCGCGCGCCGGCTACTCGCCCGACGCGTACGTGAATCTCTGGGATCGTTTCACCAGCACCAACCACAACACCGGCAGCTTCCTCTCCGACTTCTTCGCGGCCACGCGACCGGAATCGAAGCGCCTCCGCGAGATGATCCATTCGATGGAGGTCATCCCGGAAGGCTGCCGCGTCGTGACCGCCGAGTCCACCGCGGCCTTCCGCGACTGGCAGAAGCGCGTGGTCGAGACCACGGGCGTTGCAGAGGCGAGCTCGGCGCGCGGTGTCGTGCGCGAGCACGCACTCGACCCGCCCCTGCACTCGGATATCAGCCAGTTGCGCTTCAGCCCGGATGGACGATTGCTGCTCGCGCAGGACGACTCGAGCGTTTACGTGCTCAGCCGCCAGCCGCTTGCGGTGCTCTTCCGGATCGATGCCGAAGACGCCCTTCCGGCGCAGTTCACGCCGGACTCGAGGAAGGTGGTGTTCCACACGGCCGGCCTCCGCGTCGAACGATGGGACATCGCCTCGCGTGCCCGGGAGGGCGCCTTCGAGCTCGTGGCTCCGCGTGGCGCGCTGCAGGCCACCCTGTCGCCGGACGGCCATGCCCTGGCCTACATCGATCTCGCGCCCGCCGTGGGTGTCTTCAGGATTCACATCCTTGACGTCGACTCGGGCAACGAGGTGTTCAAGAAGGAAGTGTCTTCGGTCGAAGGGATGTACCTCATCCGGTCCTTCTCCCGGAACCCGCGCGACATCGAGATCTTCGAGCTCCGGTTCTCGCCCGACGGCCGCTACTTCGTTGCGGGCGGCTCACGTCCTGTCGTCGTGGACCTGACCTCGAAGGCCGAGGCGCCGGTCTCGGAGAACGTGCGCAATGCGTTTCATCAGCAGTTCGCCTTTCTCGGGGCCGACCGCGTGGCCACGGTTGACGCGAAGCATTCCGACCACTCGGCAATTCTTCGCTTCCCGTCGGGCGAACCGCTGGCCACCCTGACGCTCGGCGGCCACGTCACGGCGGCGACACATGGCGATGCGCTGCTGCTGCGCCCGATCAAGGACTGGCCGGTCGGTCTGCTCGACCTCACGGCGGGCCGCGTCACGCTGGCCTCGAAGACACCCGCGCTCGACGCGTATGACGATGCCCGCGTCAGCGAGCTGCCGAATGGCGACATCGGCCTGTTCGGTGCGGCGTCACGCGAACCGCTCGCGTCGGTGACCCTGCCCGTCTCGCCTCTCGGCGCGCTGCATGGGGCAATCGTGTCGCCCGATCTGGAACGCATCGCGATTTCGGGACGCGACCGCGGCGGCGTCTGGGATACGAGCACCGGACATCGACTGGTGTTCGTGCATGGGTTCCTCGGCGCGGACGTCGAACACACGTCGACGCTCTTCGCCGACTTCCCCGCACGAAAGGAAGTGCGCGACGGCAAGCCCCTGGCGATCGATCGCAAGATCGCCCGCGTGGATCTCGCCACGGGGTCCGTCACCGAGCTCCTGACGGTTGGCGAGGCCGCCGCCGAGCTCAAGGGCCAGTACTACGCCACCCTGACGCCCGAGAAGCCGGGCGAGTGGGATCGGAACGTCACGTTCGACGTGCGCGACGTCGAGGCGAACACGTCGCTGTGGACCCGCCGGTTCGTCGCCCAATCGCCCTGGATCTACTACGACGTCGAGAACGGCCGCCTCACGTTCGAGTCTGATGCCGGCTCCGCCGAGGCCAAGTCGCAGATCAACCTGGACCCCGCGCTGAAATCGGCGCTGGACTCGCCGGACCTGAAGAACGGCGCCTCGCTGCTCGAAGTGGTGTCGTTGAAGGACGGCAAGACGCTTGGACGCCTGCTCGTCTCCACCGGGCGAAACGGCGAGCTGAACGCCAGGGGACACTACACGCGCACGATCCAGACTGTGGTCTCCGCCGGCGACACTGTCGTCGTGCTCGACAAGAACAACCAGGCCATCGTGTATTCGATGTCGACCGGAAAGCGGCTCGGCACGCTCTTCGGCCGGTTTGCGCTCGTCTCGGACGCGTCGCGCCTGATCGCCATCCAGAACAACAGCGGGGAGCTGCAGTGCTATGACGCTGCCACGCTCCAGCGCAAGGCGGACGTGCATCTCGGCAGCCGAATCCGGATAGCCCGATTCAGCCCGGACGGACGCCAGTTGCTGCTCGTCACCGCCGACCAGGTCGCCCGCCTCCTCGACACCGACGTGCTGGTGTCGCAGCCTGCGGCGGTGAAGTCCGCGGTTCCGTAGTCAGAAGCCTCCAGTCTGAATCTCTTCACGGCCCGAAGCTCGGCCGTCACGCGGTACCTTGCGCCGCGAGGTGTTCTAGCGTAGATAGAACACCTCGTGCTGCCCTTCACCATCTCGTTTCACAGCGGGACGCCGCTTTACGAGCAGGTGATCTACGCGATCACGAGAGCGATCGTCTCGGGACAGCTGCGCCCAGGCGATCCGTTTCCCTCCGTGCGCACCCTGAGCCAGGAGCTCCGCATCAATCCGAACACGTCGTACCGCATCGTCGCGGCGCTGGTGGACCAAGGCCTGCTCGTCGTGCACCCCGGGATCGGCACCGTCGTGGCGGACCATCCTCCGGCGGCTGACGACGCAGCGTCGGTGGTGGGCGACGAGGCCGAGCATCTCGTGATCGAGGCCAGGCGTGCGGGCGTGTCGCTGAGCGACCTGGTGAAAGCGGTTCGAGCACACTGGGCGCGCCTCGGCGGCCCGGGAGGTTCGCGATGACCCATGCCGTCGAGACCGAGAACCTGACGCGGCGATTCCGCCGCGCTGATGCGGTCAACGGGCTCTCGCTGCGGGTGCCGCCCGGGAAGATCTTCGCGCTCGTCGGACCCAACGGCGCGGGCAAGACGACGACGATCAAGCTGCTGATGAACCTGATTCGCCCGACGCGCGGCTCGGCGCGTGTGCTGGGCACCGACTCGACGCGGCTCGGGCCGGCGGAGCTCGCGCGCATCGGGTACGTGTCTGAAAGCCAGCGGCTGCCCGACTGGATGACGGCGGACGAAATGCTCTCGTACGTGCGTCCGTTCTACCCGACCTGGGACGTCGAGCTCTGCGCGCGGCTGAAAGCGCAGCTCGGCCTGGACGATCGGAACCGTCTGCGGTCCTTGTCGCGCGGCACGCGCATGAAGGCGGCGCTGCTCGCGTCGCTGGCGTACCGTCCAGAGCTGCTCATACTCGACGAGCCGTTCAGCGGCCTGGACCCGCTGGTCCGCGTCGAGCTCACGGAGGCGCTGCTCGAGTTGCCGGGCGAGCATCCGTGGACCGTCTTCCTCTCGTCGCACGACATCGAAGAGGTCGAGCGCCTCGCCGACGTGATCGGCTTCATCGATCGCGGGCGGCTCGTTTTCGCAGAGCCCGTCGAGTCGCTGCTGGCGCGGTTCAAGCTCGTCGAAGTTGTCGCCCGCGATGGCGACGTCCCGGCCGCGCCGATGCGACAGGAATGGATCTCGCAGGGCGCCGCGGGGCGGACGCTGCGGTTCGTCGACACCGAGCACGCGGCGGCCGATGCCTCGCAACGAATCGCGGCGGCGTTTCCAGGTGCCGACGTCCGCGCGTCCGAGATGTCGCTTCGAGACATCCTCGTCGCGCTCTCGCGCAGGGCGTCAGTCAGCGCGGAGGGGCACCGATGAACGGCTTCTGGCACTTGCTCGCCAGCGATCTCCGAAGGCACCGCTGGCTCCTGCTGTTGTGGCTGGTGATTGCGACGGGATCGGCGGTGACGGCGGGCTTCTTGATGCCGATTGCGGCCGCAACGCCCCGGGCAGCGTCCCAGGCCGGGCTGCTCTACTTCCTCCTGTCGTCCACGTACGTCGCGCTGTTCGTATGCCTGGTTCCACTGGTCGTGCAGGGAGATGCTGCCGTGGGCAGTGACGTGTTCTGGATGACGCGGCCCATTCCTCCGGGCAGTCTGTTCGCGGAGAAGCTGGCGCTGTTGTTCGGCGCACTCGTGGTGCTGCCGGTCGCCGCCGATGTCGTGCTGATGGCGGTGTATGGCGTGCCGTCGGGTGATGCTGCGGGGGTCGCAGCTCAGGGTGTCTTCTTCAAGCTGCTCTGGATGGCCCTGCTGATGACCCTGGCGGTTCTCACGGCAAGCCTTCCGCGATTCGCGCTGCTTGCCGGAGCGGCGATGGCGGTGGCGGTAGGAATGGTCGCGGCGTCCGTGGCGATGGCGGTCTCGCAGTTCAACGACGATCCACCGCTGTCGCAGACTGGATCGTTCTTCAGTCAGACGGCATTCATGCTCGCTGTCGGCGGACTTCTGGCAGCAGGCCTGGGCCTTTCCCTGGTGCAGTACGCGACCAGGCGCCGAGCGCTCTCGATCGTCGTCGGATTGGCCTGCGCAATCTTCGGGTTCGCGGCGGCAGCGTCGGTGCCGAAGCCGACGGCGGATGAGATCGGCGACGCTCCGGGCTGGGCTCGCGACTCGTCGCGTGTTCACCTGTCGGCGACTCCGGACGAGGCTCGAATCAGCACGCAATTTGCGTCGCGCAGCGCCCGGGGCTGGAAGCTCGTGTCGGCGCCAGTGTACGTCGCAGGGCTCGAACCGGCGTGGTCGGCTGAGATAAAAATCCCCCAGAGCACGTGGCAGACGAACGCGCGCGGCGCCTGGACGAGCCCGGCGCCCATTGCATTCCAGCCGGCGAGGATCGAGAAAGACGAGACCAGCGTCACGACCGCGACTCGACAGCTGCTTGGCGTCTCGCGAGTGGTCCAGATGCAGCCTTCGTGGGACAGGCCACCGAGCGCCGTCCTTGCCGTCATCGACGATCGCACGTTCCCGTCGCTGCCCGGCGAGCCCGGAACATACGCCGCGAAGGCTACCGTCTCTCTGATACGACACTCAATCGAAGGTGCGCTGCCGTTGAAGCAGGGCGTGGAATATCGCCATGGCGCGCATCGGGTCTGGATCAGCCGGGTCTACAAGGATGGCGGCGGCGTCACCATCCTGCTTCGCGTGTCGTACGCGAACTCGATGTTCGGTGGAGAGCCGACGGGCGAGCGGTCCTACTTCATCCGAAATCCTGTCGCGTCCGAAGCCATCCCCGCATCCCTGGAGCCGGCTGACGTCTCAGGGCTCTCGTTCCTGCCGTGGATGACTTTCATGGCCGGAGGCGGAAACAGCGGCTATGAGGGCTCTGGGTTCAACGTCCAGAGTTGGCTGCTGAAAGTCGGAAGCATCAGCGGCCCGAACGGTCCAATCTGGCGACTCACGGACAGCTGGCTCAGCAATGCCGAGTTCGTCGTGGTCACCAGCCACCGTGAGGGCTCGGTCGAGCGCGATCTTCGGGTCGAGAACTTTCCGCTCCGCACCGCGACAAACGTCGAGACGCCGTGACTGCCGCCGCGTCCCTACCGCTTGGCCGCTGACTGGATTACTCTGGCCCCGGAGGTCGAGCGTGAGCTCGGACAAGCCCAGACGCGTCCGGCAAATACTCGAATTGGCGCTGAGCCTCCCCGCCGGCGAGCGCGCCAGCCGGCTCGCGGAAGCGTGCGACGGCGACGCCGACCTCCAGCAGGAGATCGAGTCGCTGATCGATCTCTACGAACGCTCTCCGCTCGACGCGACCGAAGCCTCTCCCCGCTCCTCGCCCACGACGTTTTCGCCGGACTTCGTGCTCGAACACCCCGTCTCGCCGGTGACTCCGAACGCGCGCCACGCTGGGCCTGCCACGTCGTGGGGCGGTTTCGTGCTGCTCGAAGAGCTGGGCCGCGGCGGGTTCGGCGTCGTGCATCGCGCCTGGGACGCGACGCTCAAACGCGACGTCGCGCTCAAGATCATCGACGTCCATCGCCTGCACGGCGTCTCCGAGGACACGGTGCTCCGCGAGGGGCAGCTGATGGCACGCGTGCGCCACCCGAATGTCGTCACGGTCTACAGCGCGCAGCGCATCGGCGGCGAAGTCGGCCTGACGATGGAGTACATCAAGGGGCGGACGCTCTCGATGCTGGTGGCCGAGGACGGTCCCCTCGGCGCGCACGAGGCCGCGCTCATCGGCATGTCGCTCTGCGATGCGCTCACGGCGGTGCATCGACTGGGCCTGGTGCACCGCGACCTGAAGGCCAGCAACGTGATGCGGGAGCACGGCGGCCGGATTGTGCTGATGGACTTCGGCGCCGGCCGCGAGCTCGGCGCCGCCGCGGACGGCCGCGCGCAGGTGCTCGGCACCCCGGTCTACATGGCGCCCGAGGTCATGCTCGGCAATCGCGGTGCGGCAGCCTCCGACCTCTACAGCCTCGGCGTGCTGCTCTACAACCTCGTCACGGCCGACTATCCCGTGCGCGGCGCGCGCATGGATCAAATCCGTCTGGCGCACCTGGCCGGAGAACGTGTGCCGCTCGCCGAGCGGCGTCCGGAGTTGCCGGCGCCCTTCGTGGAGGCCGTCGAAAGGATGCTCTCGTCAAATCCAGAGGACCGTCCCCAGACGGCTGTCGTCGCCAAGCGGATGCTGTCGGATGCGATGCCCTACCTGCCGCCAGATTCCGGCGGCCGGAAGCGACGTCGTGGCGGCCGCGCCAGGCCCGCGTCAAAGACGCCGTCGGCTGCGTCGCCGATCGTGGCGGCGCCTGGTCGCGTCAACCCTCTCACGGCGCTCGGGGCAGGAGTGGTCGGCGTGCTCACGATGGCGACAGCACTCGGGTTCGTGACGACGGTGGAGTTCAACACCGCGCTTGGGCGCACGGGCGACTTCGCCGACGATCGCCTGGTCGACTATCCGATCCTTGGCGCGCGCAGCGTCTTCGGATCGATCATCTACGTCCTGCTGGCGTTCGTGGTGCTGTACGTCGCCCTTGCGCTGGTCCGGGGGATCGCGCGCGCGGTTCCCGCCGCCGGCCGGCTTCTAGCGGCGCTGGGCGCGCGCCTGCGACGGCTGGTGAGCCGCGTGGGGCTCGATTCGCCGGCCGCGCTGTCACAAACACTGCCCGTCGCCGGACTGCTCGGTCTGGCATTCGTGATCTGGCGCTTCTGGCCGTTCGTGATCGCGCTGTTCGGCGACATCGACAGTGGGTCCGCGAGGGATCTGCAGCTGCTCGCCATCCAGAACGAGCACATGCAGCTGGTGTTCCGGCGATCGATCGAGCTCGTCGTCGTACTACTGACGCTCGGGCTGATCCACGTCGTCCGCCAGTGGCGCCGCGGCCAGCCGGTGAACGCCGCTCCGGTGGCCGCAACGATCGTGGTGATCTGCATGGCGCTCGTCCTGCTGGTGTTGCCGTGGCGCCTCATTTTTCACGCCGAGTTCCAGGAAGCGACGCTCGACGGGCGCCCCTGCTTCGTGACCGGTGAGAGCGCCTCGGAGTGGCTCGTCCACTGCCCGACGGCCGCGCCGCCGCGCAACACGGTGCTGCCGCGCGGAGACCATCGACTTCAACTCTCGAGACGCATCAGCAACCTGTTCGACGCTTACGCGCCGGGTGGCGGATCGCGATAGGCCGCCCGGCTCTGGAGGTCCCATGCAGAAGATCCTGACTTGCGCGCTCGCCGCTGCCGCCGTCCTGCTGCTGGCTCCCGTCCCGGCGCACGCCTCGAGCCCGTGGGGCTGGCTCGACAAGCTGAGTGGACCCGGGCCGTTCGATGCCAACGGCCGGCTGTTCCTGCCGATTCCAATCACGGCCACGCGGCCTCGCCCTGGCAAGCCGGGCAGCATTTTTGGCGTCGGCGACAGCCTCGACGAGCGACGGCTGTATGTCGTGTTCGAGACGGCCCGATTCACGGGCGAGACAAACCCGAACTTCATCGGCGCCGTGAACATCAGCACCCTGCAGGGCATCGTCTTTCTGCATCCGGCGGGGTTCAGGGACGACACGAAGTCGCCGTTCGGCGCGCTCGATGTCGGCGCCGGGCTGGGCGCCTACCGGTTCTCCGGCGCGGGCGTGATCAGCGACGGCCACGCCGATGGCGGGTTCTGGCGGACGGCCATTCCGCTTCGGATAAGATTGACGCCGAGCGAGCTGTTCGCGCGCCAGATCAAGAGCACGAAGTGGCGAAACGGCCTCGCGGTCTTCTCGTACATGATTGGGTGGGACGTACTGCCGGGTACGTTCGACGCTACCGACTTCGTCGTGTCGCCCAAGGGTGCCGGGTACAAATCGACCGGCAATGCCCCGTTCACCTGCGGGCTGATCATCGACGTCACGCCAGTCTTCTTTGGCAGATGAGGATCCTGTGTATCTCGCACTGAAGTTCCTTCATGTCGTCTTGGCGATCATCGCCGTCGGCTTTACGTCGTCGTTCGGGCTGATCCTTGCGCGCGCGGCCAGGGGCGGCGCCGACGGCCGCGAACTGAAGTTCGCGCTGGACACGATCCGCGTGATGGGAATGATCGGCCACGTGTGCTTCCTGTTCCTGCTGATCACGGGCTTCGCGTTGATACACATCGCGGGCTACCCGTGGTACTTGTGGCTGAAGCTGTCGGCCGGCCTGGTCGTCGTGGCGTTGCTCGTCGCACAGTTCCTGCTGCTGCCGACGGTGCCGCGGCGCCTCGCGATTCTCGAGACGAAAGGGCCCACGGACCCGGAGTTCATCGCGCTGTCGAAGCGAAGCGCGGCGCTCGGCGCGGCGCTGGGGCTGATGGCGCTCGTCGTCCTCTGGCTGATGGTG
>JBKPSY010000005.1:0-8100 GCA_046735235.1 Acidobacteriota bacterium | reverse complement strand
CCATAGGTCCATGGGGGTAGGTTCGGCGTTATCCCATGCACCCATGCACCCATGCACCCATGCACCTATGCACCTATGCACCTATGGACCTATCGTGATCGCAAATTCGGATAGAACTGCACGAACACGCTGTCCTTCTCGCCGTGCGCGAGATGGCATGAATGGCAGCGTGAGTCGGGAAAAGCCTTCGCCGTTGCCGCGGCGCCGTTCTCGAAATTGAAATACGCCCAGCCGTCCGGATAGCGCGACTTGTCCTTGACGGACGCGTCGAGGCCGACGCGCGCGCCTTCCGTGTATCCCCCCTGCGCGATCGACTTCTTTTCCTGCGCCTCGTACGACTCGAGCACGAAGGTCGTGCCTTCGGGGAACTGCCCGGTCTTCTTGAACGCCTCGTACGCGGTCGGATTCATGTACACGCGATGAAACGTCCCGGGCCCGTTGTCGGGACGTCCGGAGTACGACAGCCCCAGCGACGAGCCGACGATCGGCCAGGTGTCGTAGCCCGTCGGCTGCACCAGCGCGTCGCCGCTGAAGCGCGGCGAGAAGGGCGAAGGCGGCGGCGAACTGGACGATGGCTCGAGCGGCAGCACCGAAAGCGCGACCGCCAGGACCAGCGAGCGCATCATTCGCTCCTCAGCGCGAGAATCGGATCCACCTGCGTTGCGCGGCGGGCCGGGCCCGCACACGCCACGGCCGCGGCCGCCAGCATGGCAATGGCCAGCACCCCGAACGTCGCGGGATCGGTCGATTGCGTCTCGTAGAGATACGACGTGAAGAACCGGCCGACGAACATCGACGCCGTTCCGCCGATCGCGAGACCGATGGCGACCATCACCAGCCCCTGGCGCACGACGCCGGTCAGGATGCTGCCCGGTTGCGCCCCAAGCGCCATGCGGACTCCGAACTCCTGCGTGCGCTGCGATACGGACATCCCGATGACGCCGGTGAGCCCGGCGAGCGTCACGACGAGCGCGACCCCGGCAAACAGCCCGAGGAGCATGGCCGTCAGACGCGTTGGCGCCAGGTAGTTGGTGCGCAGGGCCTCGAGCGTCTGAACGTGCTCCACCGGCATGTCCGGATCCAGCGAGTGGACGGTGTCGCGCACGACCGCCGTCATCGAAACGGGATCCACCGTCGTGCGGAGGAGCACGCTGGCGCCGGCCGGGAACGGCGACTGGTTGAGCGCGATGAACAGCTGCGCGACGCCATCGCGCTCGAGCGCGTACTGCCGCACGGTGCCGGTGACTCCGACGACGGTGAACCAGTGCTCGCCGTTGTCGAAGGAGACGCGCGAGCCGACCGGATCCGCGCCGTCCCAGTAGCGCGCCATCGACTGGTTGATCACCGTCACTGGCGACGACTCGTCCGTGTCGGTCTCGCGGAAGTCGCGTCCGCCGATGATCGGGATTCCGAGCGTCTCGAAGTAGCGGGTGCTGACGACGTTGACGTCTGCCGCCGGCCTGTCGCGTCCGATGGCCGACCGTCCCTGGATTTCGAACGCGTTCAGGAACGGCTGCCCTTGCTGACCGAGGGGGACCACCGTCCCGACCGCCGCCGACTGAACCCCCGGCATCTGCGACAGCCTCTCGATGAGCGGCTTGTAGAGGCGTAGATAGTCCTTCGCCTCCTTGTAGCGCGTGAAATTGCCGAAGATCTCCGCCGCCAGCACGTGTTCGGCGTGGTACCCGGCGTCGACGCGCGCCAGGCGATAGAGGCTCGTCATGAACAGCCCGGCTGCCGCGAGAAGGACGACCGAGACGGCGACTTGCGCGACCACGAGCCCGCGGAGCAGTCGTGACTGTCGCGGCCCCGCAGCCGAGGCGCCGGATTGCCGCAGCAGCGACGCCGGCCCCGGGCGCGTGACGAGCGCGGGCAGCGCACCGAACGCCAGGCCGGTCAGGATGGAAACGACGGCCGTGAACCCCAGCACCCGGCCGTCGATGGTGATGTCCGCGGCGCGCGCCGTAAAGCGGCCGATGAACGTGCCGAGCGCGCCCTGCGTCATGGCGGCGAGCAGCAGGCCCGCGATGCCGCCGCCGAGGCCCAGCATCACGCTTTCCGTGAGCAGCTGACCGACGAGCTGGCGGCGGCCGGCGCCGAGCGCGGTGCGAAGGGCAAGCTCGCGGTCGCGATTCAGCGTGCGCGCCAGCGTCAGGCTCGCGACGTTGGCGCAGGCGAGCAGCAGCACCAGCGCGGTGGCTCCCAGCAGGATCAGGAGCATCGGCCGCGCGTTGCGGGTCAGCTCGCCGAGCAGGCCGAGCGCCGAGGCGCCGAATCCGCGCGCGTCGCGATACGCCCCGGAGTGGTCGCGCGTGAACTGCGCCGCGACGGTCGCGATGTGCGCCGACGCGGCCTCGATCGTCACCCCCGGCTTCAGCCGGCCGAACACCCGCAGGTTCGAAAACGTCTTCCAGTTCTCCGCCATGTGCTCCTCGCCGCGCGCGCGGAACGGGCACGCCGACGTCGGCATGTACACGTCGGATTCCTGCGGGTAGATCGGCATCGGCGGCAGCACGCCCACCACGGTGTGCGGCCGGTCGTTCATCTCGAAGACCTGCCCGACGATGTTCGGGTCGCCGCCGAAGCGCGTCTTCCAATAGGCGTTGCTGAGGAGCAGCACCGCCGGGGCGCCGTGCGCCGCGTCAGCGGCCTCGAACGTGCGGCCGAGGATCGGCTTCACGCGCAGCACGTCGAAGAAGTTCGCCGACACGACGCCGGCGGCGACGCGGTTGGGATCGCCTCTCTTGATCAGGTCGAAGGACATCTGGTGGAACTCGACGAGGCCCTCGAAGTCGGACGCCAGCTGGTCGCGATATCCGTACAGCTCTGGGATCGACAGCAGGACGTCGTCCTGTCCGGCGAGCAACGACGATTGCCGGAGCAGCACCAGCCGATCGCTTCCGTCGTAGGGCAGCGGCTTCACCAGTACGCCGTCGATGACGCTGAACATCGTCGTGTTGGCACCGATGCCAAGGCCAAGCGTCGCGAGCACCGCGGCCGTGTAGCCGGGGTTCCTGCCGAGCGAGCGGCGCGCATAGCGGACGTTGCGGAGGATGGTGTCGACCCACGACGTGCGGCGCGTGTCGCGGACTTCCTCGCGCACGCGCTCGACACCGCCGAACGCGCGGCGCGCCTCCGTGCGCGCGGCTTCGGGCGAGAGTCCCTGGCGTTCGAGCTTGGCCGCCTCGAGATCGAGGTGGAAGGCGAGCTCCTGATCCATCTGCTCGTCGAGGCGGCCACCGCCGCCGACCGCACGGAACCACCGGCGCATGCGTTTGAACACGGCGTGCTCCTATCAGGCTTCGCTGGCGAGAATGCGTGCGACGGCGGTGGTCATGAGCTCCCACTGCCGGGTTTCCTCGGCGAGCCGCCGCTCGCCGGTCTTCGTCAGCCGGTAGAACTTGGCCTGGCGGTTGTGGTCGGGGCTGCGACCCCACTCGCTGTCGATCCAGCCGGCTTCTTCGAGACGGTGCAGCGCGGGGTAGAGCGACCCCTGGTTCACCTGAAGCACGTCCTCGCTGACCTGCTGGATGCGCTGCGAGATGCCCCAGCCGTGCATGGCGCCGAGGCTGAGCGTCCGGAGGATCAGCAGGTCGAGCGTGCCCTGGAGCAGATCGAGTCGAGATGCGGTCATTTGGCCGTCCTGTCGAATGTCGACAATACTAGGCCCGGTCTTGTCGAATGTCAACAAGACCAATCCCAGGGACGAGTCCTGGCGGCCTCAGGTTCCCGATCGCCGAAGATTTCGCATGCGCTGGACGACGGTCGTCGTGGGTCTCCTGATTGGTTCGACGCTCGCCGCAGCTCCGGACCGGCTTCAGGACCGACAGAGCTCCTGACGCTTCGAAGCCAGCTACGAGGCCTGGCATCGACGGCTGCCTGCCGCGCTGCGCTTCGTTCTGGGGCCGGAGCCGACAACCGGCGCGAAGCCGTAGCGCCAGGCCGACCATAATCTGCGCATGGCCGCAGCGGGCTACAGAAGGACCTGAGATGCCCAAAGGCTACTGGGTAGTGCTCTATCGATCGGTGTCAGACACGGCGCGCCTGGCGGAGTACGCCGCGCGCGCCGTTCCAGCCATTACCGGCGGCGGTGGACGCTTCATGGCGCGAGGGCCCGCAGCCCATGCCTACGAGGCGGGTATCGCGCAGCGGACGGTGATCGTCGAGTTCGAGAGTGTCGCGGCCGCGGATGCCACGTACCACAGCGACGCGTATCAGGCCGCGCTCCGATGGCTCGACGGCATCGCCGAGCGCGACGTCCGGATCGTCGAAGGCGTCGATCCGGCTAAGTGACGGGCGTCTTTTGCGCGACGTCCGTGTAGTCGCGCCGCTCGACGATCCGCGCGATCTCGGCAATCACCGCGTCGATCTCGTCGCGCGTGTTGTAGAAGTGCGGCGACAACCGGATGCCGACGCCCGGCCGATAGTCGACGACGAAGTCGCGCGCGTTGAGGGTGCGCGCGACGGCGAGCGCCTCAGGGACATCGACGGCCACCGTGCCGGCCAGCCGATCCGGATCGCGGACGGCAATCGTCGTGAAGCCCCGGCGGTCGAGGGCGTCGAGCAACGCCGACGTCAGCGCACGCGACGCGGCGCGAATCCGATTCACGCCAATCTCGCGGATGATCCGCAGTCCCGGCAGCGCCGCGTAGTACGCCGGGATTGCCGGGGTGCCGTTCGCCATCCGTCGCGCGTCGGCGAGCGGCTCGAACTCGTCGAGCGAGAACGCGAACGGCTCGGGATGCGAGAACCAGCCGGTGACCCGCGGCCGCGTGGACGGCAAGCGGTCGGGCCGTGTGTAGAGGAACGCGTTGCCCGGCCCGCCGCACAGCCACTTCAGACACCCGCCTGCCGCGAAGTCGACGCCGAGCGCCGTCAGATCCACCGGGATGATGCCGGCCGACTGATACAAGTCGAGCATCACTTGCGCGCCGGCCTGACGCGCCCGCTCGACGATCGGCGCGGGATCCAGGATGAACGAGCTCTTGAAGAGGACGTGGGAGACGGCGACGAGCGCCGTCCGCTCGTCGATGGCCTCCACGACCCGGGCGACGTCCACGGTGAAGTCGTCGCGCGCGGGCACGACGACGAGGCGGAAGCCGAGCGCCTGCTGGGCGCGAAACTGATAGACCATCGAAGGAAAGTCACCGGCCGTGCACACGATCGTGTCTCGGCGGCCGGGCGGCGGCAGCGTCGAGAGCGCCACCGCGTGGGCGGAGGTCACGTTCTCGTGCATGCTTACTGCGGCCGCCGGCGCGTTCACGATCGCGCCGACGTGTTCCGCCATCTCCTGGCCCATCGTCCACCAGCGTTCCGCCCAGGCTCTCACGCCACGCGCGGCCCACGTCTCGGCGTACTCAGCCAAACTGGACCCGACGCTACGCGGCATCGCGCCCAGCGAGTTGCTGATCATGTAGACCGAACGCGACAGAATCGGAAATTCGTCGCGCCACCGCGTCAGAGGATCCATGGCCGCCTTTACTTGATCCAGCCGTTCCACCGGTAGTACCGGAGCGCCGCATGCTCGTAGATCGCGTCGCGGCTCAGGCGCAGGGCGTAGTACGTCGGCACGAACGTGAGGGCGCCGGTTGTCGCGGGCTCGACGTCCACGGGTGATTCAATCAGCCGGACGGGCAGGTGCGACTGCTCGAGCAGGAAGGCCATTCGCGCGGCCTGCAGTCGCGACACGATCACGGCGACCGCCCAGCCGGGCCGACGGCCCACCAGTGCCGCGAGACTCGTGAGCTGATCACGCGTTGTCTCGAGGAACGCATCGTGAAAGATTCGATTCCTCGGCACGCCTCCTGCTGAGAGCTCCTCGACCAGCCAACCGTCGCCCATCACCCACACCTCGCGGGGTGTCGCGACGTGGTTGACTTCGATTCCCGCCCGCGCTCGGCCCCGGCGGTTGTCGCCGTCCATCACGACGAGCGCGTCGACCGGTCCGGGCGACGCCGGAAGCGCCACGGACGGGACGGCCGGGAGCCATCCCGCGATCAGATTGGCGACGAACGGGAGAGACAGAACGAGGTACGCGCATCCGAGCGCCAGCAACGACCGGCGGACGGCTCGCGCGGCGGCAGGCCGCCACCAGCGAACGAACAGACCCAGCAGGACGCAGCACAGGAAGAACCACTCGAACGCCGGTCCTCCGATCTGCTTCAGCAGCCACAGCACCGTCGCCAAGGATAGAGCAGCGCACTATGGCATCTTATTTCGAGATGTATATAATCTAAAATGTATATACTTCTGATTTCAGGGTCGTCAGCTGCCGATAGATCTCGCTAGACCACGGCAGCCCGCTCATTCCGGAGTCGTTCATGGCCCGTCATCTCGACGCCCTCACCGCCTCGACGCTGAAGAACCTGCGCGCGCAGTGGTGGGACGCACAGTTTTCGGAGTTCCTGCAGGAAACGCTGAAGCCGCGTCCCGGCACCCGCATCCTCGACGTGGGCTGCGGCGACGGCACCGCGGAGGTCAGCCTGGGGCGATCCCGGATCTCGCAGCTGCGGCTCTTCGCGGTGGACCGCGACATCGCGCGCGTCACCCGGGCGTCGAGTGAAGGCCGCTCGCACAACTACCGCCTCGGTGTCGCCGCGGCGGATGCCGAAACGCTGCCTTTCGTCACGGGTGCCTTCGACGCGACGTTCTGCGTGGCCGTGCTGCAGCACGTGAAGGACGTCGGGCGCGCCGTCGGCGAGCTCGCGCGCGTCACGCGCTCCGGCGGCCGAGTGCTGGCGGTGGAGCCCGACAACAGCGCCCGCTACTGGTACAGCTCGTCGTCCGCCGGCGCGGATGCCTTCGCCGACGCGTCGCGCTTCTTCGCCGCGGCGGCAGCCGCGCGCGGCGACGCGACCGATCCGGCCGTAGGGCCTCGCCTGTCGGCGATTTTCACGGACGCAGGGCTCGAGCCGCTTTCGGTGCAGCTCTTTCCGGTGTCGGTGACCAACATCGGCCCACCAGCGCGTTCAGTGTGGACGGCCCGGCGCGACGCCGTGGACCGCGAGCTCGCGTCGACACAGGATCCGGCCGTCGCCGCGCTCGGCGCACGCTATCTCGCGACGCTCGCCCGCTACGAGCAGGAGGCCGCGCGCGAAGGCGCCACGTTCGTCGAGATCCAGAACACGATGCTCTTTGCCACCGTCGGCCAGCGCGTCGAGAGCAGCGCCGGCATCACCGGCCACAAGCTCGCCTCCTGAATCGGGGCCGGGACGATTTAGTGCACGAGTTGCCACATTTGTGGCAGGAACTGCACTAAATCATCCCGACCCCAATTTCGCGTCCATGCGACACAATGTGCGCGATGCCGAAGCCGTCCGGGTCCGCTGGCTGGGATCAATACGCCGAGTTCTACGACTGGGAAAACGCACAGACGATGGCGCGTCGCGATGTGGCGTTCTGGCGCCAGCTCGCGCTCGCGGCTGACGGTCGCGTCCTGGAGCTCGGATGCGGCACCGGACGCGTGACGGTTCCCCTCGCGCGAGCGGGCGCTCCGATCGTCGGCGTGGACCTGTCCGCGCCGATGCTCATGCGGGCCAGGAAGCGCACCGCCCGGCTCCGCGTGAAGCACCGGCCGCGACTCGTCCGCGGCGACATCCGCGCCCTGCCCTTCCCAGACGGGCGCTTTGGCCTCGTCGCCGCGCCGTACGGCATCCTGCAGTCCCTGCTCAACGAGCGCGACCTGACCGCGACGCTGAAATCCGTCGCGCGCGTGCTGGCGCCTGGCGGCCGAGTCGCCACCGAGCTCGTCGCCGACCTGCCGTCGTGGCGCGAGTACCGCGGCCAGACCCGCCTGCGCGGGTGGCGTCAGGGGAAGAAGGCGCACATCACGCTCGTCGAGTCGGTCGAGCAGCAGCCTGCACGCGGCCTCACGCTGTTTCACCAGGACTTCATCGAGAGGCGCGCGCGCTCGGTGATACGCCGGCGGTTCGCGCTGGCGTTTCGCACGATTTCACTGCCGCAGATGGCCCGGAGGTTCGAGAAGGCAGGACTGACGGTCACGGCCAGGCTGGGCAGCTACGACGGGGACCCGTGGACGCGGGACTCGGAGACGTGGTTGCTTATTGCGGAGAAGTCCGTATAGGTCCATGGGTCCATGGG
>JBKPSY010000004.1:0-23755 GCA_046735235.1 Acidobacteriota bacterium | reverse complement strand
GCGATGAACGAGCACCTGCGGACCGCGCAGGCGTTCCAGGAAGCCGAGCCCGACCCGCCAGTTGCCGTCACGCGCGTGACGGTGCCGATTCCGAATCCGCGTACATAACGCGGTGACACCGACGTACGTAAGGCCCGGCTTCAGCCGGGCCTGTGCCAGTGCCGCAATGGCGCGGCTCAAGCCGCGCCCTACGTACGTCTAATTGGGGAACCGTCCCAGGGCGGTGAGCAGATCCAGCCGCGACTGGCGGACCTGGTCTTCCGCGATCGCCACCGCCGTATCGGCGTCGCGCGCGCGGCGCTGCGAGTCGATGACGTCGAGGTTCGTCGCCGCGCCTGCCCGGTAGCTGACCTGCGTGATGTCGAGCACTTGCGCCGCTTCCTGCGCCGCGGCGCGGCTGCTGCCGAGCACCTGCTCGCTGCGGCGAACGCTCTCGTACGCGCGGCGAATCTCCGACTTCGCCTGCCGCAGCTGACCCGTCAACTGTGCCTGGGACTGCTGCAGCGTCACTTCGCGCTGCCGTTTCACGCTGCGCCGGTTCCCGGCGTCGAACACGGGCACGTCGAACTGGATCAACGCCGCCCAGCTCGTGGACGGCGTGATCACCGAGCCTGGATGCTGGTACGCCGGCTGAAAGATCCCGTTCACCGACGGCAGCCAGTCTTTCCAGCTGTCCGCGACGATTCGCTGGTTCGCGTAGACGGTCAGATTGCCGAGACGAATGTCCGTACGTTGTTGAACCGCTTGATCGGTCCCGCTGACGACCGTGCTTTCGTCAGGGATTTCGAACGCCGGTTCCCCCATGGCGTCGATCGGCGAGTCGGCCGCGATCAGGACGCCGAGCGCTTCCTGCGCGCGATACAGCGCCAGTTCGGCCTGCTCCACGAGCGCCAGGTCGCTCGACAACGTCTGCTGCGCCTGCAGCGCGGCCAGCTTGCTTCCCGCGCCAGCCTGCAGCCGGCTGTAGGCGTAGTCATAGAACGCCTGCGCCGTGTCGCGAGCCCGAATCTGCGACTCGACGACCCGCTTCGTGCCGATGACCGTCAGGTACGCCTCCGCGGCCGCCACCGCGACCTGGCGCTTCACGTCTTCGGAGCTGGCTTCCGCGACGTGCTGCGCGTCGAGCGCCTGCACGCGTCTGGCCCAGAGCGCCGGCGCGAACAGCGGCATCGAGACGCCGAGGCCCGCGTTGAACGTGTTCTGCGGCGTGAACACCTGGTCGCCGATCCCGCGGCTGGCATTGAGCGTGGTGTTCGTGCCGGTGACACTCACGTTCGGCAGGATCACCGACCGCGCCTGCATGACGAGCGCCTGAGCCCGGAGGATTTCACCCGCCGCGACGATGGCCGACGGATTGCGGGCCATCGCCTGCCTGATCGCGTCGTCAAAGGCGACCTTCTGGGGCGCCTCGGCGGCCGGAGACGCCGGCGGCAGCACGGGCGAGGACTGCGGCAGGGTCAGGGGCGGAGGCTGGGGCGCCGGAGGTGTCTGGGCGGACACCGGCACCGCGGACAACAGCAGCACGATCAGCGCGGACCTACTCATGGGCCGAGTCCGTGGCGACGGGCGCCTCTACGGCGCGCCGGCCGCCAGGGGCGATCGTGCGCACGACGACATACAGCACAGGGATGAAGACGATGTTGAGCATGGTCGAGACGAGCATTCCGCCGAACACTGCCGTGCCGACCGAGTGTCGTCCGGCTTCGCCCGCGCCCTGCGCGAACACCAGCGGAAGCACGCCGAGGATGAACGCGAACGACGTCATCAGAATCGGGCGGAGCCGGATGCGCGCCGCCTCGATCGCGGCGTCGGCAATCGACAGCCCCCGCTCGCGCAGCTGCTCGGCGAATTCCACGATCAGGATCGCGTTCTTCGCCGCGAGGCCGATCAGCATGACGAGACCGACCTGACAGTAGATGTCGTTGGCCAACCCGCGGAGGCCTTGTGCGCCGACCGCGCCGAGCACGGCCACAGGCACCGCCAACAGGATGATGAACGGCAGCAGGAAGCTCTCGTACAGGCCCGCGAGCGTCAGGTAGACGAGCAGCAGGCCCAGGATGAAAATGAGGCCGGCCTGCGACCCAGCCTTGATCTCCTCGAGCGACTGGCCTGCCCACTCGTACGTCATGCCGGTCGGAAGATTCTGCTCCGCGAGCTTCTGCATCGACTGCAGCGCCTGTCCCGAGCTGAACCCCGGCGCCGCCGCGCCGTTGATCTCGGCGGATCGGAACAGGTTGAAGTGGCTGATCACCTGCGGCGCCGTCTTCTCCGACACATGCACCAGGTTCGACAGCGGCACCATCTGCCCGTCGCCCGCCCGCGCGTACAGCTGCGCCAGCATCGTCGGGTCGTTGCGGAACTTCTGTTCCGCCTGCACGTACACGCGGTACGCCCGATTGTTGAAGTCGAAGTCGTTGACGTACTGCGACCCCAGGAACACCTGCAGCGCGTCAGTGACCTGGCTGAGCGGCATGTTCAGCGACTTGACCCGCTCTCGATCGATGGCGACGTAGAGCTGCGGGTCACCTGTAGTGAACGACGTGAACAGACCGCGCAGCTCGTTCGACTGGTTGCCGCCGCGCACCAGCGACTGCGTGGCCGCCGAGAGGTTCTCGATGGCGCCGCCCGTCTGGTCGAGCACTTCGAACTGGAACCCGCCGAACGCGCCGAGACCGCGGATCGGCGGCGGCAGGAATGGCACGACGATCGCGCCGCTGATGCCGCCAATCAGCTTGCCGCGCAGCCGCGCGACGATGGCCTGCGCCGACTGCGACTCGGCGCGCCGCTCGTCGTACGACTTGAGCCGGACGAAGAGAATGGAACGGTTCGGCGCCGGCCCGGAGAAGCTGAACCCGCCGACGGTGAATACCGCGGCGATGTCAGGCTCGCTCGCCAGCACTTTCTCCGCCTGGATGCCGACGTTTCCCACGTACTCCAGCGAGGCGCCTTCTGGTCCCTGAATCTGGATGATGAAGTAGCCCTGGTCCTCGTCCGGCAGGAACGCCGTCGGCACCGACCGGTAGACCCACACCGTCGCCCCGATCGTGAGCAGGAAGACGAGCACCATGATCCACCGGTGCCGGACGAGCCGCTTCTCCAGGGCGACATAGAACGTCGTCCCGCCGTGGATGATCCGTTCGACGAACCGGAAGAACGCGCCCTTCTCGCCTTCCTTCCTCAGGAGCAGCGCCGAGAGCGCCGGGGTCAGCGTCACCGCGTTGAATGCCGAGAGCGCGACCGAGAAGGCGATCGTCAGCGAAAACTGCTGGTACAGCCGGCCCGTAGTGCCCGGGAAGAACGCCACCGGCACGAAGACGGCAATCAGGACGAGCGCGGTCGCGACGACGGCGCCGAGCACCTCCCCCATCGCTTCCGACGCGGCCTGCCTGGCTGTCCGCCCATACTCCGTGATGTGGCGCTGGATGTTCTCGATGACGACAATCGCGTCGTCGACGACGATGCCCGTGGCGAGGACGATGCCGAAAAGCGTCAAGGTGTTGATCGAAAACCCGAGCAGCTTCACGAAAGCGAAGACGCCGACAAGTGAGACCGGGATCGTCGCGGCTGGGATGATCGTGCTGCGCCAGTCCTGCAGGAACAGGAACATGACGATGATGACGAGCAACACCGCTTCGAAGAGCGTCTTGACGACTTCGTGAATCGAGTCCTTGACGACGGTCGCCGTGTCGAACGAGATCTGGTACTTCAGCCCGGGCGGGAACGACCGCTGGAGGATCGCGAGCTGCTCCAGGCAGTGGTCGTACGTGTCGAGCGCGTTCGCCGTCGGCAGCTGGATGACGCCGAACCCGACGGCCTCGTAGCCGTTGAAGCGCAGGTTGCTGGAGTACGTCTCGGCGCCGAGCTCGGCGCGGCCGACGTCCTTCAGCCGGACGAGCGCGCCGTCCTTGCCGACCTTGACGATGATGTTGTCGAACTCGGAGGGCTCGCTGAGCCGGCCGGCGGCGCGAAGGCTGATCTGATAGAGCTGACCGCTCGCGACGGGCGGCTGGCCGACGGCACCGGCGGCGACCTGCACGTTCTGCTCGGCCAGGGCGCGCGTCACGTCCGACGCGGTGATGCCGCGCGACGCGAGCCGCGTCGGATCGAGCCACAGCCGCATCGCATACTTGCGCTCGCCGAAGATGATCACGTCGGCGACGCCGGGCACCCGCTTCAGCGCGTCCTTGATGAAGACGTCGACGTAGTTGCTGAGAAAGAGCGAGTCGTACTCGCTGTGCTCCGCGTAGACGCCGACGGCCATGATGAAGCCGGTCGAGGCCTTCGTCACGGTGACGCCGATGTTCTTGACGTCGTTCGGCAGCCGTCCAAGCGTCGTCGAGACGCGGTTCTGCACGTCGACAGCGGCCAGGTCCTGGTCGCGGTTCACGTTGAACGTGGCCGTGATCGTGCTGACGCCGCTGCTCGTGCTCGTCGACGTCATGTAGAGCATCCCCTCGGCGCCGTTGATCGCCTGCTCGATGGGGATCGTGACCGCCGATTCGACGGTCTGTGCGTTCGCGCCCGTGTACACCGCGGTGACGTTCACCTGCGGCGGGGCCAGCTCCGGGTACTGCGCGATGGGGAGCGTCGGAATCGCCGCCGCGCCGGCCAGGATGATGACCAGCGACAGGACGGTCGAGAGAATGGGACGCCTGATGAATAGATCGACGAACATGTCCGATACCGTCCGATGCCGTCAGCTCTGGGGCTGCACTGGAGCGCCGTCGCCGACCTTCTGGACGCCGGACACGATGAGCCGATCGCCGACCTTGAGGCCGCTCTCGACGACGTAGTCGTTGCCGAGGAGCGGCCCGAGCTTGAGCGAGCGCTGACGGGCCACGAACCCGTTGCCTTGGGGCTCGGCCACGAAGCCGAAGTACTGACCGTTGATCCGGGTGACGGCAACCGCCGGGATCGTGATCCCGGGCTCACTCCGCCAGATGACCTGGGCGCGAACGAACTGCTCGGTCCTGAACCCGCCGTTCGACGGCACGGCCGCCTTCGCCAGAATCGACTGCGTGGCGTCGTCGACTTGCGCCGAGACGAAGTCGACCGCAGTCTCCGCGAGGATCTTGCCCTGCGGGTCCACGAGGTGCACGGGCAGTCCTACCTTGATGTCCGGCCCCTTCTCGATCGGCACCTGGATGTAGACCTCGAGGCCGGCGTTCTGGTCGATGGTCGTCAGCACCGTGTCGGTCTTCACGCGATCGCCGACGCGTACCGGCACGTCGCCGACGACGCCGGTCGTTGGAGCCGCCACGCGGTAGTACTGCAGCTGCACGCGGCTTTCCTGCAGGCGCGCCTTCAGCGCTGCCTGAGAGGCGGTGGACGTCCGGAGCGTGGCTTCCGCCTGGTCGTATTCCTGCTGGCTGATCGCGCCGACCCTGAGGAGTTCCTTCGCGCGCTCGAACTGCTGCTGCGCATAGGCGACCGACGCCTCCTGCGCGGCGCGGCTCGCCTCGTCGCTGTCCACGGTCGCGCGCTGGCGCGAGGCGTCGATCTGCAGGAGCGGCGTGCCGGCCCCCACCCTGTCGCCCGACTTCACCATGATGTCGGTGATGACGCCCTCGACCTGCGGCCGGACCTCGGACGAACGTCGCGATCTGATGACCGCGATGAATTCAGAGCTCAGGACGACCGGCTTGTTGGCGAGGACTTGAACGCCGACGCCGACGGGGGGCATCTGCGGCGGGCCGGCCGGGCCGCCCCGTGAACAGGCTGCGGCAAGTGCGACAAGCGCAACGAACCCAGCCACACGCCGGGCGCGACTGGACTCACGTGAGCGGAACGTAGGCAGCATAAGGGCTTGAACCGAAGGACCAGAAACGCGGACCGCGAGCGGCTGAAGCCGGCATCATACCTGTCCGGGCCCGCGAGGTGAAGCGATGCCGAATGTGACGCCAGGCCGCTGGACGAGGTTTCAGAGGGACGGACCGTGGGACCGGCTGGTTCCAGCGCGGAGGGTTAAGAAACGTTACCGCGACCTGCAGCAGCGCTGTAGCTCTGCCATAAGAAAACCCGGCAGGCCTGAAAGCCCTGCGCTACAGGTGACGGGTCAGGGGTTCAGCTTCCCAACGCCGAGGGCGTCCGCAATGCGATTGGCGTAGTTGAACCACCCCGCGATGATCGCGATCTGCAGGATGGCCTGATCCGTGAAACCCGCCGCGCGGAGCTTGTCCAGGTCGCCCGGTCCGAGTCTGGTCGAGTCGCGAGTGAACTGCTCCACCCACTCGAGCATGACGTGCTCGGCGTCGGAGATCGGCGCGGTGCGATGGTCTTGGCTGAGCGCGTCGACCATCGTGGGATCCAGCGAGACGCGACGCAGAAACTCTGCGTGGGACTCCAGTCAATAGAAGCAGTGGTTCACCGCCGAGACGACGGTGGCGATCATCTCGTGCTGCGCACGCGTCAGCGGAAGGTTCGGGGACAGCGCTTCGCCGAGCAGGCCGAACGCATGGTAGAGCGCGCGCGGGATGAGCGAGTGGCTCTGCGTGATGCCGCCGCCCTGGCTCTCGTCGAGGCCGTCGGCCTTCACGTCGATCGCGTACTCCGGCGGGTAGAGCGCGCGCGTCGCGTCCCACAGCGACTTCAGCGGGTCCTCGGCGTCGTCGTGGTGAATCGTCTTGATCCAGGTCATGCGAGTCTCCCGGGCACGGTCTGCGGATCGCGACGGTGCCGCCGGCGCTCGATCAGCTCGAACACCGGCAGGCCGAGGGCGACGACGGCCGCGCCTGCCAAGGCCTGCCACGGGTTGTTCATGCCGATCAGCACGAGGAGCCCCACGACGAGGGACAGGAAGATCGCGGGCGTAATCGGATAGCCCGGCGTCAGGTACGGCGGCGGGGAGCTCTGGCGCCCGCGTTGCACGTAGACGGCCCCGACGGTGAGCGCGATGAACGTCACGGTAATGAAGACGAAGTAGGCCACGATCTGCTCGAAGCTCCCCGCGATCACCAGCGCCGACGCCAGGATCGCCTCTGTCGCGATGGCCCTCGACGGGGTGCCGAACCGCGGGCTGAGCTCGCCAATCGCCGCGGGAAACACCCCGTCACGCCCCATCGCATAGTACACACGCGGCAGCAGCATCACGACCGCGAACAGACTTCCCGCGACCGAGACGACGACAATCGCCGCGAACACCGCGCCGCCGACCGGGCCAAACAGCGCCTCGCCGGCCTGCGCCGCGAACGCCTCTCCGCTCGTCACGCGCTCGAGCGGCACGAGATAGAGGAACGCGGCCGACGTCGCGATATAGGCCGCCGTGACGATCGACACGCCCCACGCCAGCGCCCGGGGCATCGTCCGCGCCGGATCGACGACTTCACCGGCGAGCTTGCTCGCCTCCCACCATCCGCCGAACGCGAAGAAGGCGGAGATGAGTCCGCCGGCGAGCGCCGCCGCGACTGGAGGGGCGCCAGGATGCCGGGCCACGAACGGCACAAAATGCGACCACTCGCCCCGGCCGAGGCCGAACGCCAGCAGGACGATCGCGGCCAATGCGCCCAGCTTCAACACCGTGAGCGCTTGGAGCACGCGACCGCTCAGCACGCTGCCGCGAATGTTGATGGCGGCCGCCGCCGCGATGGCGCCGAGGGCGACGAGCTTCAATCCAATCGGCCCGAGGGGCACCAGATAGGCGACGTACGCCGCGAGCCCTGACGCGAGGGCGGCGGTGATGCCGGGGTCCATCACGAGCAGGCACTTCCAGCCGTAGAGAAACGCCAGCCGGCGTCCGTACGTCTCGCGAAGGTAGACGTATCCGCCGCCTGCCTCCGGGTAGCGCGCGGCCAGCTCGCCGTAGGAGAGCGCCCCGGCGAGCGCCATTCCTCCCATGAGGAGCCACGCCGCGAAGAGCCAGGCGGGCGACGCCAGCGTCCGTGCCATCGACGCCGGCGTCAGGAAGATGCCGACAGCAATCACCTGCCCGGCGACCGCGGAGGTCGCGGCCGCCAGGCCCAGGCGTCGGTCCATCAGAAGGTCACGCGCGCCGCCAGTTGGAAGGCACGCGGACCGCCGCTGCCGAACACGCCGCCGGCCGTCGTCACCGCGTGGCCGAACGCGCTCGACTTGAGATATGCGGGCGAGGACTCATCGGCGCTGTCGCGGATGAGGACATTCGAGTAACCGGAGTAGTTCAAGTTCGACGTCCCGAGGATATTCGTCACGTTGAAGAGGTTGAAGACCTCGACCATCGGTTCGATCTTCACGCCGTGGCCGACCGTGAAGGGCCGCGAGACGCGAAGGTCCACCGAGTTGAAGGAGTCGTTGAATTTCGCGTCGTTCGACACCAAGGGCAGCAGGATACCTCCGTTGGGCGTCGAGATGCCGCCCTTCGAATTGAGGTCCTGGATGAAGGCGTTCAACTCGCCTGGCGTCTTGAACTGGCGGCCGCCGGCGTTGCGCTGAATCACCGGAATTCGCGTCGTGCCGTCGGGCATGAGGATGTCCATCGGCACGCCGGAGGCCATCGCCCAGATGGCCGAGATGTTGAGGCCCTTCGGCGCGCTCCACACGCCCGCAAAGGTGAAGCGATGGCGCTGGTCGTTCGGCGTCGGACCGTAATCACGCTGCAAGTTGTTCGGGTCGATCGGTCCGGCGGAGAACGGAATCTGATCGTCGTTCGCGTAGTTGAACGCCTTGGCCAGGGTGTACGACGCGCGAAGCCCGAAGCCCCTCCCGAACTGCCGCTCGACCGACGCGAGCAGCGCATCGTACTTCGTGCCGACGCTGGACTCGAGGTTCAGGATGGTATCGGGGCCGCCGACCACCGGGTTGAACACCTGTCCGATCGGCCGGCCGATGAGGAACTGGGTGCCGTGCGTGTGAAGCCCGTCGATCCGGGCGAGCCAGCCGCTGAAGTTCTTCTCGATCCCCAGGTTGAACTGCTGGACCGTCGGGTTCTGCATCGAGTTGTCGATGATGTTGATGCCCCCGGCCCCCGCGCCTGGCAGGATGAACCCGGTGAAGGGATCGCTGAGCGTGGGAGCACCTGGCGGCAGGAACGGCGGACCGTTCTCCGGGAGGAAGAACACATTGCCGGCGCGCACTTCAATCGGCAGCGTGCGGCCATCGAGCCCCCGCTCGAGCGACATGATTTCGAGTGTGATGCGGTCGTAGTAGATGCCGTACCCCCCGTGCACGCTCATCTTGCCGTTGTCGGTGGCCCAGTTGAAGCCGATGCGCGGGCCGAAGTTGTTCTTGTCGGCGGAACGGTCGCCCTTGAGGAACGGCTGCGCGATCGGGTTGATGTCGCCGTAGCCGCTGATGTTCTTGACGTTGCTGTCCATCTCCCAGCGGAGGCCGGCGTTGAACGTCAGGTTCGGGGAGAACTTCCAGTCGTCCTGCACGAAGAGCGCCGTGTGGTTGTTGTCGCAGTTCGGCAGCTGAATGCCCGACTCGGGGTGCCCGCTGCGAATGGTCACCGCGAACAGCAGGTCGTTGTCGTCCACCTTGCCGTCGCCGTTGAAGTCGAACACCGGGAAGTCCTGCACCATCTCGACGCGCCCGGCACGGAAGACGTCCAGGCCGAAGCCGGCGTCCACGCGCTGAAACTCCCCGCCCGCCTTGATCGTGTGAGCGCCGCGGATGGTGGTGTACGTGTCGGCGAACTGCCAGCGCCGCTGATCGGTCGACTGCGGCACGCGGAAGGACGAGCCGTCGACGATGCTCGGGAACGTCAGCTGCGGCAGGCCCGGCGCGGTCGGATCGATCGTGTTGTGGAACGTACTGACGCTGACGCTCAGGCTGTTGACGCTGCGCGAGGACAGCACGGACGACCACGTGCCCATGACGCCGTTGTAGTGGTTCTGGCTGCGCTGCCGCTGAGAGGCCGTGCCGATCGCCCGGTCGAGTTTCGTCGCGCCGGTGTCGTCGACGCTCTCTCCCGAGTACCGCAGCGTCACGCGATTGTTGGGGCTCGCGAGCCAGTCGCCGCGGAACTGTCCAAGGAGATCGTTGGCAGGCGCCGTCGCGAACGACTTCGTGATCGTCTGCGTCGCGTCGTTGCGCGTGCCGACGAGCACGGCGCCGTCCTGGTTGCGATATTCGATGGCGCCGAAGCCGAAGAGCGTGCTCTTCAGGATTGGCCCGCCGACGGAGCCCGCGAGCTGCTCGCGGTCGAACGGGAAATCGCTGCCGGCGCTGCGATCATAGGTCGCCGGCAACGACTGCAGCGACGAGTCGCGCCAGTAGATCGCGCCGGACCCATGCGTGCTGTCGCCGCCGGAGCGCGTGACGACGTTGATGACGGATCCAGCCGATCGTCCGAGCTCGGCGGAGAACCGGCTGGTGGCGATCTGGAACTCCTGCACGCTATCCTGCGCGATGTTCATCAGCGGGCCGCCGACGACATCGTCGTTGTTGTCCATGCCGTCGATGGTGATGTTGCCGCCGCGGCCGAACTGGCCGGCTGACGAAATGAGGACGGAGCTTGTCTTCGTCGGGTCGAAGTTCGGCGCAGGCGCGTTGCCAGGGACCAGCAACGAGAGCTCGAGGAAGTTGCGGCCGTTGAGCGGCAGCTTCTCGATGGCGGGAGCGGTGATGACCGCGTCCACGACCGAGCTGGTGGTGTTGACGATGTCGAGCGAGGTCGCGGCCACGCTGATCGATTCCTTGACCCCGGCGACCGCCAGTTCGACCGGCAGGTCGAAGGTCTGGCCAACCCGCAGCGGCACGTCCGTGTAGCGCTGCTCGGCGAAGCCGTCGGCGGCGACCAGGACGCTGACGGTCCCAGGCGGCAGGTCCGCGAGGACGAAGGCCCCGGCGTTGTCGACGGCAGTCTGGCGAGAGAGACCAGCCTGCGACGAGCTCACGGTGATGTGCGCCTTCGTGACGGCGTTGCCCTGGGCGTCCTTCACCTCGCCACGCAGGGTCGCGGTCGCGCCCGTCTGCGCCACGAGGCGCCCGCCGGCCGCCAGAACCACCACGAACACCGCTACTCCGCATAGCCAGCTTCTCACGCGACATCCTCCTCGGTTCCCCGCCCGTGGGGAATCTCGGCAGTCTGCGGCACCGGGTCGGCCGACGGCCAGTACGTGAAGGCACTAGAGCAGGCGGGAAAACGGGCTAGCCACCAGGGCGGCCGGCGTTCGTCGCGTGATCCGGGCGCTCGTCACTGAGTGCTCGGAGGGGCCGGGAGAGTGGGCTAAGATGCCGGTTCGCCGGCCTGACCGCGCCGGATGGAGGACTCATGAGAACGCTCGCCCTTTCGGCCTGTTGTGCCCTGCTCGCCGCCACCGTGCCCGTCGTGGCGCAGTCCGGCAACCCGATGACCGACGCGATGAAGGCGCAGTTCGCGATCGTCAAGGGAGACCTGACCAAGACCGCCGAACAGGTCACCGAAGAGAACTACGCGTTCAAGCCGACGCCCGAGATTCGGAACCTCGGCGCCCTGATCGGCCACGTCGCCGACGCGAGCTACTACTTCTGCTCGACCGCCAGCGGTGCCGCCAATCCGATGAAGGGGACGAGCGTCGAGAAGACGAAGACCTCGAAGGCCGACTTGCAGAAGGCGCTGGCCGACGCGCTCGCATTCTGCGACGCGCAGCTCAACACCATGACGGACGCGAAGGGCGCCGAGATGGTGGACTTCTTCGGCGGCAAGCAGCCGCGCCTGGCGGTGTTCGCGTTCAACACCGCGCACGACTTCGAGCATTACGGCAACCTCGTCACCTACATGCGCCTCAAGGGGATGGTGCCACCTTCCAGCCAGAAAGGCATGTGACGACGAGCAACGAGCGAAGAGTGACGAGCTGGAGCGACGAACGGGGAACGACGAACGCACGGCAAAGAGCAAGGAGCGTCGAGGCGGCGCCGCCTTCGTCGTTCCTTCGTCGTCGCCGTCCGCTGATCGCTCGTCGCTCGTTGCTCCAGTTCGTGACTCGTCGCTCGTCATTCATCGCTGACATGACCCTCCAAGTCGCCATCCACGTCCTGCCAGGCAACGACGACCTGCCGTTGCCGGCGTATCAATCCGCGCACGCCGCGGCAATGGATCTCCATGCCGCCGTGACGTCGCCGGTGACGCTCGCGCCCCGCGAGATCGCGCTGGTGGGCTGCGGGTTCGCGATGGCGCTGCCGGACGGGTTCGAAGGGCAGGTGCGTCCGCGATCGGGTCTGGCGTCGAAGTCCGGCGTCACGGTCGTGAACGCGCCTGGCACGATCGACGCCGACTACCGCGGTGAAGTGAAGGTCGCGCTCATCAACCTCGGGGCCGCGCCCGTCGTCATCGAACGCGGCGCGCGGATCGCGCAGCTCGTTGTCGCGCCCGTGACGCGAGTCACCTGGGAGCAGGTCGACGCGCTGGACGCGACGGCCAGAGGCGCCGGCGGATTCGGACACACGGGGAGCTGAGGGACGTCGGACTTCGGACGACAGACTTCGGACTACCGACTTTGGACTACGGACGACGGACTGCGGGCGTTCTTGCGGCGATGCTCTCGATGCTCGCCGCCCTGCCGGCGGCGGCACAGCAGCAGGTGCCACGCGAGCGTCCGGGATGGCCCTGCGTTGGCCGGCCGGATCCCACGTACGTCCGGACCGCGGAAGCCACCGGCGGGCAGGTCTTCCTCTTCGACAAGTCGGAGATCGGCGAGTCGGCCGCGCTGATGATCGCCAGCTCGACGCACACCGAGACGATTTTCCGCGTCTCGGGCTCGGTGAATGAGGGCGTGCACGACTTCGTGGTGCCAATCGACTCGACTGTCCAGAGCGTGATGATCTCTGTGTCGCTGCAGTGCCTGCAGGTGGCCGACATCACGACGCCGGCGGGCGCTGGTCTGCGCGCCAACGATCCCGGCGTGGACTACCACCAGTTCGAGGCGGGCCGGATCGTCACCGTCGCGTCCCCCGCACCAGGCGCGTGGAAGGTCACAATCTCGGGGCGTGGCATGTTCTTCCTGGTCGTGCAGGCGAAGACGACGCTCACGCTCGATACGGCGCGATTCGTCGCGCGGGGCGGGCGGCCGGGGCACGAGGGGCTGTTCCCGACAACAGGCACCCTGCCCGCAGGCTCCGCGCGGCTGCTCGAAGTCGAACTGCACGGGACCGCGCGCGACGTGAGGTTCCGGTTCGTGTCGTCGCAAGGCGACGCGTTGCAGGATCTCGCGCTCGCGCAGGAGGACGGATCCGAGGACGACCAGACTTACGTTGGCGAGGTTACGCCGAAGGCGGCCGAGTACCGGCTCCAGGTGAGCGGCGTCGACGGGAAAGGATTCCCTTTCACACGAATGCACGCGCCGCTCTTCAATGAAGCTCATCCTTAGGTAGAATGGCCCCTCGATGCCGTACAGGCTCGAGACGCGCGTCGCCGTTCCCGCCCCGCTCGATACGGTTTTCGCGTTCTTCTCGGACGCGCACAACCTGCAGCAGATCACGCCGCCCTTTCTGAACTTCCGCCTGTTGTCGCCGGCAGTTCAGATGCGGAAAGGCGCGCGCATCGACTACCGCCTGCGCCTGCGTGGCATCCCGTTCACGTGGCAGAGCGAGATCACGTCGTGGGAGCCGGGCGTGCGCTTCCGGGACGAGCAGCGGCGCGGGCCGTACAGGTACTGGAAGCACGTGCACCTCTTCACGGCGGATGCCGGCGGCACCGTGGTCGAGGACGGGGTGGACTATGACGTCCCGGGTGGGCGCTACGTGCACGACTGGCTCGTCGCGCCGGAGCTGATGCGGATCTTCACGTTCCGACAGCACAAGCTGCAGGAGATCTTCGGCGCCAACAGGGCGAACGGCGTGAAGGTCGCGATTCAGATCAAGCTGTAGGTCAGGTGACGGGCGTGACGGCGGCCTCGTCTTCCTCGCCGGTGCGGATCCGGTAGACCTTCTCGACGGGCACCACGAAGATCTTGCCGTCGCCGACGCCGCCTGTCCGGGCAGCGCGGATGATCGCCTGCACCGTGCGGTCGACGAAGCCGTTCGACACGCCGATCTCGAGACGCATCTTCTCGGACAACTCCATCTTCGTCGTCGTGCCGCGGTAGGTTTCGACGTGCCCGCGCTCGCCGCCATGCCCCTGCACGCGGCTGATCGTCAGGCCCTGCACGTCGGCCCGGAACAGTTCTTCGAGCACGGCATCCAGCCGCTCTGGCCGAATGATGGCAACGACGAGTTTCATGGGCGGCCTCCCCGGATTTGCTTCATTGTCGCACGCGATGACACGGTTGAGCATTGGCGCGAGACCGCGTAGGCTCTCGGCAGCATGACCGACACGCCTCCCCGGCCTAGCCGGCGCCTGCTGTGGCAGGGAGTCCTGCTGGGAATCCTGGGCCTGGGCGTGCTCATGGCCTCGGCGTTCGCGATGCCGGATGACGCGATAGGTCGCAACGACGTGCGGACCTGGCTGGCTGTCCTTGGCATCTTCGCCGGTGGCGCCGGGGGCGTTGCGGGCGCGGTGATGTTCGTGATCGGACTCGTGAAGCGGTTCCGCGAGCCCCGGCGGCCACGCGATCCAAACATCAAACATCCAACGGCTGGACAGGCCGTCGCCATCGTTATCGCCAGTATGGTGCTCGGCCTGTCCACGTGCGCCGCGTTTGCGTCGTCGTTTGAATCCAACAGCGGTTTCGCTGCGATCCTGCTCGTCGGCGGCGCGGTTGGGTTCGTGGCATCCGGTGCGCTGTTCCTCTACGGCGTCATCGTGTTCGTGCGACGTCTCATGGGCAAGTAAGTGACGCCTCTGGCGCTCCACTGGCTGTTCGAAACGCTCGCATATCTGGTCGCGTTCCGCGTCTATCTCGCCCTTCGACGCCGCGAAGGCGACGTCGTTACGAATCACTCGCGTTGGAGCGTCATTGCCGCCGCGGCGCTCGGAGGCGCCGTCGGCAGCAAGCTGCTGTATCTCGCCGAGGATCCGTCCGCGACCTTCACGCACCTGCACGATCTGACGTATCTGCTCGGGGGGAAGAGCATCGTCGGCGGGCTGCTTGGGGGGCTGATCGCCGTCGAAGGGACCAAGGCCGTCATCGGCGTGACGCAGTCGACGGGCGATCTCTTCGCGCTGCCGCTCGCGGTGGGCATCGCGATCGGTCGCATCGGGTGCTTCCTAGGTGGACTGTCGGATCGGACCTACGGGCTGCCGACGAGCCTGCCGTGGGGCTGGGACTTCGGCGACGGCGTCCGGCGGCACCCCACGCAGATCTACGAGATTGTCTTCCTGGTCGTGCTCGCGGTGCTCGTCGCCCGCGGGCGCGCTTGGCCCGCCGGCGATCGCTTCAAGGGCTTTATGGTGGCGTACTTGTCGTTCAGGATCCTGGTGGACGCCATCAAACCCGGGGTACACATTGCGCTCGGTCTGACCGCCATCCAATGGGCCGCGATCGCCGGCCTGGCGTACTACAGCCGCGCCATCGTCCGGTGGCTGCGCACAATGGCCTGACTCAGATTCCGACTGCCTCGGCTCGCGCGCGCAGCGGCGCCAGCCTGGTTGTCTCGAGCGCGTCGCGGTAGAACAAATTGTACGTGTCGAAGGGAATCAGCCGCCCGTCGGGATGGACGATGTGCACGCAGGTCTTCTTCACCGATCGCACGTCGAAGGAATACGCATCGATGAACTGCATGATCAGGACGCGGAACACGTTGGCGTAGTTGAGCGTCGAGGGCACCAGCACCTTCGGCAGACAGCACAGGAGATCGTGCAGTGTCCGGGCGCCGGACTCGGGAGAATGGTTCGTCGCGAACAGCTTGAACACCCCGTCGCGCACCGCGTCGTCCTGCTCGTAGACGATGGTGTTACGACCGCCCTCGATCAGGACGCGGGGATCGATGTAGCCGGTCAACGGGACGACTTTGTCATCGAGTTTCAGGGCGTAGGCCATCGCGAGCGCGTCCGGATGGCAAGGCACCGGCAGCACGTCCTCGGGTCGAAAAACGCTCGTCTGCTCGAGAATGCGGCGGCGCACTTCAGTCAGCGTCAGGCGATCGGCAGAAGGATCGAAGCCGTCGTGGCGTCCGGCGACCTGGACGGGTTGGAAGGTGACGCCGCGCACGGCCGGCTGCAACAGCGCCCAGTCGATGGTGGAACCAATCTCGCCGTCGTTGAGCCCTTTCTGCAGCGTGACGACCAGCGTGGTCGAAATGCCCAGCTCGTTGAGCCGCTCGACGGCCGCGCGCCGGACGTCGCGAAGGTCGGCCCCGCGCAGCTTCATCAGCACGTCGCGCTCGAACGAATCGAACTGAAGGTAGACCTCGAAGTCCGGCATGTAACCCGCCAGCCTCGCCGCGAACTCGCGGTCCTTTGCGATCCGGATCCCGTTGGTATTCACCATGAGATGGCGGATCGGCGCGCGCCTGGCGTAGTCGAGGATCTCGAAGAACTGCGGATGGAGCGTCGGCTCTCCGCCTGAGAGCTGCACGACGTCAGGGTGCCCTTCGTTGCGGACCACGGCGTCGATCATGCGCTTGCAGAGATCGAGCGGCCTGAAGCCGGGACGGTGGGGTCCGCTCTCCGCGTAGCAGATCGGACAGCTCAGATTGCAGTGGTCCGTGATTTCGACCAGGGACAGGCACGAGTGCTGCTGGTGATCGCTGCACAGGCCGCAGTCGTACGGGCACCCCCAGCGAACGGGCGTGTTGAATTGCGCCGGCATCTCGGGAGTCTTGATGAAGACCTCGCGCGCCCGCCGGTAGTACTCGATGTCGTCGGCAATCAGCACCCGCTCGTGCCCGTGCTCAGGGCAGCGCTTGATCAGGAACACGTTGCCGTCCTGGAAGACGATCTTGCCTTCCACCTTCCGGAAGCACGTGGTGCAGATCGAGACAGCAACGTCGTAGAACAGATATGGGCGGAGGCGATCGGCCACGGGGGTATTAGGCCACAGTTCCCAGGTCGAGTTTCGCAGCATCACTTCGCACTTCGCACTTTGCACTTTGCACTTCATACTTTCCCCGTGTCCGTTCTCGCGGGGAAAGTCGCCGTCGTCCTCGGCGGCACGGGTGAGGTGGGCGAAGGGATCACGCGCGCGCTGCTGGCAGCCGGCGCGGTCGTCGCCGTCGTCTCTCGCCACAACGACAAGCTGAGCGCGCTGCACGATCGTCTGCCGGCCGAGTGGGACGGCCAGTACGCGCCGATCGTCGGCGACCTGTCGACGCCGGAGGGCGCCGCGGCCGCGCGCGAGCGCGTGGAGTTCGTCTGCCGGCGCATGGACATCGTGGTTGCCTCGCTCGGCGGCTGGTGGCAGAAGGGGCCGATCATCTTCTCGAATCTCGACGACTGGAACCGTGTTCTCGCCACGAACCTGACGCCCCACTACCTGGCGGCGACGACGTTCGTGCCGGCCATCAACAAGCGCGAGGGGAGCAGCTACGTCATGATTGCGGGCGCCGTGGCGGACGTGCCGGTGCCGAATTCCGGGCTCGTCTCGGTGTCGGCGCACGCGCAGCTCATGCTCGCGCGGGTGCTAGCGTCCGAGCACCGACACGAGCCAGTCCGCATCAACACGCTGATTCTCGGCACGCCAATCGTCAGCCGCACCAAGCCTGAGGGTGAAACCGACTGGCTCACCGCCGACGAGGTCGGGCAGTACGTGGCGTGGCTCGTGTCGAGCCGGTCGCGGGCGCGAGGACAGATCCTGCGGTTCAACTCGCGCGCGCAGCTCGTGGACCTGAGATGGCAATGATCTGGCTGCTCTTCTTCGTGGTGTTCGTGGCGGGTGGCCTCGTGGCGACGCAGGCTGGCGTCAACGCGCAGCTCGCGCGCGCGCTCGGCAGCCCCGTGCTGGCGGCCACGGTCTCGTTCCTCGTCGGGACGGTCGCCCTTGGCGTCTGGGCGCTCGGCATGTATCGGCAGTGGCCCGACCGCGCCGCGGCGGCCGTCGTGCCGTGGTGGGCGTGGACAGGCGGCGTGCTCGGCGCGTTCTTCGTCGTCGTCACGGCGGCGCTGGCCAGACGCCTGGGTGCGGGAACGCTCATCAGCACAGCCATCGCAGGGCAGATGGTGTTCGCGCTGGCGCTGGATCACTACGGCCTCGCCGGCTTCACACAGCGGCCCGCAGGATTCTGGCGTTTCTTCGGCGCGGCGCTGCTGATTGCGGGGACCATCCTCGTGCGGAAATGCTGATGGCGAAGGACAAAGTGCGCTGCTGGTGGGCGGGATCGGATCCGCTGTACGTCGCGTATCACGACCGCGAGTGGGGCGTGCCGTCGCGCGACGCGCGACACCTGTTCGAGATGATCACGCTCGAGGGCGCGCAGGCGGGCCTCAGCTGGATCACGATCCTCCGCAAGCGAGACAGCTACCTCGAGGCGTTCGACGGCTTCGACGTCGAACGGATCGCGCGTTACACGCCGGCGCGCGTCGAGAAGCTGATGGCGAATCCAGGCATCATCCGAAACCGGCTGAAGATCGAGGGCACGGTCCGCAACGCCCGGGCGTTCCTGGATCTGCAGGCGGAGACGGGCGACGCCGTTCGATGGCTCTGGCAGTTCGTGGGCGGGCGGCCGAAGAAGAATCAGTGGAAGGGGCAGCGGGATGTGCCGGCAACCACCGAGGAATCAGACGCGATGAGCCGCGCGCTGAAGAAGCGGGGCTTCACGTTCGTCGGGTCGACGATCTGCTACTCGTTCATGCAGGCGACGGGCATGGTGAACGATCACATACAGACGTGCTTCAAATACCGCCCGTAGCGCCGGCCTTCGGGCCTGCCATCGCGTGGCGGGGCCGAAGCCACGCCCTACTGCCGGCTACAGCTTCCGCAGCCGCACCCCCGCCATGTCGTGATCCTCGCTCTTCTCGAGGATGAAATGCGCGCGCTCGCGCGTCGGCTCGACGTTCTCCTTCAGGTTCACGTAGTTGATCTCGCGCCAGATCCGCTGCGCGGTCTCCCGCGCCTCGGCGTCCGTGAGGCTGGCATAGCGATGGAAGTACGACTTCGTGTCCGTGAACACCGTCTCGCGCAGCGTCATGAACCGGTCGATGTACCATCGCTCGATCAGCGTGTCCGGCGCGTCGATGTAGATCGAGAAGTCGAAGAAGTCAGACACGAAGAGCGAGCGTCCTTGCCGCGGCGGCCCGGTCTGCAGGACGTTCAGCCCCTCGATGATCATGATGTCGGGGCGGTTCACTTCCTGCCAGGTGCCGGGAAGGATGTCGTAGTTGAGATGGGAGTAGACGGGCGCCTTGACGCTGGGCTCGCCGGATTTCACGGCAATCACGAACTCCAGCAGTCGCCGGACGTCGTAGCTCTCGGGAAAGCCCTTTCGCTGCATCAGCCCGCGCGACTCGAGGACCGCGTTGGGCAGCAGAAACCCGTCGGTCGTGACGAGGTCCACACGGGGATGCGCGGGCCACTGAGACAGCAGCGCCTGGAGGATGCGCGCGGCGGTGCTCTTCCCCACCGCGACGCTTCCAGCGACGCCAATCACGTAGGGCACCCGCGCGCTCGTCCCGAGGAACGTATCCCGGGCGGCATGCAATCGCTGTGTCGCGGCCACGTAGAGGTTGAGCAGCCGCGAGAGCGGGAGATACACCTGCTCCACCTGCGACAGCGTCACCTGGTCGTTCAGGCCACGCAGCGCGAAGAGCTCGGCCTCGGTGAGCGGCATCGGCGTATGGTCGCGCAGGCGCGCCCACTCGTCGCGCGTGAACGCGACGAACTGCGAGGCGCCGAGGCCGTCGGTTGTGGTGTCGCTCGCCATGTGCGGTCAGGGACGCCGGCGGAGCGGCACCGTCACGCGGATGTCAGCGCCCGCGCGCAAGACGACGAAGAGCGGGGTGTCGCCCCAGCGATACCCCGCCAACACCCGGTTGAGCGTCTCGCGGTCGTCGATCGTCGTGCCGTCTATCGAGGCGATGACGTCACCGACCTGCAGCCCGGCGGCGGCCGCCGGCGTGTCCTTCTCGACGTCGATGATCGCGCGCCGGCCGTTCTCGGCCCCGCGCGTCGAGGCGCCGAGCGACGGCCAGTAGCTGTCGGCCTCGCGGGCGACGCCCCAGATGAAGTTGGCGTACGACGCGCGCACCGACGGGACCGGCGCGCCCTTGTCGTCGGCAATCGGCATGGCAATCACCGACGCGATCGGGCCGGCAAAGTACGTGCGGGCCTGGCGCTCGATGCCGAGCCCGTAGGCCACGTGCCCGGATCCGACGAGCACGACTACCGCCGCCTTCGGGTCGTCGCCAAGGCGCTCCAGCGCCTTCACCGCGTTCCACGCCATCGTCCCGTCCCAGGTCGCCTGCGCGGAGAGCATGGCTGTCCACGCGGCGTCGGTCATGCCGCCATGCATCGCATCGCTTTCGTCGAACGACGCCTTGAAGAACGTCATGTGATCCGCGCTCGACACGTCAATCTTCGGGGGGAAGTGCGCCGACTGGTCGGCCGGCAGGCTCGCGAGCCCTTTCTGCCGCACGGCGGTGACGACCTCGCGCGGCGCGTTGAGCGCGACGAACGGGAAGCGGTGATCGCGCGCGAAGAGGAAGATGTCGCGGTAGTAGCCCCAGTGATAGCCCCACGCGTCGTACCAGTGGCTCGACGCGAGGAAGTCCGCCTCGGACTCCGCGCCCTGGTTCCAGGTGTCCAGCGCCGGCTGACTCGGATACGGGAACATCTCGAGGGCGACGGTCACGTGACGGCCCGCGTCGGCGAGCGCCTTGATCACCTGAAGCTCGACGCGGTGCGACTCGACGCTCGTGTGCGTTTCGCCGACGAGGACGAGTCGTGCGTTCGCCAGCCGGGCGCCGAGCTCGCCCGGCGCGATCGTTTCGCCTGTGGCAGTGTCGGTGATGGCATCGAGCGTGACGGCGGCGTCCCTGTTCTTCCGCGCGGGGTCGCCAATCGAAAGACGGTAGACGGGATCCTTGGCCCAGCCGATGTGGGCGCACGAGAGGAGCAGGGCGGCCGCAAGCGCCAGTCGCATTGGGGAATCGTACAACAGCTGGCAGCAGTCAGCTGTCGGCGGGCAGCCGCAGCCATCGCCGGGCTCACGCGCGTCGCTGCCAGCTGACCGCCGAACGCTGCCAGCCGCACTAGATCGTGCTCTCCGCGGACGGCTCCGACGCCAGCAGATCGCGCAGCGCCGCGAGGGCCGAGGTGAGCCGCTCGCGAGAGCGCGGCGGCATGAGGCAGACACGAATCGCGCGCGGCGTGGCGCCGGCCTGCGCGACGAACGCTTCGGACGTGCCGATCAGCATGCCGCGCTTGCGCGCCGCGGCCGCCAGCGTCGCGGCACGCCAGGGCCGCGGCAGCGGAAGCCAGAGATGCGGACTTGCGGGTGAAATGGCGTCCGGCACGCCGCGGAGAATCTGACGCGCCTGCGCGCCGCGCGCGCGCACCTCTGCGCGCTTCCAGTCGACGATCCGATCCGCCGTCCCATCGGCGACGATCGCCGCGGCGACGGCGACCGAAATCGGCGACGCCGCGACGGCCGTGGCCCAGAGCGTCGAGCTCGCGCGGTCCACCAGCGACGGCGACGTCGCGAGAAACCCGGTGCGGTAGCCCGCCGCGACGCTTTTCGAAAGCCCGGTGACGTACGTCCACGTACCGCCTTCGAGGGCCGGCGTAATCGGGTCCGCCTCGGGAACGAGAAAGCCGTACGTGTCGTCCTCGACGACCGTGAGGTCGAGCCGCGAGATCGTGGCGATGACGGCACGGCGCCGGTCGTCGGACATCGTGACGCCCGTCGGATTGTGCAGCGCTGGCTGCACGACGAGCGCGCGCGCGCCGCTTGCGCGGGCCGCCGCCTCGAGGGAATCGGGACGAAGGCCTTCGCTGTCGATCGCGACCGCGACCGGCCTCAGACCCAGCATCCGCGCTGCCGACAACACCCCGCTGAAGGTGAGCTCCTCGACCAGAATGGCATCGCCTGCCGACGCCACCGAAGCGATGGCGACAAACAGGGCATGCTGGGCGCCAACCGTGACCAACACCTGCGAGGCCGCGACGTCAACGCCGCGGCGAGCGATCCACGCCGCGCCGGTCTCGCGATGATCGAGCCGTCCGCCGCGGGGTGGATAGTCGAGCAGCGACGCACGCGACGGCATCGGGGGATCGAGGCGCGCCGCGAGCTCCGAGATGTGCGCGTGCGGCGGCAGCGCGTTCAGCGAGAGGTCGAGCAGATCGTGCGCCGACTCGCCCGGCAAGGGCTGAACGAACGTGCCGCGGCCCACCTCTCCGGCGATCAATCCGCGCCTTGTGGCGATCTGATACGCGCGAGTGACGGTGCCGACGGTGAGGCCGAGCGCGTCCGCCAGGTCCCGCTGTGGCGGCAGCCGGTCACCTGGTCCCAGGGTTCCGGTCTCGATGTCGCGGTGAATGGCGTCCGCAACCTGCTGATAGACAGGGCCATTCAGCCCTGCGAGCCGTGGACGCCACATTGTCATGGATACAATATATATATTGACTCGGTTTCAATCAACGCTATTCTGTCAAACATGCCCGTGCCACTGCTCCAAATCGACGCTTTCTCCAAGCAACCATTCAGCGGTAACCCCGCCGCAGTCTGCCTGCTCGACCGGCCAGCCGACGCCACCTGGATGCAGCGCGTCGCCGCCGAGATGAACCTCGCCGAGACCGCCTTTGTGGTTCCCGGCGAGGGCGCGTTTGGCCTTCGCTGGTTCACGCCGACCGTGGAGGTGGGCCTCTGCGGACACGCGACGCTGGCGTCGGCGCACGCGCTGTGGGAGTCGGGCCGCGTGCCGCTGACGAAAACGATCGCGTTTCAGACCGCCAGCGGTATCCTGACGGCCGAACGTGACGGCGATCGCATCGCGATCTCCCTGCCGGTGCGCCCGGTTGTCGAGATCGAGACGCCAGCGGGCCTGATCGAGGCCCTGGGCGCGACACCCAAGGTCGTGGCGAGCACCGTGGACGGCGAGGGCGGCACGGCCCATGGCAACGTGTTGCTGGAGTTCGCGGACGAGGCGACGGTTCGGGGCCTCACGCCGCGCTTCTGGCTGCTGAAGGACTTGCCGTTCGGCGTCATCGCGACCGCCCGCGCCGCGCGTGCGCCGTACGACTTCGTGTCGCGATACTTCGGCGCGCCGTACGGCATCGACGAGGACCCGGTCACAGGAGGAGCGCATTGCTCGCTGGCGCCCTACTGGTCGGGCGTCCTGCGCAAGACGCGATTCCTCGCCTGGCAGGCGTCCGCGCGCGGCGGCGAGCTGCAGGTGGCGCTGCAGGGCGATCGCGTGCGGATGGCTGGCTACGCGGTGACCGTGCTCAAGGGGGAGCTGACCGCTTGAGGGTTGCGGGTTGCGGATTGCGGATTGGTTGGGGGTTGACTAGTGGCGCTCTGCCTGCAGGCCGAGCGCCGCAGTCTTCGCGGACTTCACCCCGAAGCCGGTCAACCTGTCGAACTCGGCTTCCAGCAAGGCGCATTTCGCGGTGAGCTCGACGCTTAGCCCGACTCCCGCAACAGAGCCAGCCAAAGCTGAGACTCGTCGACTTCCTCTTCCATCTCTTTCATTTTAGCGACGAAATCCCGGCGAGACTGAGCGCGGCAGGCTGATCGGTACTGCGACGCTACAGAAGTTCCGCTGCGCAACAACTGCTTGCTCAGCACCCAGGCTCGCGATTCACTGGGCAATGTCTGCACGAATCGAACCGTCTGCAGCGCGACGTCGAAGGTCCAGCGCTTGACTTCGCTTGGTGTCATCGCGGAACGAACGAACAGCATCCCAGATGCCAGGGCGCTTCGAGGGAATTGTGCCGGAAACGAGGCCTGACGACTCTAACGCGTGACAGATTTTTCTAGTTCTAAGAAGCGCCGGCGCAGCCGAAATTGCTACCCAATCGGGCAATCCGCAACCCGCAATCCGCAACCC
>JBKPSY010000003.1:0-17844 GCA_046735235.1 Acidobacteriota bacterium | reverse complement strand
GGTTGACACTGCCAAAGGACCGCGGCAGCCGCGCGGACGCCTCCTGGCCTCCGGCGAGCTGACGCTCGAAGCGTCCAGTCTGAAACCGGACCGAAGGGAGCGCGGAATTCGAGGGCCGCAGCCGTGAGCGTGCGAGTCGTCTCGGCCTGCGAGGGGCGGCGGAGTAGGCTCGGCCCGATGAGCGTCAATCTGAATTCCGCGCGGACGACAGGTCCGGTTTCGAGCCGCGATCCCCGGAGCCACGCCCGCGACAGCGCGAGCCGCTTCATACGCTGGTCCCGTACTCTCGGACGCCGCGCTGGTGACGGCCTTCGGACTTCGGACTTCAGACTTCAGAAAGCGCGCGGTAAGATGCTCTGGCCGGAATGAAGTTCCTTCCCCTCATCGTCGCGAACCTGCGGCGCAAAAAGATCCGGACGACGTTGACCGTCGGGTCGTTCGTCGTGGCGTTCTTCCTGTTCGGCCTGCTGGGCGCGATCCACTACGGGTTCCGGCAGGGCGTCGATCTCGCCGGCGCGGACCGGCTGATCGTGATGGCGCGGACGTCGTTCATCCAGCCGCTGCCGCTCCCCTACTTCCACCGCCTGAAGCGGGTGCCCGGCGTCAAGGACGTCGCCCACACGACGTGGTTCGGCGGCGTCTACCAGGACCCCAAGAATTTCTTCGCGAGCTTTGCGATCGTCCCCGAGGACTACACCCGGATGTACCCGGAGTTCGTCATCGACCCGCAGCAGTGGAAGGTGTTCGCTGCCGACCGCCGCGGCGCGGTCGTCGGCCGGAAGCTCGCCGAGCGCTTCGGCTGGAAGCTCGGCGATCACATCCCGCTCCAGGCACCCGGCTTCATGGGCGGCGGCGGGTGGGATTTCACCGTCGACGCGCTCTATCACGGCACGCGCCCAGGAGACGACGAGACGCAGTTCTGGCTGCACCACGACTACCTGGTCGAGAAGGGCCCGACGTACTGGAAGGGCATCGTCGGGTGGTACACGGTGCGCGTGGCGAATCCCGCGCAGGCGGTCAGCGTGGCCAAGGCGATCGACGCCGAGTTCGGCAACTCCGCGGCCGAAACGCGGACGCAGAGCGAAGCGGCGTTCGCGGCGGCGTTCGTGAACCAGATGGGCAACATCGAGTTCCTGATCCGGGCGATCGGATCGCTCGTCTTCTTCACGCTGCTCCTGGTGACTGGCAACACCATGGCGATTGCCGTCCGGGAGCGCACGAACGAGATCGCGACGCTCAAGGCCATTGGATTCCAGGCGCGATTCGTCCTGAGCCTCGTGCTGATCGAGTCGATGCTCATCGCGCTCGTCGGCGGGCTGCTGGGCATCGGCTTGTCGAAAGTGCTCATCCGGCAGGACCTGACGCAGGGGCTGATCCTGCTCTACCTGCCCGCTCAGGCGGTCGTCGCGGGCGTGGTCGTGGCGCTGACCACCGGCCTGGTGGCGGGGCTGATCCCCGCCCTTAACGCGATGCGGTTGAACGTCGCCACCGCGCTCCGGAGGCTGTGACGTGCCGCTGCCGCTCGTCTACAACATCCGCAGCGTGCGTCAGCGATGGACGTCGTCGCTCGTGGCCGTCATCGGCATCGCCGGGGCAGTCGGCGTGTTCGTGGCGATGCTGGCGCTGGCCCGCGGGTTCCAGGCCACGCTCGTGTCGTCGGGTCAGCCCGACAACGTGATCGTCGAGCAGGCGGGCGCCGACACGGAGATGACGAGCGCGCTCGAGCTCGACGCCGTGCACGGGATCGAGAACGCGCCCTACATCAAGCGACGCGGCTCCGATCCGCTGATCAGCCCGGAAGTGGTGGTCGTCGCCAACCTGGCACTTCGAGGCCCCGAGGGCGGCGACGCGAACGTCGAGGTCCGCGGCGTCGCACCGCGGGTGCTCGCGGTCCGCGACAACGTGCACATCGTCCAGGGCCGGTTCTTCACGCCGGGGCTCTACGAGATCGTCGTCGGCAAGCACGCGACGCTGGCGTACCAGGGCCTCGAGCTCGGCGGCTCGGTCCGCATCGGCCCGGGCTCGTGGAAGGTCGTCGGGATCTTCGACGCCGGGGGCAGCTCGTTCGATTCCGAGGTGTGGGCCGACTCGAACGTGCTGAACGCCAACTACCAGCGGCCGAACAACGTGTTCCAGTCGGTGACCGTCAAGCTGACCTCGGAGGCCGACTTCGCCGCGTTTCAGCAGGCCGTGACCCACAACCCGCATCTGCAGGTGCAGGCGCTGCGCGAGCGTGAGTACTACGCGAACCAGTCGCGGATGATGACGACGCTGATCACTGTGCTGGGGGGGCTGGTCGCCGTGGTCATGGGACTCGGCGCGATCCTCGGAGCGCTGAACACGATGTACTCCGCCGTCTCCGAACGCTCTCGCGAGATCGCCGTCCTGCGCGCGATCGGCTTCGGCTCGGGCAGCATCGTCCTGTCGTTCGTGTCCGAGTCGTTGTGGATTGCGCTCGTCGGCGGCATCGTCGGCTGCCTGGCCGTGCTGCCGATCAACGGCATCACCACGGGGACGATGAACTGGCAGACGTTTGCGCACTTGTCGTTCGCGTTCAGGATCACCGCCGACTTGCTGGGGCTCGGCCTGCTGTTTGCGCTGGTCATGGGGGTCCTCGGTGGGTTGCCGCCGGCCATCCGGGCCGCCCGGGCCAATGTCGCCACGACGTTGCGGGCGCTCTGAGGGACTTCGGACTACAGACTTCGGACTTCGGACTAGGAGCGGCAGCCGCGCGGACGCTTTCCGGGCCGACTGCGAGTGACGCGAGGGCTTGAGCGCCGAAGCCCGCAGGGCGAAGGCGGGCGTCAGTGTTCAGGGGCGCCGGGCAGGCCGAAGGTTCAGACCCCGTTCTTGACAGTCCCGCCGCCCGATTCCAGAATGCGAGACCATGCGCATTCGATACGCGACGCTCGTTTCGTGCCTCATCCTTCTCGCGCCGGCCGCCGTGCTCGCGCAGGAACCCGCCAAGCCCAAGCCTGAGGACACCGAGGTCTGGAGCCCTGAACCGAAGGTCGTCACGCCGGGCGACAACGGCGCCGCCCCCTCGGACGCGATCGTGCTCTTCGACGGCAAGAACCTCGACGAATGGGTCTCCACCAACGACCGCTCCCCCGCCACCTGGATCGTGCACGACGGCGTCGTCACGGTGAACAAGAAGGGCGGGAACATCGAGACCAGGCGCAGCTTCCACGACTACCAACTGCATCTCGAATGGCAGGAGCCCACCGACATCGAGGGCACGAACCAGGCGCGCGGCAATAGCGGCCTGTTCCTCGCGTCCACGGGCAAGGGCGATGCCGGCTACGAGCTGCAGATTCTCGATTCGTACAACAACAAGACGTACGTGAACGGGATGGCGGCGAGCATCTACAAGCAGTCAATCCCGCTCGTCAACGCGATGCGCAAGCCCGGCGAGTGGCAGGTCTACGACGTCATCTGGACGGCGCCGACGTTCAATGCCGACGGGACGGTGAAGACGCCCGCGTACGTGACCGCGTTCCACAACGGCGTGCTGGTGCAGAACCACTTCCAGCTGAAGGGCGAGACGGCCTACATCGGGGCGCCGACCTACAAGAAGTTCGACGGCGCGCCGATCAAGCTCCAGGCCCACGGCGACCCCAGCAAGCCGATTAGCTTCAGGAACATTTGGATTCGGGAACTACCGTAGGCCGCGCATTCTGCGCGACAGGGCCCCTGCGGGGCCTGTGCCGGCGAAGCCGGCCGTCGCCGCGGCGTCACCAGACGTGCCGCCGCGGCCCTCTCCTACCACACCCGGCAGCGCTTCACCGGCGCCATCGGCGTGCCCGGCTTGCAGCTGAACGCCTGCGCGAACTCGGGCATGTTGCTGAGGGTGCCGTTGGCGCGGAAGGCGCCGGGCGAGTGCGGGTCGGTCATGATGCGCTGCATCGACTCGGCGTCGGTCGCGTTCTGACACCACACCTGCGCGAAGCCGAGAAAGAAGCGCTGTTCAGGCGTGAAGCCCGAGACGTCGGTCCGGGGCTGGCCCTTGAGCGTGTTCATCAGCGCCATGAACGCGATGCGCACGCCGCCGTTGTCGCCGAGGTTCTCGCCGAGCGTGAGCCGGCCGTTCAGATGCGCGGGCTGGTTGGTTTTCGGGTCGTTCACCGGCGAGTAGCCTGAGTACTGATCGGCCACGCAGGCGGCGCGCTCCTCGAAGGCCTTGCCGTCGGCGTCGGTCCACCAGTCGGTGAGGTTGCCCTTCCCGTCGAACTTCCGGCCCTGGTCGTCGAAGCCGTGCGTCAGCTCGTGGCCGATCACTGCGCCGATACCCCCGAAGTTCACGGCGTCGTCCACGGACCGATCGAAGAACGGCGGCTGCAGAATTCCCGCGGGGAACACGATCTCGGCGAGCTGGGGTGAGTAGTAGGCGTTGACCGTCGGCGGCGTCATGCCCCACTCGGTCTTGTCGACGGGCTTGCCGAGCTTGTCGTAGTTCCGCTTCACCTCGAAGATGTCGGCGCGCGAATTGTTCTTCAGGAACTCGTTGCGTGCGACCTTCACCGACGAGTAGTCGCGCCACTTGTCCGGGTAGCCGATCTTCTGCTTGCCGAGCAGCTTCAGCTTCTCGATCGCCTTGGCCTTGGTCTCGGGCGTCATCCAGTCGAGATCGTTGATGTCCTGGCCGAGCGCGACGGTGAGCGCGTCAACCAGCGCCTTCATCCGCGCCTTGCTGTCGGCGCCGAAGGCCTTGGCGACGTACAACTGGCCGAGCGCCTCGCCGAGGTTGCCGTCGACGTTGGCGACGCACGTCTTCCATCGCGCCGGCTGCTCCTTGATCCCGCGCAGCTGGGTGCTGAAGAACGCGAAGTCCTCTTTCTCGAATTTCGACGCGAGCATCGGCGCCGACTGCGTGAGCAGCCGCCACCGCACGTAGGTCTTGAGATCCTCGAGCGACGTGTCGGCCCAGATGCCGTTCATGGCCTGGAAGAACTTCGGCCAGCCGTTGTTGAGGTCCGTGAACCCGGGAGCCTGCGCGGCGGCGAAGTACGCCTTGAAGTCGAACGCCGGCGCCGTCTCCTGCAGCGTCGCCAGCGTGCCGCGGTTGTCGCGGTTCTTCGGGTCGCGGCGGGCGACGCGATCGAGCTGCGCCGATGCGAGCTTCGTCTCGAGCACGAGCACGGCCTGCGCCTCGGTGGCCGCCGTGTCGTGCGCGTCGCCGGCCATCTCGAACATCTTCGTCATGTGCGCGACGTACTGCTCGCGGATCTCCTTGTTCTTCGGATCGTCCTTCAGGTAGTAGTCGCGGTCCGGCAACGACGTGCCGCCCTGGTCGACGTTCATCAGCGTCGCGTCCGAGTTCTTGAGGTCGGTGCCGACGCCGAACGAGAAGAGCGATCCGAGGCCGCGGCGTCGGAGCGACCCCATCGCGTCGATGAGCTGCGCCTTGGTCGTCGCACCAGACACGCGCGCGAGATCGTCGGCAATCGGCGCGAGGCCCGCGGCGTCAATCGACGGCTGGTCCATGCACGAGGCGTAGAAGTCGCCGACCTGCGCTTCGAGAGGCGTGCGCGACGGCGACGGCTTCGATGCCGCGTCGAGGATGTCGCGGAGCGTCCAGAGGTTCACCTCGCGCAGCTCGTCGAAGCGTCCCCACCGCGCCTTGTCGGACGGCACCGGGTTGTTATTGCGCCAACCGCCGCAGGCGAATTGGTAGAAGTCCGTGCACGGATCGACCGAGCGGTCGATGATCGAGACGTCGAGGCTCTTGAGCGGCGGCGTGCGCTTCTCGGTCGGAGATTGCGCGGACGGCCGCGCCAGAGCGATGCCGCAGATCAAAAGGGCAAGCAACGACGTGCGGACAATTTTCTGCATACGCATCAGGGCACCGGAACAAACACACCTGGATTCTGGGATTTCAAGGATTCAGCGAACCGGATCGCTGTCACGCACCCTGAGCTTCGCCGCAGGGCCGGACTTTGAAGTTTAACCACAGATGACACGATGACGCAGATTGTCGGGATCACACGAGTGGAATCTCAAAAATCCCGGAATCCAAGTGTCTTTGAAGACAGCGAAGTCCGCATGACTCGAAGGAATCCGTGAAATCTGTGTAATCCGTGGATTCTTTCCGTCCTACAGCACGCGGTTCTGCGCAATCACCTCTTTGTACAACTGCGCGCTCAGCTTCGGCGTGCGCTTCTGCGTGTCGTAGTCCACGTAGTGGAGGCCGAAGCGGTTCGTGTACCCGTCGGCCCATTCGAAGTTGTCCATCAGGCTCCAGCAGAAGTAGCCCTTCACCGGCACGCCGTCGGCGGTTGCGCGCTGGAGCTGCGTGAGGTAGTTCCTGAGATACATCACGCGGTCCGTGTCGTACACGAGCCCGTCGGCCGCCGGGATGTCCGACGATGAGCAGCCGTTCTCGGTGATGTAGATCTCCTTGACGTTCCAGATCTTCGCGACGTGGCGCGGGCCCCAGTAGAGCGCTTCGGGGCCGACGAACAGCCACGGCGAAGCCATGCGCGGGAACGACTTCGGGTGCGGGACGACGGCGAAGCCCTGAGGCGAGCCGTCCGCGCGGACGTAGATCGGCGTGTAGATGTTGATCCCGACGAAGTCGAGGGGGCTCGAGATGGCCTTCAGCTCCGCGTCGGTGAACTTCGGCGCATCCGCGCCCGCGTTCTTCAAGTACAGGTCGGTATATTTCCCTTCCTGGATCACCGTCATGTACTGCGCGTTGACCTGGCGCGTCGCTTCTTCGGCCGCCTTGATGTGCGCGTCGGTCTCGATGACGGGCGCGCAGATCGTCATGTTCTCGGCGAGGCCGACCTTCGTGCCCGCCTTGCCCTTCGCGCGAATGGCCTGCACCGCGAGGCCGTGCCCGAGCACACAGTTGTGCCGCGTCTGATTGAAGCGTCCCGGCGGCAGCTTCACGCCGGGCGCGTGCACGCCGACGCGGTAGCCGAGCTCCACGAAGGCGCCGAACTCGTTGATCGTGAAGAAATGGTTGACGCGATCCGACAGGTGCTCGGCGACGTACCCGGCGTAGTCCCCGAAGGCCTTGGCCGTGTCGGGGTTTTCCCAGCCGCCCCCGTTGTCCTGCAGCGCCTGCGGCAGGTCCCAGTGATACAGCGTCGCGAACGGCTGGATGCCGTTGGCCACCAGCTCGTCGACCAGACGGTTGTAGAAGTCGATGCCCTTCGGGTTCGGCGCGCCTTTGCCGGTCGGGAACAGCCGTGACCACGCGATCGAGAAGCGATACACCTTCACGCCCAGCGACTTCATCAGCTGCACGTCGTCCTTGTAACGGTGGTAGTGGTCGTCGGCGACGTCGCCGGTCGCGCCCGCGTTGGTCTTGCCCGGCGTATGCGAGAAGGTGTCCCACACCGACGGGCCGCGGCCGTCCTCGGTGGCCGCGCCTTCGACCTGATACGCCGCCGTCGCGGTGCCCCAGAGGAAACCCGGCGGAAACGTGCGGCTCGCGCTGGCGTCGCCGGCGGCGGCCGGCGCGGCGTCCGGAGCTCCGGGCCCGGCGGCAAACAGGCGTGACGCCTGGGACGCGCCCACTGCGGCAGCGCCAATGACGGTTCCGAACGTGCGGCGTGAAAGTCTCTTGGACATGCGGTCGTACGTCCCCTCTGTTGATTTAGATATCACGAATGGGATCGGCGCCCCTGAAAGGGCGCACTGCTGCAGTAGGCCGGGGCTTCAGCCCCGGCATCGTGGAGGCACAGTAGGCCGGGGCTTCAGCCGCGGCATCGGTCCGAAGTCCGAAGTCCGTCTTCAGTCCGCGTGGTAATTGCGCGAGAACATGATCTCGACGCCGCCGGGCACGATCGCTGCGCTCACCGGGTACTTCGCCCCGTGCCGCGTCGTCGTGCGGCCGGCGATGATCCCGACGCCGGCGCCGAAGACCGTGTCGCTCAGCCAATGGCGGTTGTCGGGGATGCGCGAGATCGCGACGTAGGACGAGAAGATGTAGGCCGGCACCGCGCCCTTCCAACCCAGATGCCGCTCGAGCGCCGTCGCGAACGCGAACGTGTCCGCCGAGTGGCCGGAAGGGAACGAGGTTTTGCCGCTGCCATCCGGACGCTCTCGCCGCGTCGTGTACTTCAGCGTCTGGACGATCGCCTCGCTCATCAACAGCGCCTGGATCAGGTCCATGCCGACGTGCGACACCCTGGGCTTGTCCTTCGAACGTCCGTAGATGTAGATCGTCGCCGCCGTGGGAATGAGCACGTACGACTGGCCAAGATACTTGCCCAGCTTGAAGACGTCCTGCAGCGTGTTGTTGTTGCCCCAGGCATGCATCACGTTGTCGTCGATCGGATGCACCGCAAGCGCGAGGCCGCCTGCCACGCCGGCCCAGATGAAATTCTCTTTCGACGGCAAGTGCTTGAAGTCGTCGAGGAGATCCTTGCCGAGGGCGTGAATGCCCGTGTGCCGCGGCGTGGGCGCCGGACCGGCCGGCTGCTGATCGAATGCCCCGGGCTCGGGCAACAGAATAGGGGAAGCGACGATGTCCGGCGTGGGCGCCGTGGGCGCCCCTGCCTCGAACAGGGGACGGCCGTTCGACAGATCCTGGGCGGCGGCCGCGCCGCTCGAGCCCGCCACCAGCAATGCCACGGAGATCCCGACAATCGCCCGCATCCGATACCCTCCGCAAACCCGAGCGAGGGGCGTCGGGTATGTAACGACAGGATGACAGACGCCGGGATCACGGTCAACGGAACGAAAAATGACAGCCCGGCGGTTGTCAACGGACCGATTCCGGGACGGCCTCGTGCCGGAAGCGGACACCGCAGGACAAAGTCCATGGGTGCATGGGTGCATGGGTCCATGGGTTCATGGGGAAGTGCAGTCTCTGGACCCCTATGGCCCTATGGACCTATGGCCCTATGGACCTATGGACCTATAAGCCCATCGACCCGCCCCATGGCATCCCGATTGCTCCGCTGGCCTGCCGATGCGTACCTTCCTGAATGACATCCGCTACGCGGCCCGCATGTGGAGTCGAAGCCCCGGCTTCGTCGCCGTCGCCGTCGCGACCCTTGCGCTCGGCATCGGCGCCAACACGACGATGTTCAGCATCGTCAACGCGACGCTGCTGCGGCCGCTGCCGTTTCCGAATCCGGATCGGCTCGTGGTGCTGTGGGAAGGCAAGGCGAGCAATCCCGATCCGAACACCTTCAACATCTTCTCGCTGCCCAACTACCGCGACCTGAAGGCGCGGAGCCGGACGCTCGCCGACATCGCCCTGTTCGACTCCGCCGGCAAGGGCTACAACCTGACCTCGGGCGGCGAGCCGGAGCAGGTGTCCGGCCTGCGCGTGACCGCGAGCTTCTTCCGCGTCCTCGGCGTCTCCCCGCTTCTCGGGCGCGGGTTCACCGATGACGAGGAACAGGCGGGACGCGACCGCGTCGTCGTGCTGAGTTACGGCTTGTGGTCGCGACGCTACGGCGCGGATCCGACGCTGGTGGGCCGGACGATCGCCATGGACGGTCAGGCGTACACCGTCGTTGGCGTGATGCCGGCCAGCTTCCAGTTCCAGTTCTGGAGCGGGGAGCGGCAGCTGTGGGTGCCGCCGGGATGGACCGAGGGCGACCAGGATCGCGGGTCGCATTCGTTTATCTGCCTCGGCCGGATGAAGCCTGGCGTGGAGCTCGCGCAGACGCGCAGCGAAGTCGACACGATCGGCCGAGCGCTGGCGTCCGCGAACCCCGACACGCAGCCTGACGGCACGATCCGCCTCGAGGCGCTGGCCGAGACCGGCGTCGACGATCTGCGGCCGGCGCTTCGCCTGATGCTCGTGGTGGTTGGATTCGTGCTGCTGATTGCGTGCGTCAACGTCGCGAACCTGATGCTCGCGCGCGCGGCCGCCCGGTCGCGGGAGCTGGCGATCCGCGCGGCGATTGGGGCGAGCGGAGCGAGGCTCGTGCGGCAACTGCTGACCGAGAGCCTGGCGCTCTCCGTGCTCGGCGGCGCGGCGGGCATCCTGCTCGCCGTCTGGGGCACGACGCTGATCGTGCCGCTCCTGCCCGGCGACCTGCGATTCGCGCCGCTGAGGCCGGCCGATCAAATCGGCGTCGATCGCGTGGTGCTCGCGTTCACCGTGGCGATCTCGATGGCCAGCGGCCTCCTCTTCGGCCTCGCCCCCGCGGTCGCCGCGCTGCGGAGCGATCTGAACCACCCGCTGAAGGAGAGCGCGCGCGGGTCTACCGGCAGCGGGCGCACGATCCTGCGCCATGCGCTCGTCGCCGCCGAAGTGGCGCTGACGCTCGTGGTGCTGGCCGGCGCCGGCTTGATGATCGCCAGCGTCGGACGGCTGCTCAGCGTCGACCCCGGGCTCGATCCGAAGAACGTGCTCGTGATGGAGATGTCGCTGCCGCAGGAGAACCTTTACTACGGGCCGCCGGCGCACGCGCAGTTCTGCAGCGCGCTGGATCAGCGCGTCGCAGCGGTGCCTGGCGTGCAGTCCGTCAGCGCGATCGCGCACCTGCCCCTGTCAGGCGGAATGGCGGGACGCGGCATCGCGATCGAAGGCCGGCCCGATCCGGATCCGAAGGATCGCCCGGGCGCCAGCTACACGGTGGCCTGCCCGAATATCCTGCGCACGCTTGGCATCCCGCTGAAGGCGGGACGCGAGTTCACCGAGCGCGACACGGTCGGCGCGCCCGGGGTGGCGCTGATCAACGAGGCGATGGCGAAGCGCTATTGGCCCAACGAGAACGCCGTCGGCAAGCGATTCCAGATCGGCGACCGCGTCGACCCGCGCGGTGACTGGCTGACGATCGTCGGCGTCCTGGGCGACGTGCGTCACCGCGGGCTCGATCGGCCGGCGCCGCCGCTCTTCATCCGTGCCTACAACCAGGCCGCCTGGCCGTTCATGAGTGTCGTCACGAAGACAGCCTCCGCGCCGGCCGCGTTCACCGCGCCTGTGAAGGAGGCGATTCGCAGCGTCGAACCGCAGCTGCCGGTGGCCTCCGTCGACACGATGGAGACGATCATCGGCGACTCGGTCGCGCCGCGCCGGTTCGGCATGCGCTTGCTGGGCGCGTTCGCGCTGGTCGCGCTCGTGCTCGCGGCGGTCGGGATCGCCGGAGTCGTCAGCTACTCGGTGACGCAGCGGACCCAGGAGATCGGCATCCGCCTCGCGCTCGGCGCGCAGCCTGGCGACGTGCTGCGGCTGATCGTCCGCGGCAGCCTGTCGTGGACGCTCGCCGGACTCGCCATCGGCCTCGTCGCGGCGCTCGCGCTTGGACGCTACATGGAGACGCTGGTCTTCGGCGTGAAGCCGACCGACCCGTTCGTCCTCGGCGCGGTGTCCCTGGTGCTGCTGGCAGTCTCACTCGGCGCGGCGTATCTCCCCGCTCGCGAGGCGACCGTCGTCGACCCGGTCACGGCGCTGCGGTCGGAGTGACTACGGAATACGGACTACAGACGTAAGACTGCAGCCGGGTCGCGGTATCGCGGTCGCGGCTCCGGGGATCGCGGCTCGAAACCGGACCTGTCGTCCGCGCGGAATTCAGACTGACGCTCATCGGGCCGAGCCTACTCCGCCGCCCCTCGCAGACCGAGACGACTCGCACGCTCACGGCTGCGGCCCTCGAATTCCGCGCTTCCTTCGGTCCGGTTTCAGACTGGACGCTCATCGCCGCGCCCAGTCGCCTCGCCCGCGACACCGCGACCCGCCTGACGTCGCCGGCGACGGTGGCTCGCGACGTGGCGGGTTCGCACGACCGCGGATCCGGGCGGACGCCTCCGGGCCGACTGCGAGTGACGCGAGGGGCGTCAGTGTGAAACCGCGCCGAAGGCAGCGAGGAGTGCCGCGCCCGGCCCACACATGTGGGCGGGCGCGAGCGGCGGCAGTCTGCAATCCGAGCGGACGACAGGCGCGGTTTCGAGCGTCAGCTCGCCGGAGGCCAGGAGGCGTTCGCGCGGATGCCGCTGGCGTTGCAGAAACACGGGATTTGTAGGCCGGCTGCCGGCTACGCCCTCACCGATCGAGCGGCGGCGGGACTCGCTTCTTCGTGGCCTGCTCGAACGCGTACGCAATGGCGATGAGACGCGGCTCGCTGCACGCGCGGCCGGTGAAGCTGACGCCGTAGGGCGACGGCCGCGATTATATAATCCGGCCCAGAGGTCCACGCGCATGTCAGACAAGAAGATCATTGCCATCGCCGGCGCGACCGGCGCACAGGCCAGCGGCCTGGTGCACTCCATCCTCAAGGACAAGAACGGCCCGTATTCGGTTCGCGCGTTGACGCGCGATCCGTCGAGCGCCAAGGCGCGCACGCTCGCCGACCTGGGAGCGGAGGTCGTCGTGGCGAACGTGGACGACGAGGAGAGCCTGAAGCGCGCGTTCGACGGCGCCTATGGCGCGTACTGCGTGACGTTCTACTGGGAGCACTACTCGCCCGATCTGGAGATCAAGCATGGCGGCGCGCTCGCCAGCGCGTGCAAGTCCGCCGGCGTGCAGCACGCGATCTGGTCCACCTTCGAAGACGTGCGGCAGTACATGGCCGATCACGACCGGCGCATGCCGCTTCTGATGGATCGCTTCCGCGTGCCGCACTTCGACGCGAAGGCGGAAGTCGACTCGGTCTTCCGCGATCTCGGCGTCCCGACGACGTTCTATCTGACGTCGTTCTACTGGGAGAACTTCATCTTCTTCGGGTCGGGCCCGAAGAAGGGCCCCGACGGCACGTACGCCCTGACGTTGCCGATCGGCGACAAGAAGATGCCCAGCGTCGCCGTGGAGGATCTCGGGAAGGCGGCGTACGGGATCTTCAAGGCCGGCAAGACGTACGTCGGCCAGACGATTGGCGTCGCCGGCGAGCACCTCACCGGCGCGCAGATGGCCGCGTCGATGACGAAGGCGCTTGGCGTGCCCATCGCATACAACGCCGTGCTGCCCGACCACTATCGGAGCTTCGGGTTTCCCGGCGCCGACGACCTCGGCAACATGTTCCAGTTCAAGGCGGACTTCGAAGAGGAATACTGCGGGCACCGTCCCATCGCGCTGTCGAAGCGGCTGAACCCGGAGCTGCAGACGTTCGATCAGTGGCTGGCCAAGAACGGGAAGCAGATCCCCCTGGAGTAGCGGCCAGCTGGCTGTTATCCATCTGTAGCGCAGGGCTTTAGCCTTGCCGGCTGGCAGGCCTGAAGGCCTGCGCTACGGACGTCGCCGAAACACGGCGGGCACGTCACCCGTAAGATCCGGACAAGGAGCCGATCGTGTCCAGAACCCTGCATTCCCTGAAGTTCCTCTTCATGGGACCGCTCATCCTGGCGTTTCTCTTCGTGATCAACCTGATGACGTCGCCGGGCCACTGGTGGGTGCAGTGGGCGGCACTCGGGATCGGGATCGCCTGGGTGATCAGCCTCTTCCGGGTGATCCGCGCGGTCATCATCGCCGGCGGGCTCGCCGCGCTCGGCGCGTATCTCCTCAACAAGCAGCAGCCGCGATAAGCGGTGGCGGGGCTAGCCCCGCCCTACTGCCGTCAACCGCCTACTGCCTACTGATCTGTCAGGCGAATTGAATCCGCGATCCTCCTGAATGCCGAGTCGTAGGCGTCGCGTTCAGACGAGGGGACTACGGTCACGTAGTAGAACAGGCTCCCGTCCGCCAGGAAGGTCGTGATGATGCCGACGCGCTCCTGCGCTCCGGTGGCCGACCTGTTCACGAGATGGTGCTCGATCGCCGTGCGCTGCGACAGCCGCGTTTCTCGCGGCGCGTCGGTCTCCCTCATCTCGGGGTTGGTCGACTGCAGCGAGTCGAGCAGGGCGTCGGTGGCGGCGCCCAGATCGCGCGTCTGCGGACGGAGCACACCGACTTCGGCCCCGTGGGTGAAGACGGTCTGCCCGTTCAGCGAGCCGTAGCCGTTCTGCGGCACGAACTTGATCGACGTGGTCGACGACAGCGCCTGCCAGTTCGACGGCACGTTCAGCTGCACCACCTTGCCGCCCCTGACCGTGCGGAAGTCGCTCGACGGCAGCGGCACGGGCTGTCCAACCTCGCCGACCGAGACCGGCCGGGTGTTGCCCTCGCCGGAGCCGCCCTGGGGGTTCCGTCCCCCGCGCTGCGCGTTCTTCTCGACGTCGGCCATCTTCATCGGCGGCGGCAGTTGCGCCATCAGCTGCTTCGCGTGGTCGAGATCGCCTGCATCGTGGCGGACGTTGGCGATCTGCAGCATCGAGGCTTCCTTCTCTATGTACTGCGATCGGTTTCCCGGGTTCGGGTGATCGCTCATCCACTGCGGGCTGCCGGCGCCGCCCTGCTTCTCGATGTTCTCGAACACTCGCGCCAGGTCGCGCGGGTCGTAGCCGGCGCGCGCCATCATCTGCACGCCGAGGAGGTCGGCCTGCTTCTCGTAGTCGCGGCTGTAGCGCAGCAACCATGTGCCGAGGCCGAGCTGTGATCCCGTGCTGATGATCGATCCGATCCCGCCGCCGACCACCGCGCCGGCAATCGCGCCGGCGAGCGCCCCGAGCTGAAAGCCCTGCGCCTTGGTGGCGTTCGCCGTGCCGTGCCGCAGCAGCACGTGGCTCAGCTCGTGTGCCATGACGCCGACGACCTCGCCCTCGGAGTGCGCCGAGTCGATCATCCCGCGGTTGATGAACATCGGCCCGCCCGGCAGCGCGAACGCGTTGATCTCTTTCACGTTCACCGGCGTGAACGAGTAGCGGAACGCCGGGTTGTTCAACTCGGGCGGCGCCGCCTCGACGAGGCTCTGGCCGAGATGCGTCATGTAGCGCTGGATCTCGGGGGTTGTAATGACGGGATACTGCGAGCGGACTTCCGCGGCCGCCTTCTCGCCAAGCTCGACGTCCTGCTCGGGCGTGTACTTGTTCTTCGGCGGGACGATGCGCGTTTGGGCCGTGACGGAGGACAGCCCGCACGCCAACGCGACCACGATCGCGACGACGCGTGTTCGCCGAAGCTCAGCCATGGTGCTCATGTCTCAAGATGCCTCGACCGTGGTTATAGCAAAGAGCGGGCCGCCCGACTTCAGACTGCGGCTTTCCCACTCCACTTCGTACTTCGCAGTCCTCACGTCGCACTTCAAATGATTTCCAGGGCTTCCCTGGGCGGCACCGGGGGAAACGCGGCGTGCGGCTCGGCCTGATACCAGAACGCCGTGGACGCGATGTCATCTTGAAGCGGCAGGTACGTCCCATCGTTGCGCCAGCCGAGCGCCTGGATCGTCACGCGAAGATCCTGGCTGAAACGGATGGGGTCCATGATGTGCCAGCGATACAGGCTGAAGCGCTCCTGCGACTGGTAGAGGCCATCGGGGCGCGTGACGAGCGAGAGGCCGGTGTACGGCGTCGTGAACTCCTCGTAGCGATGCGTCTCCTGGTTCTCGAAGTCGTACGACCCGCAGAAGTAGTCCTCCGTGCCCGTGCCGCAGATCGTCGGGAAGTCGGTGTCGCCGTCCATGTAGAACTTGATCTCGCCTTCGCCCCACCAGCCGTTGTTCTTCACGCCCCAGGCCAGATGTGTCCCGACGTAGTGCCCCTCACCTTTCACGTTGTCCAGAATGGTGTACACGCCCTTGTAGGGCAACGGGTTCACGCGCCTGAACTGCGCGTGGAAGTACGCCGCGTCTTCTGGCACGTCGGTGAGCGCGTAGGTGATCTGGTAGTAGAGCGTGACGTCTTTCGGGCCGACGTTGGTGATCGTCATGCGGCAGCTCTTCCTGAACGGCATCGTCCAGTAGCTGTTGAAGGCACTGCCTGGATTCACCGCGACCGCGAGGGAGCTGATCTGGCCGTGCTTGCCCCAGCCCGACGCAAAGAAGTCGCCGACCGGCGTTTCGACCGACGGCGTCGCCTCGCCGTCCCAGTAGATGCGCAGGATCTGAAAGCGCCAGTGCCCCGTGGGAGTCATCCAGATGTGTTGGATTGCGCCGGGACCGGAGATGTCGGCGAGCGTGAACGTCTCGCCAGCCTTGATGCCGACCGACGGCGAGACCTTCCAGCCTTTGCCGAGATCGCGCGCGGCTCTTGCGCCGGTACCTTCGGTCGCCTGCCCACCGCCGCCTTTTGCGCCCGTGAAGTTCTCGGGGCTGATCGATCGTGTCCTCGCGCGCGACAGGCGATAGAGATCGCCGACGCCCGACGTCAGGCCGCTGAACGACCGCGCCTCGGCGGCGCGCGCCGGAACGCCGCCCGACAGGCCGAACAGGCTGCTGGCGCCAATGGTGGTGAGCAGATCGCGACGCTTCACGCGGGGCCTCCTGGGGAAATGCGCGGAGTGTAGCACTAGGGCTTGAACCAAGCGCGAGCTGACAGCTGACAGCCGACCGCTGCCAGCTGGCAGCCAGTACAATTCGCGGGTGCCCACCGTCCTCATCACCGGCTGCTCATCCGGAATCGGCGCGGCGATCGCGCTGCGGATGACGCAGGCAGGCTGGACGGTGTACGCGACGGCGCGGCGGCCGGAGACTCTCGAGTCGCTCGTCCAGGCCGGCGCGCGGGCGCTCGCGCTGGACGTGACCAGCGAGCCGTCGATGCGCGCGGCGGTCGCGACGGTGGAACGCGAGCAGGGCCAGATCGACGCGCTCGTGAACAACGCCGCGTACAGCCAGTCCGGCCCTGTCGAGGAAGTGCCGATCGATCTCGTCCGCAGGCAGTTCGAGACCAACGTCTTTGGCCTGCTGCGCCTCACCCAGCTTGTGCTTCCCGGCATGCGCCGCGCCAGGGCCGGACGCATCGTGAACATCGGATCGATCGGCGGCCGCCTGACCTTTCCTGGCGGCGGCGTCTACCACGCGTCCAAGCATGCGCTGGTCGCGCTCAACGACGCGCTCCGTTTCGAAGTGCAGGGATTCGGCATCGGCGTGATCCTGATCGAGCCGGGCCTGATCAGGTCGGGCTTCGCCGACGTCGCCCTCGCGAGCCTCGATCGCCTGGAGCATCGCGGCGGCCCGTACGCGCACTTCACCCGCGAGGTCGGGCGTATCACGAGCGAGAGCTACGAAAAGGGGCCGCTCAAGCGGATGACCGGCTCGCCCGAGGACGTCGCGACCGTCGTCCAGGAGGCGCTGACCACGGCGCACCCGAAGACACGGTATCGCGTCGCACGCTCGGCGCGCTTCTTCCTGGCGCTGCGCGCACTCGTCAGCGATCGCCGCTGGGACCGCTTCATGAGCCGAACGTACCCCACGCCGCGTTGAGCCGATCGGGGCATATCGATGCCGGGGCTGAAGCCCCGGCCTACTGCAGTAGCGCGTCCCTTCAGGGCGCCGTCCCCAAATCGGGGTCGGGATGAATTTCAGTCTTGCCCTGCCTCCCGGAGCATAATGTGGGCGAAAGTGAAATTCATCCCGACCCCCGAAGACGAGCGCTGAGGAGCACATCGAGATGTCGAGCCCCCGAGGTATCCTGACTGCCGTGTTGATTCCGTTCTTCATGCTGGGAGCCGCGCATGCTGCCGACGCGGCGGGCGTCGAGCGCCAGGCGTGGGGCAAGACGAAGGGCGGCGAGACGGTTGAGCTCTACACGCTGACCAACGCAAAGGGCCATAAGGTCTCGATCATGACGCTCGGCGCGATCGTCGTGTCGATCCAGGTGCCCGACAAGACGGGCGCGCTCGGCGACGTCGCGCTCGGTTTCGACTCTCTCGACGGCTACCTGGGGCCGCACCCGTTCTTCGGCGCGGTCGCGGGCCGCTACGGCAACCGCATCGGGGGCGGCACGTTCGCCATCGACGGGCATGCGTTCACCCTGCCGAAGAACGACGGCGCCAACACGCTGCACGGCGGGACGAAAGGCTTCGACAAGTACGTCTGGAAGGCGCGGCCGGTGACCTCGTCAACCGGCCCGACGGTCGTCCTCACGCACGTCAGCCCGGACGGGGACCAGGGCTTCCCCGGTACGCTC
>JBKPSY010000002.1:0-8124 GCA_046735235.1 Acidobacteriota bacterium | reverse complement strand
GTGTCCGCTGGCGCGAAGATGGTCGTCATATTCAAGGCATGTATCGAACATGGCGTTTCGCTCGCTCTCCGTCATGCCATCGAACTTGCCTTTGTCGTAGTAGCCAAAACAGAGGTACTTCACCGTCCTTCTCCTTTCCCGGCCGAGACTATTCCGAGGCTTGCTCCGGAGCCGGGTAGAACAGAAGCTCGCGCACCTCGCCGACCACGTCGCAGGCGATGGCAGCCTTCTTCGCCCATCCCAGCGCCTCGTCGATATCGGCGCATTCCAGGATCCAGAATCCGCCCATGTGCTCCTTGGTCTCGGTGTACGGCCCGTCGGTGACGAGCACCTTGCCGTCGGGCCGGGCCCGCAGCGTCTTCGCGCTGCCTGCAGGGGCGATGCCGCAGGCGAATTTCCGCACGCCCGCCGCAATCAACTCGCGGTTGAGCGCGTGGATCTCTTCGATCATCGCTTCGGTGACGGTGGACGGGTCGAAGTCGTCGGGGAGGTAGTTGGCAACCAGATACTGCGGCATGACGTTTTCTCCTTGTTTTCGCGGTTTCGAACCGCAGCGTTTCGTTCTGTTGCCCTATAGTCGTGGGGGAGACCGAAAATCGACACGCCGCCCGGATATTTATTTCAGCTGCCGAATCCGTTCCTGCAGGAACTGCCGCTCTGGCTCCTGTTGGGTCAGCGCCAGCGCTCTCTCATAAGAGGACCGAGCCTCGGCGGTCTTGCCGAGCCTGCGGCACAAGTCCGCACGGGCCGAATGCGCCAGGTAGTAATCTCCCAGGTCGCCCTGGGCCAGGATCGCGTCGATATGCGCCAGGCCGGCTTCTGGACCATCGCGCATGGCGATGGCGACGGCGCGGTTGAGATGCACGACCGGAGATGGTTGAATTCGCACCAACTGGTTGTAGATCGCCACTATCTGCCGCCAGTCGGTCGCAGCGGCCGATGCCGCCTCCGCATGAACGGCCGCGATCGCCGCCTGCAGCGTGTAAGCACCGAAGCGGCGGGAGCTCAGGGCGTTCTCCACCAATGCCATTCCCTCCGCGATCTGCTCCCTGTTCCAGAGCGTGCGGTCTTGATGGTCCAGCAGAATCAGCGCTCCAGTCGATGAGGTTCTCGCGGCCCGACGGGATTCCTGGAGCAACATCAATGCAAGCAGCCCGATGACCTCCGGTTCCGGCTGGAGCTCGGCCAGCAGCCGCCCCAGTCGAATGGCCTCGCCGGTCAGATCGGCGCGCGTCACCTCCGCTCCCGCCCCAGCCGAGTAGCCCTCGTTGAAGACGAGATAGACGACGTGCAGCACGGCCTCCAGCCGCTCCGGCAACTCCTGCGGCGTTGGCACCTCGTATGGAATTGGTGTCTCTCGAATCTTCGCCTTGGCGCGGACGATGCGTTGGGCGAGCGTGGCGGGCGTCACCAGAAATGCCCTCGCAATCTCTTCCGTGGTCAGCCCGCAGATTTCGCGAAGAGTGAGCGCGAGCTGGCCTTCCAGAGGGAGAGCGGGATGGCAGCAGGTGAAAATCAGACGGAGGCGGTCGTCCTCGACTTCTTCATCCGCGATCGTTTCGGCCGCGCTGAGCGCGTGGGTGGCCTGCGATTCGATGTGGGCCATCAGATCTCTCTGCGCGCCATCGAAACGCGCGCGCCGGCGCATGGCGTCCACGGCCTTGAAGCGTGCCGTCGAGATGAGCCAGGGGCGTGGCTTGTCCGGAATGCCGGTCAGCGTCCAGGACTCCAGCGCGGCAGCGAACGCCTCGTGCATCGACTCTTCAGCCAGGTCCAGGTCTCCGAGGAGGCGCACGAGCGTGGCGAGCACCCGGCCCGATTCCGAGCGGTAGAGAGTTTCTATGGTCTTGGTGAGTTGTTCGGGCACCGGAAAGCGAGAATCGTATCTCGAAGTGCTTCCCAAATTTGACAGGCGCCGCTATTTATTGGCGCTCGCGACCAGGTGATGGAGTCACGCAGAGCCGTTCGTGCAGCTGCCACGCATTCTCAATCGCGGCACCACTTGCGGTGTTGTCGAACACGCACCACACGTCCTCGGCGCCCGGAATGCTCCGAAGAGTCTCGGCAAGCGTCGCGATGAAGGAGTCGTCATACCGTGACCAGTACTTCCTCGGCGAGCCGTGCAGTCGAAAATAGGCGACGCGCGGCCAGCCCGCGGGAACCGCTGCTTCAGGCACCGGTGGCGGATCGGCCGCGACTCGTGAGATGCCGTAGTGATCGAGGAGCGAAGCGACCGACGGCGAGAACCATGTCGCATGTCTGGGCTCGCACACGACGGACCCTTCGTACAGCGCGCGCAGCAGATCAAAGAACGGCGTGACGACGGCAGGGTCAAATGAGAAGGAGGGCGGCAACTGCACCAGGATCGGCCCGCGCTTGTGGGCCAGGCCGTCGGTCTGCGTCAGGAAGGCGACCAACGCGTCTCGGGCATCCTGCAGCCGCAGTTCATGAGTAATCGCCCGCGGTAGCTTGACGGCGAACTGAAAATCTGGCGGGGTACTGTCGCGCCACTTCGCGTAGGTGGCCGCGGCATGCGGCCGATAGAACGACGAGTTGATCTCGGCGCATCGAAGCGACTGCGCGTATCGTTCCAGATGGGTTCCCCTGGAGCAGAACCGATACGCCGACGCGCGCGGAATCGACCACCCCGCGGTTCCCACGCGAACACTCGCGTCGCGGCGACGAGTCACTGGCGATGCGCCGAGGCGGGATCGGCGAGCCACGCCAGAAGCTGGTCGAGTGGCCAGCAATTCACGATGCGGTCGGCGGGAACCCCGGCAAGGCGTGCATGAGCGACTGCAGTTTCGGCATACGCGAGCTGCGTGGTGGTGTGCGCATCGCTGTCGAGCGCGAAGATGCATCCTGCGTCGCGGGCGCGACTCGCCAACGTGTGATCGATGTCTTGTCGTGCCGGATCGCCGTCAATCTCGATGGCCACGCCCCGCTGCGCCGCCGACGCGAACACCGCGTCCCAATCGGCGATCACCCCGGCGCGCGAGCCCGTGATCCGCCCGCGCGGGTGGGCCAGGATCCGCACTCGCGGGTTCGCGATTGCCGCCAGCATGCGGTGCGTCTGATCCTCATTCTTCCGAAGCCGGGAATGGGGCGCGGCCAACACCACGTCGAAGGTGGCGGCCTCATCGTTCGCCAGGTCCAGCCGACCAGCGGCGTCGATATTCGCCTCGATGCCCTGCAGCAGCCTGAACTGACGTCCATGCCGAGCGTTGACGGCGTCGATGGCTTTTCGTTGCTCCACGGCTTCGGCCATCGACATGCCGCCGGCGATCTTCAGCCCGTATGAATGGTCGGTGATGGCCGCGTATTGATAGCCACGCTGCATGCAGGCGTCGGCTATTGCCTGCACTGTCGGAGAGCCGTCGCTCCATTCCGAATGCATTTGCAGGTCGCCGCGGTACTGCTCCAGTGTCGGTCCCGCGAACGTGCGGTCTGAGAGGACGCGTCGTACTTCGGCGCGGCTGAGAAAGTGCCCTCGAAGCTGGCGTCGGCGCTCGATGTCCGTACGGCGGTCGCTTCGTGCGATCGCGTCTTCGACGGTCGGGGACTCGCCGGTCTCCAGAACCTCGCGGATGATGCGGGCCGAGCCGGGCCCGATGCCGGCAATCCGCGGCAACGCTCCGTCAGGGCCGATGAGATCCGTCAAGGGCAGGTCGAGTGAGAGGATCGCGGACGCGGCGCGCTTGTACCCAAACATCTTCTGCGGCGACGATTGAGCGAACGCCAAATCGCGCAGATAGCCGCCGACGACCGCATTGACGTCCGCGTAGGCGCGTGAACGCCCGACCGCTGTCTCCGGCACTCTCGCGTCACTCCACAGGCGACAACGGCGACTCGGCAGGCCCCGAGATCACGTCGCCGGCGAGCGTGAACCGCGACCCGTGACACGGGCAGTCCCACGTCCTCTCGGCCGCGTTCCAGGCCACCGTGCATCCCATGTGCGTGCAGATGGCGGAGCACAGCGTCACCGCGCCGGCCGGATCGCGATAGGCCGCGACCTTCGCGCCACGTCGTTCGATGATCTTTCCCTCGCCGCGTTTGACCGCCCGAAGGGATTTCGCCGCAGCGCCGGCGAACCGATCGCGTATCAGGTAATACGGATAGTCGACGTTCTCCTTCACGTAATCCCAGAGGCCGCGGGTGAGCGCCTTGCGACCCGGATCGAACAGTTCGGTCCACGGATTCGGGCGTTCGAGAATCGCGTCCGAGAGCATGAGGCCAGCCAGCGTGCCGAATGTCAGGCCGTTGCCGCCGTACCCGGTTGCCGAGTACTGGTGATCGGCGCTTTGGCCGATGTACGGGAGGCCATCGGGCGTCTCAATCACCTGACCCGACCAGCGATGCGTCAATTCGACGTCCGGAACGATGGTCCGCAGATGCCCTTCGAGACGTCGATAGCATGCCGCGGTGTCATCCTGCTGCCCCGTCTTGTGGTCTTCGCCGCCGAAGATCACGACGTCGTGGTCGTGGTGGGGCTCCACGCGAAGAAACTGGTAGGGGTCAGCCGTGTCCCACCACAGCGCGTCAGGCACGACTCCACGCGCGACGCGGCCCGCGATGACGTAGCTGGTGTATAGCGCCAGCTTCGTTTGGAACAGGGTGGCGCCGGTCATGCCGGAGAAGCCCACCAACGGATTGTGCGTCGCGATGACGACGTCCTCGCATGCCACCGTATGCCCATTGGCCTTCACGCGGCGGGGGGCGTCACAGAACTCGTCCACCTCCGAGTGCTCGTGGATGCGGCCGCCGAGCGCGACGAACACCTTTGCCAGGCCCGCAAGATAGCGACGCGGATGGATGCGGGCCTGATTCGCAAAGCGGACGCCTGGCCGGTTCATCACTGGAACCGATTCGACGTACTCCGCATCGAAGCCCAACTCAGCCGCCAGTGTCGCGTCGGCGTTGAGCTGCTCTGCTTCATGACTCGTGTCGTTGCCCCGGGGCGCGTGCAGGTACCCGTCCACCCACTCGAAGCCTGCATCGATGTCGTGCTCGCGAACGATGCCGTCAATCGTGGCGATGGCAGCCAGCCCCGCGTCCCAGACCGCTTGCGCGTGGGTGCGTCCGAGCCCTTTCGCCAGCTCGCTGAGGCGCGCGTCGGTCACCATCGTCACGTGCGCGCTGGTATGGCCCGTGTCCGTCGCGGCACAACGGCCGCGTTCGAGCACCATGACGCGTAGGCCGCCCTTCGCGAGGAGGTACGCAGCCGTGAGGCCGGTGATTCCACCGCCAACGACGACCACATCGGCGTCGGCATCGTGGCTCAGCTCGGCAAATTGTGGGAACGTCGTCGCCGTCGACCAGTACGGGGTGGTGTCGGCGTCGTTGGCGATCCTCGGCGATCGGGATGATTGGGCCATGTCTGCGGTCACTCGTGCCGACTGAACAAGGAAGCGTGACGACGCTCGCGCGCCGCCGGGCACCTACCGTCGAGAGAACAGCACGTTGCGTACCACCGCAGAATTCGGCATTACTTCTGGTTGGGAGAGCTCGAGTGATGATTTTTTGAATGATTCGATTGCCACCGCAGACGTCGCAGTGCATCGGGATGAAACCGAGCAGCGATCCGCGCCAGGTCAATCCCGGCTGATCAGATGCAGTGAGACCCCTTGTGCCTCGCCACCTCTACATCTCGGTCCGCGACCTGTCCGCCGCCGACGTATGCGCCTCGTCAGGATCTTGGCAGGGCGGCGACGAATGTATGAATTTCCCGGAGCACGTCGGCCTCGCGCGTGAAGTAGACGTAATGTCCGGCACCGGGGTAGTACACGAGTCGCGGGTGGGGCACGCCGCGCTCCAGTTTCGTGATCCAGCGTCCGAACACGATCGCGCTTCGCGCCATGAATCGCTCGATCGCTGCACGATCCTCCGCAGTCTTTGGAGTGAATCCGAACGCCTTCAGCGCATCGTCGGTCGTGGCCGCAGGCGCGAGGCCGTTGTTGAGCGCGAGCACGGGGACGTCGATGTGCGAATAATCGCGCCGGAAGATTTGCCCTGTGCCGATTGCTCGCGAGACCCAGCCGGGTGCCGTCGGTTCCCCAACGCTGCCGTCGGTCTCCTCTTCGAACATCTGCCGCAATTCGGATTCCGGAAACATGAAGCGCATCGAGCATCCGAGCGAGTGTCGAAACACGTCGAACGTGCGTCGGTCCTCCGGGGCACACGACGGCGGCGGCGGAGGGAATCCGGCCGGCAAAGCCTGCTGCAGCCTGGACCACTCCGCGTCTGCTGGCGGATCGTCCTCGAGATCGCCAAGCGCATCCAGATAGACGAGCCCCGCGAGGCGACTCGAGTGCACGTGGGCGACCGCCGTCAACTCGCCGCCCGACATCGAATGCCCGATGAGGACTGGCGCAGGAATGTGCTCTCGCTCGATCACCTCAAAGACGTCATCGGCCAGGCGCTGCCACCCGTAGCCAGCGGCGGGTCGCGTGGAGGCGCCGTACCCGCGGCGCGTGATCGCGTAGACGTGGCAGCAATCGAGCAGCTTGGGCGCGAACTCGTCGAAGGCGTGGGCGGTGTTCCCCGAGCCCGCCAGCAGCACCACGGCGCGACCGGTGCCGCCCCAGTCGAGGACTTCGAGTTTCACGTCCGGCTCCACAGCAACGAACCGAACGTCGTGGTGCGAAGGGTCGCTCGGCGTTGTGGGCGCCGCGGCAGTGGGCAGGAAGAGAAGGAGCGCCAGGACGCTCATCTTGAGGTTCATGCCGGCCTTCGGTGTCAGGGCGGAGGACGTGTACCCAGGATCGCGAGATCCGGCTTCTCGTCATCGGTCATTAAAGCATGTCAGTTCAGCGGCGTAGGTTGGAGTAGCGACTTCAACGCCGTCGCAGAAGGCCGTGACGAGCCGTCCGGTCTGGTAAGGCTGAGTCCCGAGTAGCCATTACACTCAACGCCAATAGGCATCCATTCCCACACACTCGAGCCATACTGGTTGGTCAGGCCGAACGATGCGATATCCGCATCCACCCTGGACTGATTCTCTTCATCGTATGGCCAACAGTAGTCACCGCCATATTCGCCGATGATAAGTGGCAGTGTTGGATACAGCGTCCGGAATCTACTCGCCCGACCTGCCAATTCCGTCGAGATCTGCGAGTCGGTCATTGAGTCGAGTCCATACGCGACCATACTCATGAAGTCGAACGACGTCGGTGAAGCCACAGGAGAGTCGCCATCTCCCCAGCCAAGGTTAATGTAGGTGTAATCGTGGTAGCCAATCTTGAACTTGGCTCGGTTCGCCTGGTTCAGCCTCGTCGGCATGCTGCCGATCGACGAGCGCAGTACCGCCATGACCTGCTGGGCATCGTTGTATGGGTCGAGCGTACATGGCTCAGAATTCTCGGTGAACACGAGTAGGTAGACCGAGTCCTCCAGCCCACTCAGTTGCGACATCACCTGGTTGACGTAAGCTTCAAATGAGCCGTACATCACCGGGTTTTCCGTCCACGTGCAGTAGTCGATGCCCTCGGGAGACCAACCGTTGCCAAGATAGTTCAGGCCGATGATGGCCTTCATATTGGCGTTCTTCAGGGCTCGGACTGTCTGCTTCAGCCGATTGAAGTTGCTCTGATTGTAGACAGAGGGACTCGCCAGCGGCTTGGGGTTCAGAGCCGCCCACGGCGTCACGAGCCAGACCGTGTTGAAGCCTTCAGCTTTCAGTGTAGGAATGGCGTTCTGGAGATGATTCAGGCTGGTCGCGTAGTCCACCGTGGACTCGTACCACGTGACGCTGCGAATATTGCTATATGCCTGAGTGCCCTGAGTCTTAGGAGCAGCTGCCAGTGGGATGACTGCTGCCAGAGAGAGACAGAGTGTGGCCGAGACTGTAGTTTTCATCGTTCCTGGGTTTCCGCTTCAGTGGCCGATAATCCCAATTCACACGGCGAGGGGTTGGCTCCGTAAACCCTCGAAAGTTGTGCGTGCGGCCCGACACGACGCGCACGTTCCTGTGGGCGGTTAATCGACTGTCCGGACGGCGACTTGGATGGACGACCACCGTTGCCCGGATTGGCCGACTGTCCGGCAGCTCTTGGCTCGTCACGCCTCACTCGACGCGCTGATTGCGAGACTGACCTTCCCATCTGAATCGCCACAGGCAAGATGAGG
>JBKPSY010000001.1:0-7822 GCA_046735235.1 Acidobacteriota bacterium | reverse complement strand
CCTTTGACGGGGCGGCAGGCCCGGATGTTGTGCTAAAATCGGAGGTTCTGGCCGGGCGAATGGGCCCGGGAAACGAGGACAGACCGCGTGGCACCGAAGAAAAAGCTTTCGTCCGCCGTCAAGGCGCACCGTCAGAACGTCAAGCGCCGTGACCACAACCGCCAGATGCGCAGCACCCTGCGGACGGCCCTGAAGAGCATCCGCGCCGCCATCGACTCGGGCGACACGGCCGGTGCCAAGAAGGCGCTGGACCAGACCGTCTCGCTCATGGACAAGATGGCCAACAAGGGCATCGTCCACAAGAACGCTGCCGGACGCTACAAGTCGCGACTCGTGAAGCGACTCGCGAAGACCGCGTAGAAGACGACCGTAGCGCAGGCCTTCAGGCTTGCCTTGATCGGCTGAGCGACGGCAAGCAGGGCTGAAGCCCTGCGCTACACCACGCCGTCCGCTCAGCCCGTCATTCGTTCAGCCGCACATCTCCACAATCAGCCGCTCGAGCAGGACCTTCGGGTCCCCGCCCGACGACTTCATCGCTTGATCCGTTCTGAAGATCGCGTCCACCGCCGCGGGAATCCTGCGCGGCGAATAGCGGCTGCGCGGCGAGCGGACCGAGCCGGCGATCTGGCCAAGAATCAGGAAGGGGCTGACGTCTTCGTTCAGCGACGCCTGGAGCTCGCGAAGCGCGGTGGCGGCGTCCTGCTGCTCCAGTGCGCGCACGAGCGCCCAGTCGTCGCCGTGGTGCACCGGCGCGCCCGCGATGGCGCGCACGTGATCGAGGGTCACCTTCCCGCTGCCCGACGCAAACAGCAACAGCTTCTCGACGTCCGCGCGGAGCCGCCCGGGGTCGCCCCCGGCGAGATCCACGAGCTTCGCCACGGCCTGCCGGTCGATCTCCAGCCCTGCCGCCTTCGCGCGCTCCTGAACCCAGCGTGAAGGGTCCTTGCCGCCGTCCAGGCCGCTGCAGGTGACGACCGTCGCCGCAGCGGCCACCGCCTTGGTGATGCGCAGGTTCCTCGGCAGCGGAATCGCGTCGGGCGTTTCGCCCGGCGAGCACACGAGAATCAGCGTCGTCTCCGGCGACGGCGAGGCGAAGTAGTCGATGAGCGGCTCGACGTCCCCGCCATCCTGGTCGTCCTCGGCAGCGGGCCCCTTCTTTTTTGGCACGAGCAGCTTTTCCGCCCCGAGCACGATCACGATGCGGCGCGAGGCGAGCATCGGCAGCGTGCGTGCCGCTTCGACGACCGACATCGGAGTGACCGACTTGTCGGTCGCGTAGAGCCGCTCGACGTTGAAGGCGCGAAGGTCTTCCTCGACCATGTCGCCGGCCGCCAGCACGAGCGCGGTCTTCTCGTGCTCGTCGTCGCCGACGATGAGCACGACCGGATCTGTCGCCTTGCGGGCGATCTGCTGGCGAAACGCGTCGGCGCGGATGGAAGGCACTAAACCTCGCTCGGCGGCCTGAGGCCCGCCCTACGTGCAGCCCGTGCGCGCGCCGTCTCGGACAACGCCTCGGCGGGCCTGAAGGCGCGCCCTGGTGCGGTGCGGAGTCTCGGACAGTAGGCCGGGGCTTCAGCCCCGGCATTTCGCAGTCCGCTTAGAACGCTTCGAGAATCGTGCTGACGACCGACTTGGCGAACTCGGTGCCGACACGGTCGAGCGCGTTGGCTTCCTGCGCGAAAAAGGCGTTCGGGTCGAGCGCGTCGGCCGCGGCCGAGGCCTCGTATTCCTCGCGGAACAGCCACTGCGGGTTGTCCCAAATCACCTTGTTGGTGTGCATGTCGCGGAACTCGATCTTCGCCGTGACCTGGATGATGTAGCGGCTCGCCTGCGCCTGATCGGTGAAGCTGGCCGGCGCGATCAGGATGCCGAGAATCTCTCCCGTCAGCAGCGCGTCCACGCCGGTCGAGTCGGGGACGATCTTGTACTTGCCGCGGTTGATGAACTCGGTGCGGACGTCCTGGCTGAAGACGTTCTCGACCTCGTAGTACGGCGTCGTGTTGACGAACTGCGGGATGCCGACCGTCTGGATGTAGGACGGCAGGAACGTGCCATGGCCGGCCAGCGCGTAGCCGCACGCCACGCTGCCGCCCGCGCCGGTCGCCAGAAGTCCGAGCAGGAACCGGCGTCGATCCATTACGCCACCACCACGCTGACGAGCTTACCCTGCGCCACGATGACCTTTTTGACGGTCTTCCCGGTCACATGGGCGGCGACGGCCGCGTCCGCGAGCGCTTTGTCGCGGATCTCCGCCTCGCTGGCATCGACCGGCACGGTGATCCGCCCTCGCACCTTGCCGTTGACCTGCACGGGCACCACGATCTCCTCTGCGCGCGCAGCGCCGGCGTCGTACGCCGGCCACGCCGCCGTGGCCAGGCCGCTCTCATGGCCGAGCCGTTCCCAAAGCTCCTCGCACGTGTGCGGAGCAAAGGGCGACAGCATCACGACGAGCGCCTCGATGGCCTCGGCCATCACGGCGCGCGTCTCGACGCGGCCGGCGGTCGCGACCGGGCCGTCTCCGAACGGGCTCGGAGCGCCTGCCGGCGTCTGTCCGCTGAATTCGTACAGCTTGTTGACGAGCTTCATCATCGTGGACACGGCGGTGTTCAGGTGCTGCCGTTCCTCGATGTCTACGGTGATGTCGTGAATTGCCTCGTGTGTCGCGCGCCGAACCGCCTTCTCCGCCTCGTTCAACGACGCCGGCGCCGGCGTCCCGCTCAGCCCGCGAACCTCGTCGCACCAGTGGTCCACGAGCCGCCAGACGCGCGCGAGGAAGCGATAGCTGCTCTCGAGGCCCGTGTCGCTCCACTCTACCTCGTTCTCCGGCGGCGCGACGAACATCACGTAGAGCCGCAGGGCGTCGGCGCCGTACTGCTGCAGCATGAGGTCCGGATCGACGACGTTGCCCTTCGACTTCGACATGACCTTGCCGTCTTTGAGCACCATGCCCTGCGTGAGCAGCTGCTGGAACGGCTCGCTGTGCTCGACCATGCCGAGGTCGCGGTAGACACGCGTGAAGAAGCGCGAGTAAATCAGATGCAGGATCGCGTGCTCGACGCCGCCGCTGTAGAAATCGACAGGCATCCAGTAGCGGACCTTCGCCGGATCGAAGGGCTTGGTCTCGTTCTTCGCGTCGCAGAAGCGATCGAAGTACCACGACGAGTCGAAGAACGTGTCCATCGTGTCGGTCTCGCGCCGCGCCGGGCCGCCACACTTCGGACAGGTCGTGTTGACGAACTCGGGCACCTGGGCGAGCGGTGAGTCGCCGCGCCCGGTGAACTCCGTCACGTTCGGCAGCACGACCGGCAGCTGATCGTCCGGCACGGGCTGGGCGCCGTCGGTCTCGCAGTAGACGACAGGAATCGGCGTGCCCCAGTAGCGCTGGCGCGAGATACCCCAGTCCTTGAGGCGGTATTGCACCGTGCCCTCGCCGATCCCGCGAGTGCGAGCTTCGGCAGTGAGCTTCTCACGCGCGGTGTCGGAAGGGATCCCATCCCACGGGGCCGAGTTCACGAGCACCCCGTCGTTCGACACGGCGGCGGTCATCGAGGCCGGCTCGGCGGCATCGCCGTCCGCCGGCCGCACCACCACGCGGATGGGCAGCGCGTACTTGCGGGCGAACTCGTAGTCGCGCTCGTCATGCGCGGGCACGGCCATGACGCCGCCCGTGCCGTACTCGCCGAGCACGAAGTTCGCCACCCAGATCGGCACCTGCTCGCCCGTGAACGGGTTGATCGCATGCCGCCCCGTGAAGAAGCCCTCTTTCTCCACTTCGCCTGACACGCGCGCAGTCCGTTCCTGCGTGCGGAATCGGCGCAGCCGTTCCTTGAACGTGGCCGGGTCGGCACTGGCCGCCGCCAGCCGATCGGCAATCGGCAGCTCCGGCGCGATCAGCACGAACGTCGCGCCATAGATCGTGTCGATGCGCGTCGTGAAGACCTCGATCGCGTCGGTACCGAGGTCAGCCCCGGGGGCAATCGCGAACTTGACCCGGGCGCCTTCCGATCGCCCGATCCAGTTCCGCTGCATCGTGAGGACCTTCTCCGGCCACTTCGTCAGGGTGTCGAGGCCGTTGAGCAGTTCGTCGGCGTAGGCCGTGATGCGGAGGAACCACTGTTCGAGGTCGCGCTGGACGACGGCCGTGCCGCAGCGCCAGCACGCGCCGTCCACGACCTGCTCGTTGGCGAGCACCGTGAGATCGACCGGACACCAGTTGACCGTCGAGCGCCGCCGGTACGCGAGGCCCTTCTCGAACATCCGGTTGAACAGCCACTGGTTCCAGCGGTAGTACTCGGGTGTGCAGGTCGCCAGCTCGCGATCCCACGAGTAGCTGATGCCGAGGCGCTGGAGCTGCCCCTTCATGTGGGCGATGTTCGCGAAGGTCGACTCGGCCGGATGGATGCCGCTCTTGATCGCCGCATTCTCCGCGGGCAGGCCGAAGGCGTCCCAGCCGAAGGGATGCAGCACGTTGAAGCCGCGCACGCGCTTCGTGCGCGCGATCACGTCGCCGATGATGTAGTTGCGGACGTGACCGACGTGCGCGTGCCCCGACGGGTACGCGAACATCTCGAGGCAGTAGAACTTCGGTTTTCCAGGATCCTCGGTGGGCTCGAACGCGCGCGTTTCATTCCAACGCTGCTGCCATTTGCGATCGAGGTCCTGCGGTCGATAGACAGCCACTCAGGAATTATAGACTACGCCACCGCGCGCCCTGGGCCGCGCGCACCGCGGCAATCGCACGCGCGCCGCGTCCGGTGGACGGCCGCGTCGGCAGTTCGCGCGGGGCGTCCTCGCCGCGCAGCACGTCGACGACCGCGTCGAGCGACGCGGCGAGCGCGCCGAGCGCATAGCCGCCCTCGGTGACGAACACGATCGGGCAGTTGGCCTGACGCGCCGCGTCGCGCAGCCGTGCCGCCACCGCCCGGTAGCCGGGCGTCGTCAATCGCATCTGGGCGAGCGGATCGTCTTCGTGGGCGTCGAAGCCCGCCGAGACGATCACGAGCTCCGGCGCGTAGTCCGCCAGCACGGGCGCGACGACGGCGTCGAGGATCTCCAGGTAGTCGCCGTCGGTGGCGCCGGCCTCGATCGGGATGTTGACGGTATGCCCGAGACCCTCTCCGCTGCCGATGTCTGTGGCCGCACCCGTCCCCGGATAGAGCGGCCATTGGTGAGTCGAGACGAAGAGCACCGAGCGGTCGCCGTAGAACATCCGTTCGGTGCCGTTGCCGTGGTGGACGTCGATGTCGACGACGGCGACGCGTGCCGCGCCGGCCGCCCGTGCGGCGGCAGCCGCAATTGCGACGTTGTTGTAGAAGCAGAATCCCATCGCCTGCCCCGGCTCGGCGTGGTGCCCCGGCGGCCGGACCAGGACGAGCGCGTCGCTTCCCTTCTCGACGCCGGTAACGGCCGCGCCGGCCGCGAGGCGCGCGATGCGCCCGGTGTCCGGAGAGGTGAACGTGTCGTCGTCGATCATCACGGACCGGCCCCGGGTGGCCTCGATCGCCGCGACATGCGACCACGTGTGCACGCGCGTCAGCTCGGCGTCGCTTGCCTCCCGCGGCTCGACGATGGGTACGCCGCGCTCGCGCGCGCGCTCGGCAACGCCGGCGAGGATCTCGGCGCGCTCAGGCGACTCGGGGTGGCCAGGCGGCGTCAGATGGTCGGCGAAATCGTCGGACGTGACAATCACGAAGGGCATCGGCTACCCGACCTGCAGGGCTGAAGCGCTGCCGCCACCGGCGAGCGCGAGCGCACGCGGTTTGAGCGCCAGCATCCGCTCGCCGAGCTCGACGCGCGCGGCCTCGAGTGCGGCCTCGTCCGCATCAGCCGGCACATGGAACGGCTCGCCGAACACGACCGCAACACGGCTGAACGGATAGGGGATCTGGGAGGCGTCCCAGCTGGGGGCCGTCCAGTGCGATCGCGCCTCGATGTGAAACGGGACAATGGGGTTGCCCGTCGACTTGGCCAGCCACAGCGCACCGGGCTGCACCACCAGCGCCGGACCGCGCGGACCGTCGACGGTGATGCCGACCGCGTGCCCCTCTTCCATGCGACGCTTCGCCCGGAGCGCCGCCCTCGCCGCGTTGCGCGACGTCGATCCGCGCGCGGTGGTGTAGCCGAACCGGTGGATGATCTTGGCCGTCCACTCACCGTCGAAGTTGTCGCTCGTGATGACGACGATGTCGCGGTCGCGGAAGAAATAAATCGACGGCAGGATGCGGCCGTGCCAGAACGCCATCACCGGGAACTGCCCCTGCGCCTTCACCCGATCGAGGTGTTCGTGGCCGTCGACGACGAAGCGCCATGACAGGCCCAGCAGCCGGATCGTGGGATAGCCGACCGCGCCGATGAGCGACGCCTTCGCTCGCAGGCTGCGGGACGCTTTCCAGTTCGGCTCGGGAGCGCTCACAGCCCGTCGTACTGCGGACCGCCGCCACCTTCGGGCGGCACCCACGTGATGACCTGGTACGGATCCATGATGTCGCACGTCTTGCAGTGGACGCAGTTCGACGCGTTGATCTGCAGTCGCTTCGTGCCGTCGGGGTTCGTCAGCATCTCGTAGACGTTGGCGGGACAGAACCGCTGGCACGGGTGCCCGTACTCCTCTCCGCAGCGGCTGTAGCAGACGTCGGTCTGCACGAGCAGGTGCACCGGCTGATCCTCGTCGTGCCGCGTGCCCGAGAAGTGCACGGACGTGACCTTGTCGAACGTGCGCACGCGATCGGCCTTCACGGCGTTGGACACCGCGATCGGCCCGCGCGTCGACCCGTAGTATTCGGCGCGGGTCTTCATCATCTCGTGACCGGGCTCGCCGTGCAGCCGCACCGGGATCCGACCGCCCGTTGCCACCGTCAGCGCCGAGAACGTCAGGCCGGCCAGCAGGCCATGGTTGAAGGCCTGGTGGACGTTGCGCACGGGGTACAGCTCCTCGCGCACCCAGCTTCGATCGATCCGATCCTGATACGCCCGAAGCGCCGTGCCCGACGTGTCGCCCGCGCGCACCGCGTCGAACGCCGTCTCGGCCGCGAGCATCCCTGTTTTCATCGCCAGATGGATGCCCTTCAGTCGGAACGAGTTCAGGAACGCGCCCGCGTCGCCGGCAATCAGGCCGCCGTCCATCCAGGGTTGCGGGACGCTGTTCCAGCCGCTTTCCGGCAGCGCTTTCGCGCCGTACTTCACCCGCTGTCCGCCAGCCAGCAGATCCGCGATGAGCGGATGTTGCTTCAGGTGCTGAAACGCCGCGTAGGGATCGAACAGCGGATCCCGATAGTCGAGGCCGACGACCAACCCGAGAGAGATGCGTCCTTCCGGCATCGCGTAGACGAAGGCGCCGCCAAACTCCTCCATCCTGAGCGGGTAGCCGAGCGTGTGCATCACCGTGCCGGCGGGTAGGCGGTCCGGTGGCACTTCCCAGAGCTCCTTGATTCCGATGGCGTACTGCTGGGGCTCCCGCCCTTCCGCCAGCGGCAGCGTCGCCAGCAACTGCTTGGTCAGGTTGCCGCGGACACCGTCGCAGAAGATGGTGACCTTCGCGCGGATGTCCACGCCGGCCTCGAAGGCTGCCTTCGGCCGGCCCTCCTTGTCGACGCCGCGGTCGCCCGTGCGAACGCCCGACACGCGCGTGCCGTCCCACAACACCTCGACGCCGGCAAAGCCGGTGAAGAAGTCGATCCCGGTCTCCTCCACACGCGTCGCCATCCATCGCGTGAACCGATTCAGCGAGACGATGTGGTTGCCGTGGTTCCTGAGCGGCGGGGGGATGACCGGCAGCGCGACTTTGCTGCCAGCGGCGAGCATGTAGACGTGTTCCTTCTGGACG